>CAZFHV010000215.1:0-5026 GCA_964519095.1 uncultured Chromatiaceae bacterium | reverse complement strand
CCATAGAGTCCGCTATGCCTCGTCGGCGCGCCTTGCACTCAGACCCGATTCGCGCACCTCGTTTACCGCAAAACCCATGCGCGACGGGTATACCTCCCCGCCGCGACCCAGCCGCTGGATAAGTACAGGGCCATGAGTTAGTATATGGTTATGTACTAATATGTTGAGGCGACCAAGATGAGCTGTAGTGGTTTGCGTCTCGCGGTTCTGATCTCAGCGGCCCTGCTGGTGAGCGCACTGGGCCTGGGGTGGCTGGCCCCCTTGCTCGGAGAGCCGTCCGCGGCGATCCCCTACCTGGGGCTCCTGTCGCTCCTGACGGCGGTCGGTATCCTCGCTGGGGCCTTCGTGCTGAGCCTGCTGCCGGGCGCGCAGCAGCGCCTGTCCCGATGCCTCCACTGAGGCGGCGGCAGGGACGGCTCACCGCCAGCTACTGACCCTTGCCGAGTAGCCTGGCCGCCGTCCCCGGTGTCAGTCCCAGCTGCTCCTCGACCATGCGATTCCACGCCTCCCGCTTGAAGGTCTGCTGGTCTGGGACCTTGCGGTGGACGAGGTTGTAGTGACAGTCGATGCAGGTCTTGCCCCGGGTCTCGTCCCGATGGATCGCAGCCGTGTCGGTCCGCTTGCCCTGGATGGCGCTCAGCTCATGGCAGCGTTTGCAGGTGGCCGAATCGGTCTCCCGAAACCAGTGGCGGGCGTGGAAGGCGGCTTCGGGTAGGTGCAGGAGGTTGATGGCCGGGTCGTCATAGCCCGGACCGAAGATCTGCTTGAACAGGTCCTTGGTCCCCTTGATGTGGTCCCAGGTGGCCGCGAGCACCCCCTCGGAGACGTGACAGTCCCCGCAGGAGGCACGCACGCCGGAAGTGGAATTGTAGTGCACCGAGCTCTGGTAGCTTCGCTCCGCGTAGGTCATGGAGTGGCAACCGGTGCAGAAGGAATTGGTGCTGGTGAAGTGATCGAACTCGATCAGGAAAAGCATGAGGCCCACCCCACCCAGGCCACCGACCACCAGTGCGATGAGGACGGGGCGGGTGATGAAGCCCGGCCAGCGAGACCTAGCCATCGGTCTTGGCCTTCCCGCCGAAGCCCAGGATGGGATTGCCGGCCTCCGGCCTGCCGAGCCACTGGTGGGGCGCCTGGCTCTTTACGTGCCGCTCCAGGATGGCCTCCGCATCGGCCCCTGCCACCTCCCGTACCTGGGGCAAGAACCTGCCGTAGAAGTTCCGCCCCACCAGGTACATCCCTTCCCACCAGGCATGGTTGGGGCTCGCCATGGCGGCCCCGTGACGGGCACGCGCGCCCTCGTCGTGCCAAAGCTCCCAGTAGGTCAGCTCGATGGGCTCATCGAAGGCTAGCGGGGTGAGGAGTTTGCGCTCGTAGAGCTCCGCCATGATGGCCTGGGCGGGGATGCCGAATTTGCGGTTGAACAGCTCCACCACCTCGTCGAACTGCTGCATGAAGGCCTCGGTGAAGCCTTTACTGTGACACTCCAGGCACACCAGGGACATGGCCTGGCGCCTCTGCTTGGGGGCGGCCACGGCCTTGACCTTGGCCATGCCCCCGTCGGCCTTGTGGAGCTCGCTGCCGCGGGTCGGGGGGGCAGCCGAGGCGGGCAGCTCCAGTTTGGAGCCGTCGTCGAGCACCATCAGGTACTGCTGATGCGACACCGGGGTATTCAGGCTCCAGGCGTTGCGCATCCCCACGTCATGGGTGGGGGGTAGCTTGCCGGCGGCGCCCATGTGACAGGTCACGCAGGTGGGAGCGGCGGTGTAATCCTTGCCCGCCACCCAGGCGTCCGCGTCCAGGTTCATCTTGTCCCGTCCCGAAACGTAGAGCATGCCGTGCTTGGAGGCCTCGAAGATCTCCTTGTCCGGTGAGTCGGGCCCGGCATGGCAGCGCACACAGGCCTCGGGCTCCCGCGCCTGGGCCTTGGAGAAGAGGTGACGGCCATGACAGGCAGAGCAGGAGCCCTTGGAGCCGTCCGGATTGATGCGCCCGATCCCACTGTTGGGCCAGGTGGCGGGATCGAGGGTCCCATCCCCCCGCACCCTGACCCGGGAGCCGTGGCATTGATCACAGCCCGCCGCCTGCATCGCCGCGCCGGTTAGGTTGTGGGCCAGCGCCGGGACCCGCTCGGCGATGAGGCTATGGGCCTCGGCGTGGACCGAGCCCTGTTGCTGCTCGAGCTCCACCTTGTGGCAGCGCCCGCAGTCCTTGGGCGACACCAGGGTGGCGATGATCTGACCCTCGTGCTCCTTGGCGTCCGGCTCGGCGCGGTCGGCCGCGTGGCAGTCCATGCAGTTGACGCCCACCTTGGCGTGGGCGCTGTCGCGCCACTGCTGGGTCAGGCCGGCGGATGCCTTGGCGTGGCAACTGACGCAGGGCTCACCCGCGGGGTGACCCCACTGGGAGCGATCCAGCTCCACCTTGGCCGCTTGGGCCCAGAGGGGTCCCAGCGCCAGGACCAGCCCGAACCCGATACGTCTGAACCTCTCGAAGGGAATACCGAAGCGCTGCATCCTGAACGACTCCTAGCGACGGGCACGGGACCGAGCGGCGCCATTATCGAGTACCCCTCATCTTTAAGGCAATTTCGTTGCCTCGACATTTACTGAGCAACGAAGACCAACCTATTTTCTCGGTTGACTTTTTTTGCTGCATTCACAAGGATGTGGCCGCCAATTCCGCGCGGAACCAACCAAGGGGAGAGTCGTAATGAGGTGCAGTAAGGTGTTGGGCGCCATTGCCCTGTCCGCGTCACTATTCGCGCTCGGTTCCACCGGCGCCGTCGTCGCCGCCGAGACAGAGAAGCTCCATCAGGTGCCCTCTGAGCTCTGCAAGACCTGCCACGAGGACGTTTACCGGCAGTGGTCGAAGTCGATGCACGCCAAGAGTACCGCCCTGGGCGATCCCATTCACGGCGCCTTCTACCAGACCGAGGTGGGCGACCCCACCCAAGAGGGTCAGATTCACAAGAAATCCGGTAAGTATCCGGTCTGCCTCCAGTGCCACGCCCCCAACGCGGCCCGCGACAAGACCACCAAGCTCGACGCCAAGCCGGCTTACAGTGAGGGGGTCAACTGTGTCGCCTGCCACACCCTGACCAATTACAAGGGCATTCGTGGCGAGGACGGCAAGCTGCGCCTGGGGCTCCAGGCCTACGAGGCGAGTGACAAGATCCAGGCCCCCAGGGGGATCAACCGTGGGCTGCAGAAGCTCAGCGCCTCGGGGGATCTCTTCGGTGGTGCCGTTGCGGCCAGCGGGGACAGCAAGAAACCCAACCCGCACCTGGGCGAGCCAGTGGAGTTCGAGGGCAAGCAGATCCCTGCCCTGCCCATGGAGGCCAACCCCACACAGATGAAGACCAACAACGCCTGCATGGGCTGTCACGACCAGCGCGACAACCCCCACGGCGTGCCCCTCTGCCTCACCGGCAGCGAATACAGCATGAGCAAGTCGGACGTGAACTGCCTGGCCTGCCACATGCCCATCGCCGAGGGGGTCGTGGACCACTCCATGGGCGGGGGCCACGACAAGGCCATGCTCAAACGCTCCGTGGTATTCGACCTGACCACCGAGCAGGAGGGTGACAAGCTCAAGGCCAAGGTCCTGCTCAAGAACCAGCAGCCCCACTCCCTGCCCACCGGCGCCCCCTTCCGCAACATTCACCTCAAGCTCACCGCCTACAACGACAAGGGCGAGGTGGTGTGGGAGAACGCGGCGGGACACCCCGGCGAGAGCGATCCCCAGGCCTACCTCGTCTATGTCATGGCCGACGATGCGGGCAAGCCGGCCCCACCGCCCGAGGCCACCAAGCTGGGCAAGGACACCCGCCTCAAGCCACACGAGGAGCGCACCCTCAGCTACGAGATCCCCGCCAAGGGGGTGGCCCTGGTTCGGGGTGAGCTCTACTACAACCTGATGTGGCCCCAGCTCGCCAAGCGCTTCGAGCAGTTGCCCGCGGAGCTGCGTGCCCCCATCCTGATCGCGGAGGCGGAGCGGACCCCGGGCAAGCCCTAGCCCCTGAGACCTGGGGTGGCCAGCGGCCACCCCAGGCACCCTCTGGCGGGATCGCTTTCCTCGCCTCCCGGGGCTCCAATTGCTAGCATCCCGATCCCCGCAGCCCAGCGAGACCCCTTGCCGATGGCCAAGGTAGAGATCTATACGACGGCGTTCTGTCCCTACTGCGTGCGGGCCAAGCGACTCCTCGACCGCAAGGGGGTGAGCTACGTCGAGATCCGCGTCGATCACGACACCGAGCAGATGCGCCTGATGATGGAGCGGAGCCGCCGGCGCACGGTCCCCCAGATCTTCATCGACGACCGGCCGGTGGGCGGCTTCGACGACATCGCCGCCCTGGATGCCGGGGGAGAGCTGGACGCCCTCCTGGGCCTGGATTCCACCCTCGAGCCGGATCCGCCCACGTGACGGAGGCGCTCGAATCCATCCGCCTCGACAAGTGGCTGTGGGCCGCTCGCTTCTTCAAGACCCGCCAGCTGGCCTGTGAGGCGGTCAACGGCGGCCACGTGGAGGTGAACGGCCAGCGGGCCAAGCCGGGGCGCAGCATCCAACCGGGGACGCGCCTGCACATCACCAAGGGGACCCTGGAGTGGGACCTAGTGGTGAGAGGGCTTTCCAGGCAGCGCGGCCCCGCTGTCCAAGCGGCCCTGCTGTACGAGGAGGACGAGGCCAGCCGAGCGCGGCGCCAGGAGCTGGCGCGGGAGCGCCGCGAGCTGGGGTCCGCACCCGACACCCGGCCCAACAAGCGGGATCGCCGCCTGATCCAGCGCTTCCTCCAGGGGAACGACTGAATCAGGCTGGGCCATGGACAGCGAGCAGCTCCGCGAGACCCTGCGCACCCTCGACCCCGCCGCCTGTACCTTCGAGAAGGCCATCCTGACCGGCCACTGCGACTGCCTCCAGGCGGAGCGCTTCTATATCGCCGAGCGCCAGGGAGCCCAGTGCCGCTCAGAGACCGCCCGAGGCCGTTGCCTCAGGCTGCTCGGATGGCTCCGGGACCAGTCACACT
>CAZFHV010000214.1:0-5065 GCA_964519095.1 uncultured Chromatiaceae bacterium | reverse complement strand
GCCGGTCATGGTCGTTGAGGGCCTCGTAACCGAGCGCCAAACTCAACACCCGCTGGGCTACCAGCTCCCGCACCCTGTGCTCGAGATGGCCTCCGGATCGCGGTGATCGGTGAACTGCTCGGCCAAGCGCGCGAGGATCCCGATCCTGGCTTCGACCTCGGCGAGCAGCAGCCCGCCAGCGTCGGA
Organism: uncultured Chromatiaceae bacterium; assembly: GCA_964519095.1. Classification (GTDB taxonomy): domain Bacteria; phylum Pseudomonadota; class Gammaproteobacteria; order Chromatiales; family Chromatiaceae; genus JAEHCY01. The sequence goes on along the minus strand of CAZFHV010000214.1, from coordinate 4,879 downwards.
GCCGATCTTAGCCCCATCGAATTTTCCCACCACCGCCCGCTTGCCCAGGGCGTGAAATTCCAGCTGCTCGCCGCTACACTCTGTCATCGCAAGGTCGTCCTCAATTCTGGCTATAACAGATTGATTATACACCTGTTATTCCAAAGAGACCGGCCTTGGTTCAACCCCTTGGTGAGATATTCGGGCTAAGCGGCCTGGAAACGAGAAAACGAGGTTTAGGATCCGCTGTGTCGGGAATTCCGCTTTGATCCGAGAAGCCAGGGGACGGGTTTCGAAAAATCCCCCGGTGGGGGGCAGGCGGGAAAGAAGAGGGTTTTCCTACAGCGTCGTTAGGATGCAACTCCGGGACCTGCCTTTGTGGGGTATCCCCGTCTCGGCACGTGACGATTGCGTTGGGTTCGCGCCGCACAGCCGGCTAACCCGCCCCACTGCGCCTTGCCTGCTTCCGACTTTGGCAAGCAAGGAGGGTGCACTGTGGTACGAAGCGCATCAATCGGGGTTGGTGGCACCTTGCCTGATGCGGTTCACTCGTTCACCGGCATCTACACCCGATTCGGAAGGCATCCCCCGGTACGCGGACCCAGCCTTCCATCAATACCCGCGCACTGCGGCTCATGACGGCCTTGGTCACGGTCCAGTCGCCGGCGACCTGCCGCGCCTCTGCCCCCACCCTAAGGGTGCCCGAGGGGTGCCCGAACCGGACTGCGGTGCGCTCGCCGCCGCCAGCGGCCAGGTTGACCAGGGTGCCGGGAATCGCTGCCGCGGTGCCAATGGCGACCGCCGCAGTGCCCATCATGGCGTGGTGGAGCTTGCCCATGGACAGGGCCCGCACCAAGAGGTCGATGTCCGCGGCGGCAACCGGCTTGCCGCTGGAGGCCAGGTAGTCGGCCGGCGGGGCCACGTAGGCGACCTTGGGGGTGTGCTGGCGCTTGGCGGCCTCGTCCAGGTGCTGGATGAGGCCCATGCGCAGGGCGCCGTGGGCGCGGATGGTCTCGAACAGCGCGAGCGCCTTGGCGTCGCTGTTGATGGCTTCTTGCAGCTCGGTGCCGGTGTAGCCGATGGCATCGGCGTTGACGAAGATGGTGGGGATGCCGGCGTTGATCAGGGTCGCCCTGAGAGTGCCCACGCCCGGCACCTCGAGGTCGTCCACCAGATTGCCCGTGGGGAACATGCTGCCGCCCGCCCCCTCCTCCTCGGCGGCGGGGTCCATGAACTCGAGCTGCACCTCGGCGGCGGGGAAGGTGACGCCGTCCAGCTCGAAATCACCGGTCTCCTGCACCGCGCCCCTGGTGATGGGCACCTGGGCGATGATGGTCTTGGTGATGTTGGCCTGCCAGATGCGCACCGTGGCGACGCCATCCTGGGGGATGCGGCTGGGGTCCACCAGGCCGTTGCTGATGGCGAAAGGCCCCACGGCGGCGGAGAGGTTGCCGCAATTGCCGCTCCAGTCGACGAAGGCCTTGTCGATGGACACCTGACCGAACAGGTAGTCCACATCGTGGTCGGGCCGACTGCTCTTGGCGAGGATGACGGTCTTGCTGGTACTCGAGGTGGCACCGCCCATACCGTCGATCTGCTTGCCGTAGGGGTCGGGGCTGCCGATGACGCGCAGCAGCAGCCGGTCGCGGGCCTCACCCGGCACCTGGCAGCGCTCGGGCAGGTCTTGGAGGCGGAAGAAGACGCCTTTGCTGGTGCCGCCGCGCATGTAGGTGGCAGGGATGCGGATCTGGGGTGCATGGGGCATGAAACGATCTCCTAATGAGTACCCTGTGTTGGGCTGATGGTGGGCCATGCCCACCTTACAGGAATCGTCTCCCCTCTCCCCAACCCAACCTCCCTGAGGGGAGAGGGGGAGTTAGGACGATATCCTTGTGGCAGCAATCAGGCCTGACCGAGGAAATCCTTCGCAAAGCGCTGGAGCACCCCGCCCGCCTCGTAGATCGAGACCTCCTCAGCGGTGTCGAGGCGGCAGGTCACGGGCACCTCGAGGCGCTCGCCGTTCTTGCGGTGGATGACCAGGGTGAGGTCCGCACGCGGGGTGCGCTCCCCGACCACATCAAAGGTCTCGGTGCCGTCTATTCCTAAGGTCAGGCGGTTGGTGCCCGGCTTGAACTCGAGGGGCAGCACGCCCATGCCGATGAGGTTGGTGCGGTGGATGCGCTCGAAGCCCTCGGCCGCAATCGCCTCCACCCCGGCCAGACGCACGCCCTTGGCCGCCCAGTCCCGCGAGGAGCCCTGACCGTAGTCGGCGCCGGCGATGATGATGAGGGGCTGTTTGCGCTCCATGTAGGTCTCGATGGCCTCCCACATGCGCATCACCTGGCCCTCCGGCTCCACGCGGGCGAGGGACCCCTGGCGCACCGCACCATCAGGGTTGTGCACCATCTCGTTGAACAGCTTGGGGTTGGCGAAGGTGGCGCGCTGGGCGGTGAGGTGGTCGCCGCGGTGGGTGGCGTAGGAGTTGAAGTCCTCCTCCGGAAGGCCCATCCGCGCCAGGTACTCGCCGGCGGCGGAGTTGAGCAGGATGGCGTTCGAGGGCGAGAGGTGGTCGGTAGTGATGTTGTCGCCCAGTACCGCCAGTGGGCGCATCCCCCGGAGGGTCCGCTCGCCGGCCAAAGCCCCTTCCCAGTAGGGCGGACGGCGGATGTAGGTACTCATGGGGCGCCAGTCGTAGAGGGGGCTCACCGCCTCGGTGGCCGCTGCCCGTTGCTCGAACATGGGCGTGTAGACCTGGCGGAACTGCTCTGGCTTCACGGCGGCGCGCACCACGGCATCGATCTCCTCATCGGTGGGCCAGATGTCCTTGAGGCGGATCTCCCGGCCGTCGGCATCCCGGCCCAGCACGCCCTTCTCGATGTCGAAGCGGATGGTGCCGGCGATGGCATAGGCCACCACCAGCGGCGGCGAGGCCAGGAAGGCCTGCTTGGCGTAGGGGTGGATGCGGCCGTCGAAGTTGCGATTGCCCGAGAGCACGGCGGTGGCATAGAGATCGCGGTCGATGATCTCCTGTTGGATCTTGGGGTCCAGGGCACCCGACATACCGTTGCAGGTGGTGCAGGCGAAGGCCACCACCCCGAAGCCCAGCCGCTCCAGCTCCGGCAGCAGCCCCGCCTCTTCTAGGTACAGCTTGACCGCCTGGGAGCCCGGGGCCAGGGAAGACTTCACCCAGGGTTTGCGGGTCAGGCCGGCGCGGTTGGCATTGCGGGCCAGGAGACCCGCGGCGATCACGTTGCGCGGGTTGGAGGTGTTGGTGCAGCTGGTGATGGCGGCGATGATCACTGCCCCATCGGGCATCCGGCCCGCCACTTCCTCCCAGGGGCCCGCGATGCCGCGCGCCGCCAGATCCGAGGTCGGCAGGCGCCGGTGCGGGTTGCTCGGGCCCGCCATGTTGCGCACGACGCTCGACAGATCGAACCGCAGCACCCGCTCGTACTCGGCACCCTTCAGGCTGTCGGCCCACAGACCGGTCTCCTTGGCGTAGGTCTCGACCAGCCGCACCTGCTCATCGGAGCGGCCGGTGAGCCTGAGGTAGTCGAGGGTCTGTGGGTCGATGAAGAACAGGGCCGCCGTGGCACCGTATTCCGGGGCCATGTTGGAGATGGTGGCCCGATCGCCCAGGGTAAGGGCGGCGGCCCCCTCGCCGCGGAACTCCAAATAGGCGCCCACCACCCGCTCCTTGCGCAGGAACTCGGTGAGTGCCAGCACGACGTCGGTGGCGGTGATGCCCGGCCCCGGTCTGCCTGAGAGCTCCACGCCGACGATGTCCGGCAGGCGCATCCAGGAGGCGCGGCCCAGCATCACGTTCTCCGCCTCCAGGCCACCGACGCCCACGGCGATCACCCCCAGGGCGTCCACGTGGGGGGTATGGCTGTCGGTGCCCACGCAGGTGTCGGGATAGGCCACCCCTTGGTCGGCATGGATCACCGGCGACATCCGCTCCAGGTTGATCTGGTGCATGATGCCGTTGCCCGGTGGGATCACGTCCACGTTCTTGAAGGCCTGCTTGGTCCAGTCGATGAAGTGGAAGCGATCCTCGTTACGGCGGTCCTCGATAGCGCGGTTCTTCTCGAAGGCATCGGGGTCGTAGCCGCCGCACTCCACGGCGAGGGAGTGGTCGACGATCAACTGCACCGGCACCACGGGGTTTACCAGGGCCGGGTCGCCACCCTGATCCGCGATGGCGTCCCGGAGCCCCGCCAGGTCCACCAGCGCGGTCTGGCCGAGGATGTCGTGACACACCACCCGCGCGGGGAACCAGGGGAAGTCCCGCTCGCGCTTGCACTCGATGATCTGCCGCAGGCAGTCGGTGAGGATCGCCGGGTCGCCGCGGCGCACCAGGTTCTCCGCATGTACCCGTGCGGTGTAGGACAGCCGGTCGTAGGCGCCAGGCTCGATGGCCTCTACCGCGGCGCGGGTGTCGAAGTAGTCGAGCTGGGTGCCGGAAAGGCGTTTGCGGTAAGCGGTGTTCATCTTGGGTCAGATTCCTGTTGGCGGTAGAAGCTTCTAGTCGTAAGATCCAGCCGGCGCTGGCGCTATGTCTCCGGCTCAATTCGGTACGAAACGGGTCAACAACTGCCGCCATCCCTCGCAAGCGCGGGTCGCGACGGCGGCGAGGCTAATCGGATCCGATTAAGCTTCACAAGTTTCGCGGCCCCCGCAAGTCTCATCGCGGGGCTTTCACAGCGCAGGGGAAGTATAGATGGCGGTTTTCGCTCCCGTCCACGCGCTGCCTTGAGGGCATAACCCTGCTGAGAGCGGGGCACGTCGCAAGGGCGGGCGGTGCCCGCACTCGGGACAGCAGTGGGGAATGGCCTCCCGATGAGGGGGGGCGGTCGTCGCAGCTGTGGGTCGCCACACCCTATTGGTCTCCGCTGGGAGG
>CAZFHV010000213.1:0-5066 GCA_964519095.1 uncultured Chromatiaceae bacterium | reverse complement strand
CGAGGTTGTCCAGGGCCTTCTGGAAGCGGTTGGCGTGGGAGCGCTCGGCCTTGGCCAGGGTCTCGAACCAGTCGGCGATCTCGTCGAAGCCCTCATCGCGGGCGGTCTTGGCCATGCCGGGGTACATGTCGGTGTACTCGTGGGTCTCGCCGGCGATGGAGGCCTTGAGGTTGTCGCCGGTGGGGCCAATGGGCAGGCCGGTGGCGGGATCGCCCACCACTTCCAGGTACTCGAGATGGCCATGGGCGTGGCCGGTCTCGCCCTCCGCGGTGGAGCGGAACACCGCCGCGACGTCATTGTAGCCCTCCACGTCCGCCTTGGAGGCGAAGTAGAGGTAGCGGCGGTTGGCCTGGGACTCGCCGGCGAAGGCGGCCTTGAGGTTGTCTTCGGTCTTGCTGCCTTTGAGCTGCATGCTGCTTCTCCGATCCAGGGTTAGGTTGGGTAGGGGCTACCGAAAGGCTTCGGCTTGTTGGTAACTATAGCGGCTGAGTCAATGGGGCTGAAATCAGTTATTCCAATGAGTCCGATAGGCAACCTCAATGGGTCCTCCGGGGGACGATCAGTCCGCCACCCAGCGCACGCAGCTCAGGTTACAAGCGCGGACGGCCCGCTGCAGGAGTCCGGCGGCCTCGGGCCGGGGGAAGGACTTGCGCCAGGCGAGGGCCACCCGCCGCTCCGGGGCTTCGCCGGCGAAGCGCCGCACGCTCACCAGGCGCTCGGAGAAGCGATCAGCCCCGGCGGCACTACAGGGGAGCACCGTGACCCCCAGCCCGCTGGCCACCATGTAGCGGATGGTCTCCAGGGAGCCCCCCTCAAGGTTGCGCTGCAGGTGACCCTCACTGGTGGTTGACTGGAGGCATTGGGGACAGACCTGGAGTACCTGATCGCGGAAGCAGTGCCCGGCGCCCAGGAGGAGCACGTTCTCCGCACCCAGCTCATCGACGGGGATCCGCTCCCGCTGGGTCCAGGGGTGGGCGCCGGGCAGGAGCACCACGAAGGGCTCGTCGTAGAGGGGTGCCAGGGACACCCCTGGCTCCTCGAAGGGCAGGGAGATGAGGATGGCATCCAGCTTGCCCTGGCGCAGCCGCTCCCGCAGCACCGCGGTGAAGTTCTCTTCGATCACCAGCGGCATCTGGGGTGCCCGTTCGGCCATGATGGGGATCAGGTGGGGAAAGAGGTAGGGGCCGATGGTGTAGATGGCCCCCACCCGCAGGGGACCCCGGAGCTGGTCCCGCCCCGAGCGGGCGAGCTGCTTGACCCCCTCGGCATCTTCGAGGACGCGCTGGGCCTGAGCGATGATCTGCTCGCCCACAGCGGTCACCGAGACCTCCCCCGCCCCGCGCTCGAACAGGCTGACGCCGAGCTCCTCCTCGAGCTTCTTCACCGCCACGCTGAGGGTGGGCTGGCTGACGAAACAGGACTCCGCGGCCCGCCCGAAGTGCCGCTCGCGGGCCACCGCGACGATGTAGCGCAGCTCGTTGAGGGTCATGGGCCGATCCCCTGTGGTGGGCGCCCCGGCGGAGCGGTGGGAGGGGTGTCTCCCCCGCCGGGGGAAGGGTTTCGGCTACTATATCGCAGCCACCGCTCCCCCACAGCCCGCCCCCGCTCCGGGAGGATCCATGACCTCGGCCCCGCTCCGGATCGCCCAGCTCACCGACACCCACCTCTATCGCGACCCGGCCGGCCGCCTGATGGGCCTGGACACCCAGGTCAGCCTCGAGGCGGTGCTGGGGCGTCTCCAGGAGACCTTCTGGCCCCTGGATGCCCTACTCCTCACCGGCGATCTGGTCCACGACGCGAGTCCGGAGGGCTATCGGCGGCTCGGCGAGCGGATCTCCGGCCTAGGAGTGCCCGCCTTCTGCCTGCCGGGCAACCACGACGACCCCGCCACCCTGAAGGAGCACATCGAGGGGCCGGGGATCCACACCGCCCGCTGCGCCGATCTGGGTGGCTGGCGCCTGGTGCTGCTCGACTCCGTCCTAGCGGGGGAGGACAGCGGGGTGCTCAGTCAGCACGAGCTCCAGGGACTGGACGCCTGTCTCCGCCAGGCACCCGAGCGCCCTGCCCTGGTCTGCCTCCACCATCAGCCGGTGCCGGTGGGCAGCGGCTTCATGGACTCCATGGCCCTGATCAACGCCGACGACTTCTTCGCCGTGCTCGACCGCCATCCCCAGACGCGGGCCGTGCTCTGGGGTCACGTCCACCAGGCCTTCAGCGCCGAGAGGAACGGGGTCCGACTCTTGGGGTGTCCTTCCACCTGTGTGCAGTTCCTGCCGGGTGCCGCGCGATTCGGGCTGGACGAACAGCTCCCCGGCTTTCGCTGGCTCCTGCTGCACGCGGACGGGCGGATCGAGACTGGCATCATCCGCCTGGAGGCGGAGCCGGGCAGCATCGATCGGGGCGCGCCCGGTTACTGAGGTGGGCTGAGGTCGACCGGGAGCAGCGGGCCGGTCCAGAGCCCCTCGCCGTCGTGGCGGATGCGCACCGCCAGCACCTCCACCCCCAACTCCGCCACCTCCCGAAGCCGCCGTCCGTAGGCAGGGTCGATGCCCCAGGCGGGGGCGAAGCTCTCCCCTTCCGGGCGGTTCACCGCAAAGAGCACGACCCCCCGCTGGCCCCCGCGGACCGCCTCCGCCAGGAGGTCCAGGTGCTTGCGGCCCCGCTCGCTGACCGCGTCGGGGAAGCGGATGCGGTCGCCCTCGAGGAGGGTCACGTTCTTGATCTCCACCAGGGCATCGGGGCGATCCCCCTCGCTCAGGTGGAGATCGAGCCGCCCGCCCGGCAGCCCCGGGGGATGGAAGGGGACCTCGCGGCGGAGCTGGCGGTAGCCGCGCAACGGGGGAATCAGTCCCTCGGCGATCCCCTCCGCCAGCACCTGATTGGGGCGGGCGGTGTGCACCCCGATCCAGCCGCCGCCCATGTCCAGGCGCTCCAGGGTCCAGGGCAGCTTACGGGTGGGGCTGGGGCTGTAGCTCAACTGCGCCGGGGCGCCGGGGGCCCAGCAGGTCGCCATGCTGCCGGTGTTGGGACAATGGGCGGTCACGAAGCGCCCATCGGCCAGGACCACGTCCGCCAGGAAGCGCTGGTAACGGCGCTGGATCGTGCCGTCGACGAGGGGCGGCAGGCGCATGGGACGGGTGCGTGCCCCGCCCTCAGCGGGTGGTGAACCCGCTGTGCTCCTGGAAGTCCACCACCTCGCAGGCCACGCCCGAGACCCTCGCCCTGGGCGGGCCCTCACGCAACCACTCCCGAAGCTGGGCGATCGCCTCCGGGTCGCCACAGGCCAGGACCTCCACCCGCCCGTCGGGGAGGTTGCGCGCGTAGCCGGTCAGGCCCAGTTGCAGGGCGCGCTCGCGGGCGGAGGCGCGGAAGAACACCCCCTGGACCTGTCCCGCGACCAGGCAGCGCTGGCAGATCTTCTGAACGGACTTGCTCTCATGCATGGGGCAACACCCTCGGGGCGGTGGCGGGAAAGGCTGGACGGTCTTCCGGACGGGGGGCCCCAGGCGGCTCCGCCAGGATGCTAACCCTTGCCGGCGGCCTGGAGTCGCTCGCGCTTGTAGCGGCCGAAGTCCCCGTCCTTGTAGGCACCGGAGACCACGTATTCCCCCAGCCAGAGGAACTCTTGGGCATCCTTGGTGGCACCGGTGTAGCGGGCGATGAGGTTGCCATCCAGGTCGAAGAAGGCAAACACGGGGGTGGCCCGCACCCGGTACTGCTTGAGGGCGAAATCCTTCTGGCGCACCGTCTGGCCCTTGAAATCGGTGATCTCCACGTCCCCCTCGATGTCGAGGGGAAAGACCAGGAAGTGGGACCGGTAGTAGTCCTGTACGTCCCGGCGATTGAGCACCGTGGTCTTCATGCGGTGGCAAAAGGGGCACTCGTCCATCTCGAACATGAGCAGCACCCCCTTCTTGCCCTGGGCGCGGGCAGTGGCCAACTCTTCGCGAAAGTCCCCGAGGCTCTGGTCGAAGAAGTACTTCTGAGGATCGCGGGTCTCGCCCCGGGCGGTGCCGAGTCCCACCAGAAGGCTCAGGAGCACCAGGATCCAGCCCCCGGCGCGGCGGGTGAGCCTATCGCCAGGGGACCGCACAGGGCGGGTGGGGAACGGGGGGCTGGGCGAGCGGTCCATGGGCTGCGGAACACCTGAGTGGGGAACCGGCCGGCAATGCCGCTCCGGAGCAGATTGGCGCCGGATTATAGCGACGGGCCCGAGGACCCGGCAAAAGGCCGCCCGGGTGGCCAGACAGGGCTCGGCTTGGGGCGCGCGGCGCACCGATGACCTCGATCAGGCTTCATGGCGAGGAGGTGCAAGGCCGCGATGGGACGCGAGGGGCCTGCGTCGCGGCGAAAATTCCCCGTTTGGCGGCTGTAGCCCCTCCCGGCTGGGCCCTCCCGCCCGCCACCCCTTGGCGCGGGCCCTCTAACCCGCCTCGATCAGCCGCCGGGTATGGCGGGCGATGGTCAGCTCCTCGTTGGTGGGGATCACCCAGGCGGACACGCGGCTGGTGCGGGTGCTGATGCGGGGGCCCCGGGCGGCGTTGGCCGCGGGATCCAGGTCCAGACCCAGCCAGGCGGCGCGCCGGCACACCCGCTCACGGATCTCCACCGCGTGCTCGCCGATGCCGGCGGTGAAGATCAGGGCATGGAGCCCCCCCAGGGCGGCGGCCAGGGAGCCGATCTCGCGACCGATGCGGTAGACGAACAGCTCCACCGCCAGCCGGGCACGGGGCTCCTCACTGGCCAGCAGGGTGCGCATGTCGCTGGAGATCCCCGAGACGCCCAGTAGGCCGGATTGCTTGTAGATGAGCCGCTCGATGGCGCGGGCGTCCATACCCTGGTCCATCAGGTAGAGGAGCACGCCGGGGTCGAGGGTGCCGCTGCGGGTGCCCATGGGCAGGCCTTCCACCCCGGTGAAACCCATGGTACTCGCAACGCCCTTGCAGCCCTGCATGGCGCAGGCGCTCACCCCGTTGCCCAGGTGGCAGACGATGCTGTTGCCCTCCGCGGCGCGGCGGTCGATCTGGGGCAGCACGGAGGCGATGTATTCGTAGGAGAGGCCATGG
>CAZFHV010000212.1:0-5079 GCA_964519095.1 uncultured Chromatiaceae bacterium | reverse complement strand
TCGTAGTCGCGCAGGATGGCCGTCTCGTGGCGGCTGCGTGTCTGCACCCCTACGTTCCAGTACGCCCCCTTCGCCCGAGCGCGCTCCTATACCCGTCACAGATGGATTTTCCGCCGCGACACGCCCCTCGGGTCCGATCGCGGCGTTGCGCCTCCTCGCCATAGAGTCCACTGTGCCTCGTCGGCGCGCCGTGCGCTCGGACCCGATTCGCGCACCTCGCTTACCGCAAAACCCACGCGCGACGGGTATATCCCGAACAGATCGACCGTTACTTCACCCTCTTCAATACCTGCCGCAAGGCGGCGGAGAAGGGCGAACCTTTCCCGAATACCGAGTTCGTGGCCTTCTTCCTTGAAGGCATGCGGAAGGCATGCGGGTGACCCTGAACCGGCTGCACGACCGGGTGAACCAGATGGTTCGCGTGATCCTGTTCGAGAACGATCTCAAGCGCCTCCACGACACCAAGGCGATCAATGCCCGTCAGTACGCCATCGTCTCCCAGGTGCGCGACGCCGGGCGGGCGCTCTCCCTCGCCGAGATGCGTCGAGCCCCCTGGTACCTCGGCCTGTACGCCCAGCGCACCGACAAGACCAAGGGGAGCGACCTGGGGCGCCTACGGGAGCGCGGTCTCCTCAAGCTCGACAAGAGCAACCGGCTCTGGCCGGGCTTCGTCGATCTCGGCCCCGAGAAGACCGAATAGGAATCCCATCACCGCTGGCGGCCGCCCGCGCGGTGCTGTTCGCCTAGATGGTTGACCCCTGACGGGGGCATCCCTGCACCAAGAGATCCCGATTCAGAGCCACCCCAGGCTCACATTCTGAGCCTGTGCCCCCGCTATCCTCGCGCCAATCGACGCGGGAGGTGCAGCTATGGTCGCCAGGGCCGAGTCTTTGTCGAATGCCCGGCATTTCGAGCCCATCGAGGCGCTGGTCGCTCGTCTCAAGGAGCGCTACGGTGCCCGAATCACCGGTGAGCTGGTGATCCCGGCGCTGCCGGGGCGCTATGGCCCCCTGCCGGAGGATCTGGAGCCAAGGCTGGCGGCGGCCCTGCGCGCGCGGGGGATCGGGCGGCTCTACGGTCACCAGTTGGAGGCCTGGCGGCTGGTCCAGGCCGGTCACCACCTGGTCATCGCCACCCCCACCGCCTCTGGCAAGAGCCTCTGCTTCAACCTGCCGGTGCTCGATGCGCTGCTGAAAAGGGACGTTCGGGCCCTCTACCTCTTCCCCACCAAGGCCTTGGCCCAGGATCAGGTTAGCGAACTCCTGGAGCTGAACGGCGCGGGAGCACTGGGGGTGCGCGCCGCCACCTTCGACGGGGATACCCCTGGCGATGCCCGGGAGGCGGTGCGTACCCGCGGCCAGCTGGTGGTCTCCAACCCCGACATGCTCCACCAGGCCATCCTGCCCCACCACACCAAGTGGGCCCAGTTCTTCGAGGGGTTGCGGTTCGTAGTGATCGACGAGCTGCACGGCTACCGCGGGGTGTTCGGCTCCCACGTGGCAAACCTGTTGCGCCGGCTGAGGCGGATCTGCCAGTTCTACGGGGTCCGACCCCAATTCATCCTGGCCTCGGCCACCATCGCCAACCCCCAGGGGCTGGCCGAGGCCCTGATCGGCGAGCCGGTGACGGCGGTGACGGCCAGCGGGGCACCCAGGGGGGAGCGGCATCTCCTGCTGTGGAACCCGCCGATGGTCAATGCGGACCTGGGTCTGCGGGCCTCGGCCCGATCCCAGAGCACCCGGATCGCGCGGTTGGCGGTGCGGATCGGGCTCAAGAACATCGTCTTCGCCCAGTCCCGGCTGATGGTGGAGGTGATCACCAAGTACCTGAAGGACGTCTTCGACCGGGACCCCCGTCGCCCGCCGCGGGTCCTGGCCTACCGGGGGGGCTATCTGCCGAGCGAGCGCCGTGCCGGGGAGCGCAAGCTGCGCGCCGGGGCGGTAGATGCGGTGGTGAGTACCTCGGCGCTGGAGCTGGGGGTGGACATCGGCGCCCTGGACGTGGCCATCCTCAACGGCTACCCGGGTACCGTGGCCGCGACCTGGCAGCGGCTGGGGCGGGCGGGTCGGCGCCTGCGGCCCTCCCTCGGGGTTCTGGTGGCCAGCAGCGATCCCCTCGACCAGTACCTGGTGTGCAATCCGGGGTTCTTCCTCGGGGCCTCGCCGGAGGTGGCGCACATCGCCCCGGACCAGCTCCTCATCCTCATGGATCACGTGCGCTGCGCCGCCTTCGAGCTCCCCTTCACCCAAGGCGAGCGCTTCGGCGCGGAGGACCTGGAGGCGCTGCTCGGCTACCTGGCCGAGGAGGGCATCCTCCATCGCGACGGGGCGCGCTGGTATTGGATCGGGGACAGCTATCCGGCCAACGCGGTGTCCCTGCGCTCGGTGGCCAATGGCAACTTCGTGGTGGTGGACATCAGCGAGGGCGGGAGCCGGGTGATCGCCGAGGTGGATTTCGCGAGCGTCCCCATGACCCTCTACGAGGGGGCCATCTACCTGATCCAGTCCCAGCCCTACCAGGTGGAGCGCCTCGACTGGGAGGGGCGCAAGGCCTTCGTCCGGCGCACCCAGGCCGATTACTACACCGACGCCATCGACTACAGCCGCCTCAAGATCCTGGACGCGTTCGAGCAGGACAGGGGCGCGCGCGTGGGCGTCGCCCGGGGCGAGGTGCATCTGGTGCGCCGTTTCCCCGGCTACAAGAAGATCCGCTACTACAGCCACGACAACGTGGGCTATGGCGAGATCCGCCTGCCGGACCAGGAGCTCCACACCACGGCGGTTTGGTGGCAGGTGGCCGAAGCGGCACTGGTGGAGGCCTTCGGCAGCGCCCCGGCGGCCATGGACGGTTTCCTCGGCGCGGCCTACGCCCTGCATCACCTCGCCGCCCTGCGCCTCATGGCGGAGCCCCGCGACCTGGGGCGGGCGGTGGGCTCAGGGGACGGTAGCTGGTTCCTCGCCAGCGACCGGCAGGGGCGAGGACAGTTGCGCGACCAGAGCGGAGCGGTGCTCGGGGCCGATCGGCGCTTCCAGCCCACCCTCTTCCTCTACGACAACTACCCGGGCGGGATCGGTCTCTCCGCACCCCTGTTCGACCGGCGCCAGACCCTGGTGGCGGACGCTTTGGCGCTGGTGGGTGCCTGTGGCTGCCGCTTTGGCTGCCCCGCCTGCGTGGGCCCGATCCTGGTGGCAGACGCGACGGGAGGGCCGGCACCCAAAACGGCCGCCTTGCGGGTCCTGGAGCTCCTCTGTGGCGACCCTCAGTGAGCGGTTGGCCGCGCTGGGGGTCGCTCCCCGGCGCCCCGCGGGCCTGGCAGGGCCAGCGGCTTTGGATCTGCGCCCGCGCCTGGAGCGGTTGCGGGGCAAGGCTAGGGGGCGCGCGGCGGTGCCCGAGCGGCGCACCCTGGCCGATTGGGTCGGTGGCCACTGGATCGATGAAGGGGTGGTCCTGGTCGACAACCACGTCCCCTGGACGGAGCGGCACGGCGAGCGGGGTTTCTCGGATCCGCGCGATTGGGAGCCGCTACCAGGCGAAGCGGGAGGGCGACCGCCGGAGCGGCTGCTGTTCTTCGACACCGAGACCACCGGGCTGGCCGGTGGCACCGGCACCCTGGTCTTCCTGTGCGGCCTGGCGCGCCTGGGTCCCGAGGGGATCGGACTCCGCCAATACCTGCTGGCCGGGCCCGCCGCCGAGCCCCGCTTCCTCGCCGCGCTGGCGGGTGAGCTCCCCGACGAGGCAGTGCTCGTGAGCTACAACGGCCGGGGGTTCGACCGGCCCCTGCTGACCACTCGTTTTCGCCTCAACGGCCAGCCGGATCCCCTGGCGGGGATGCCGCACCTGGACCTCCTGTCCTGGGTGCGGCGGGCCTTCCGGGGCCGCTGGCCCGATTGCCGCCTGGTGAGCGTCGAGCAGCGACTGCTGGGCTTTCAGCGTACTGGCGACATCAGCGGGGCGGAGGCACCGGCGGCCTGGCTCGCCCATCTGCGCTCCGGGGATGGGGCTGCGCTGCCGGCGGTGCTGCGCCACAACCGTTGGGACTTGCTGTCCCTCGTTGCCCTGATGCCGCTCCTCCAGGCGGTCTATCGACGGCCCGAGGCATTCGGCGCGGCCGTGCCGCCCATCGCCCGCTTCCTCGCCGCCCGGGGCGAGCGGGGGTGGGCCCTCGATCTGCTGGGGCGCAACGCCGCGGCCCTCGATCCCGGCGGGCAGCGGCTCCTAACCCTTCTGGCGCGGCAAAAGGGCGAGGGACAGCAGAGGGAAAGGGAGCTCGCGGGCCCGCGCCGCGGGGAGGGAACTGAGGCCCTGACCAAGGACCAGGAGCGGGTGCCCCACAAGCCCGAGCGGGTTGGGGGTCCATCCCACGAGCCTCCACCCGGCGAGAGGACTCGGCAGCACTCGCTGGGGCTTGCACCCCAGAGGGGAACCCCTGCCTGAGCCGGCCCCGGGGACCCGCCGCCCCCGCTGCTGGCCTCCGCGCCGGTGCTGGGGCAAACTAGGCAGCCGCTATCCCGGCGATCCACTCCGAGCGGCCTGTCATGAGTATGGAGCTTCCCGTCGCCCTCACCCTGCACCTCCTGGCGAGCATCGTCTGGGTGGGGGGCATGTTCTTCGCGCACATGGCCCTGCGGCCCGCGGCCAACGCCCACCTCCAGCCCCCCCAGCGCTTACCCCTGCTGCTCGGGGTGTTCGACCGCTTCTTCCCCTGGGTGTGGGTGGCAGTGGTCACCCTGCTCGGAACGGGCTTCTGGATCTTCTTCCGCATCTTCCACGCCCGGGCCGGCCTGTACGTCCACCTGATGATGGGCCTGGGGCTGATCATGTCGGCCATCTTCGTCTTCATCTGGTCCCTGCCTTACCGGCGGATGGGCCAGGCACTGGGGGCGGGGGACCTGGCCGAGGCCGGGCGCCAGCTCGCGCGGATCCGCCGACTGATCGCCACCAACCTGGTTCTGGGGCTCCTGGTGGCGGTCCTGGCCGGTGCCCGCTGGCCGGTGGCGCTACTGACCTCGCCGACCTAGGCCCGTTCTGTAGGACGACAGATGGTCTGGCCACATGGAAGAACCCGGACAAAACTGGAAG
>CAZFHV010000211.1:0-5101 GCA_964519095.1 uncultured Chromatiaceae bacterium | reverse complement strand
ACTGCCCGTATTTTACCCGTTCGAAAAGGGGTGAAGTCCGACAGGCTGCTAGGTCCCGAGCCCGGGCAGGCCAGGCAGGCAGCATGAGCGGGGCCGGACCGCCCCGGCGCGCGGCGAGCGGGAGCGAGCGGGGGGGCGCGGGCGGTCCGGCCCCGCGGACTCGCGGTAGGCATCGAGGGGTAAAGGGCAGGATGAAATACCGCTTTTTCCACATCCCCGCCCGCGATCCGGGCCCCGACACCGAGGCCCTCAACCGCTTCCTCTCCGAGCGGCGCATCCTCTCGGTGGAGCGACACCTGGTCGCCGAGGGGCAGGGCAGCTTCTGGGCGCTGGCGGTGGCCTACGCAGATGCGGACTCCGCGCCGGGCGCCGTCGACGGCGGCCCCCGGGGGCGCAAGGCCAAGGTGGACTACCGCGATGTCCTGAACGAGCAGGACTTCGCCACCTACGCCGCCCTGCGCAGCCTGCGCAGAGAGCTCGCCGAGCAGGAGGGCGTACCCGCTTATGCCCTGTTCACCAACGACCAGCTCGCCGCCATGGTGCAGCGCAGGGTCCGCACCGCTGCCGAGCTTGCGGCCATCGAGGGCGTCGGCAAGGCCCGGGTGGACAAGTACGCGGCGGCCTTTCTCTCCGTCCTCGGCCAACCGGCGGCGAAGGGAAGCCGGCAGGGCGGCGATGCGCCGGGTACGGATTGACCTCGCCGACGTGGCGGCCATTGGCAACTTGGCCGAGGCGACCGCCCGGGCGGCGCGCGGCAAGCGGGAGAGGCCTGCGGTTCGCGCCTTCCTCGGGCGGCTGGAGGAGAGCCTGGAGCGGCTCTCCAGCGACATCCTCTCGGGCCGCGCGCCCCGCGGCGAGTACCGGCGTTTCCGCATCTCCGACCCTAAGCCACGCATCATCCACGCCGCCTGCTTCGCGGACCGGGTGCTGCACCATGCCGTCATGCTCCATGCGGGACCCGTGCTGGAGCGGGCCATGACCGATACCAGCTACGCCTGTCGACCGGGCAAGGGCGCGTTGGCGGCGGTCGAGGCGGTGCAGTCGGCCCTTCGGCGCTTCCCCTGGTATGTCAAGGTGGATGTCAGCGGCTATTTCGAGCACATCGACCACGCCATCCTCCTCCGCCTGCTGGGCCGGCGCTTCAAGGGCGCGGCATTCATGGACCTGCTGGGGCGCATCCTGGACGGGTACCAAAGCAGGCCGGGCAAGGGCCTGCCCATCGGTTCCCTGACCTCCCAGTACTTCGCCAACGATTACCTGGACGGACTCGACCGTCTGCTGCTAGAGCGCCTCGGCGTGCGCGCCGAGCTTCGTTACATGGACGATGTGCTCTGGTGGTGCGACAGCCGGGAGCAGGCCCGCGAGACCTTGGCTGAGGTTGGCGACTGGCTGGACCGCGAGCGCCTCTTGCAGCTCAAGGAGCCCTGCCAGATCGCCCGCTCCTGCCAGGGGGTGAGCTTCTGCGGCTATCGGATAGGGCCCGGGGTGCTGCGCCTCAGCGCGCGGCGCCAGCGCCGCTACCGGGAGCGCCGACGCCACTGGGAGGCGGCGTGGCGGGCCGGGGAGATCGACGGCCTGGGGCTGCAAAGGGGGTATGATGCGGTGCGGGCGATCGCCATCCACGCGGATAGCCGCACCTGGCGCTCGCTCGATCTGGCGCGTCACCCCGCGCCGGAGGTGTAAGGGTGGGGGTCGAGACAAGCGAGAGGCGCGTGCTGCGCGGCGGCAGCTCGATCAACAACGGGCGCAACCTGCGCTCCGCGTACCGCAACGACAACGATCCCGGCAACCGCAACCACAACATCGGCTTCCGCCTCGCCCTAGCTCGACGGGGCGGTGGAGGCCGCCCCATGGACCAGACCCCCATCCTGTCCTGCCTCCCGGCAGGCGAAAAGCAAAAGGCCGCCGGTGTGCTGGTAGGGGGAGCGGATGCACCCCGAAGGCTCGCCGGTTGGCCGACCCCTTTCCCGCAAGGGGTCTGATCCGGATGAGTATCCCGCCTCCCTCCCCGCCGCCGGGCCAGCCCCCAACACATTTCCCGGCGCCCTGGGCCAGCGATTGGGGCGAGGACCGCTTCGGCCTCTGGCAGGGCCTCACCTACCGGGGTGCGCGCCAGGGATTCAGGTGGATACCGCCGACGCCGAGACCCTACCTGATGGGCTCCCCACCCGACGAGCACAGCCGAGATGACGACGAGACGCAGCACGAGGTGACCCTCACCCGTGGCTTCTGGCTGGCGGAAACCGCCTGCACCCAGGCCCTGTGGCAGGCGGTGACGGGCGAGAACCCGAGCCACTTCAAGGGCGAGCGGCGGCCGGTGGAGAACGTCTCTTGGGATGAGGTGCGGGGTTTCCGGGGGCGGCTGAATGCCCTGCTGGCTGCCGCGACGCTCGATCATGGCTCGGTGCGAGGGGGAGGGCCGGGTGTTGGGCTGAAGCCCGACCTACAGCCCCACACCCAGCCCGACTCCGATGCTGCGGAATGGGGATTGCGACTGCCCAGCGAGGCGGAGTGGGAGTACGCCTGCCGGGCCCGGACCCCGACGCCCTTCTCCTTCGGTGAGGACATCGACCCTGGGCTGGCCAACTACAACGGCAACTACCCCTACCGAGGCAACCAGAACGGCCTTTATCGAGAGCAGACGGTGGAGGTGGCCAGCCTCCCTGCCAACCCCTGGGGTCTGTACGAGATGCACGGCAACGTTTGGGAGTGGTGCCAGGACTGGTATGGACCCTACCCGGGCGGCCCCGTCACCGACCCTACCGGGCCTAACAGGAGCGAGAGGCGCGTGCTGCGCGGCGGCTGCTGGTTCAACAGCGGGCGCGACCTGCGCTCCGCGTCCCGCGTCGGCAGCGATCCCGGCGGCCGCTACCGCCGCATCGGCTTCCGCCTCGCCCTAGGTCCCGAGCCCGGGCAGGCCAGGCAGGCAGCATGAGCGGGGCCGGACAGCCCGTGCCAGGCGCGAGCGGAGCGAGCGGGCGGCGGGGGCGGTGCGGCCCCGCGCGGGTTCTTTCGCTTTGCATCAGGCTAGCTCAAATCGGCGGTGCCGTAGCGCGACACCTGGCAGCGACTGGTGGTGGGCTGAGCCCCCCGAGCCCCCTACGACTCCAGCGGGCTTCGGCGGGTCAGTGACTTCGCCGCCGGGGCAAACCGCTCCTACTTAGAATGGCGGGTGAAACCCCTTGGTTACCCCAGCCGCTGGCGCACCCAACCCTCGACCAGGGACAAGCCCTCGGCCAGCCCTTCGGGTCGGGAGCCGCCGGCCTGGGCCATGTCGGGACGCCCTCCGCCTTTGCCACCCACCTTCTCCGCCACGGCGCCGATGAGATCCCCAGCACGCAGCCGATCGGTGAGGTCCTTGGTCACCCCCGCCACCAGGCTGACCTTGCCCTCCTGCACCGCGGCCAGCAGGATCACCGCGGAGCCGAGCTTGTCCTTGAGCTGATCGAGGGTGGTGCGAAGGGTCTTGGCGTCGGCGCCGTCGAGCTTGGAGGCCAGCACCTTGACCCCGCTGACGGCCACCGCCTGGGCCTCGAGCGAGCTGCCGGCAGCGCTGGCGAGCTTGGCCTTGAGCTGCTCGAGCTCCCGCTCCAGACGCCGGTTGCGCTCGAAGAGCTGCACCACCCGCTCCTCCAGGTCGTCGCGCCCGCCCTTGACCACCTCGGCCACCCGCCTCAGCCGCTCCTCGTCCTGCTGCACCCAGTGCAGGGCCCGGCGCCCGCCGATGGCCTCGATGCGGCGCACCCCGGCGGCGATGCCCCCCTCGGAGAGGACCTTGAACAGCCCGATGTCGCCCGCGGCGCGCACGTGGGTGCCGCCGCAGAGCTCGGTGGAGAATTCCCCCATGCGCAGGACGCGGACCCGCTCGCCGTATTTCTCGCCGAACAGCGCCATGGCGCCCGCCGCCTTGGCCTCATCCAGGGCCATGACGCGGGTCTCCACCGGGTGGTTGGCACGCACCTGCTCGTTGACCAGCCGCTCCACCTCGAGGATCTGCTCACGGGTCATGGGCTCGAAGTGGGAGAAGTCGAAGCGCAGCCGCTCGGGCTCCACCAGCGAGCCCTTCTGGGTGACGTGGGGGCCCAGCACCCGCCGCAGGGCGGCGTGCAGGAGGTGGGTGGCGGAGTGGTTGACCGCCGTCTCCGCGCGCCGCTCCCCGTCCACCTGGGCCTGGACCCGATCCCCCACGCGGATGTCGCCCCCCACCACTCGACCCAGGTGGGCGAACAGCTCACCCCCCTGCTTGCGGGTGTCGAGCACCGCGAACTCGCCCCCCTCCGCCACCAGATGCCCCCGATCCCCGATCTGGCCACCGGACTCGGCATAGAAGGGGGTACGGTCGAGCACCACCAGACCCTCGGCCCCCTCGGAGAGGGCCTGCTCGGGCTGGCCGTCACGGAAGAGGGCGATGACCTCCGCCTGGTCGTCGAGGCGGTCGTAGCCGCAGAAGGCGGTCTCGCCCGCCACGCCCAGCACCACCCCCTGCTCCATGACGAAGCGGCTCGCCGCGCGGGCCCGCTCCCGCTGCTGGGTCATGGCCCGCTCGAAGCCGGCCAGGTCCAGCTCCAGGCCCCGCTCCCGGGCGATGTCCGCGGTGAGGTCGGTTGGAAAGCCGTAGGTGTCGTAGAGCTTGAACACCGTCTCCCCCGGGATGACCGGGTCCTGCAACTCCGCGATGGCCCCCTCCAGGATGCGCATCCCCAGCTCCAGGGTCTCGGCGAAGCGCTCCTCCTCGCGCCGCAGCAGCCGTTCCACCTGCCCCCGCCCTGCCGGCAGCTCCGGATAGGCGGCCCCCATCTCATCGGAGAGGGGCTCCACCAGTCGCCAGAAGAAGGGCTCCCGCACCCCAAGCTGGTAGCCGTGGCGGATGGCGCGGCGGATGATCCGCCGCAGCACATAGCCCCGGCCCTCGTTGCTGGGGATGACCCCGTCGAGGATGAGGAAGGCGCTGGCGCGGATGTGGTCGGCGAGGACCCGTAGCGACTTGCTGTCCCGATCCTCGCAGCCGGTGACCGCCGCGGCCGCGTCGATGAGGTGACGGAAGAGGTCGATGTCGTAGTTGCTGTGCACCCCCTGCAACACCGCTGCCAGCCGCTCCAGG
>CAZFHV010000210.1:3135-5124 GCA_964519095.1 uncultured Chromatiaceae bacterium | reverse complement strand
CGCCGCAGGCAATAATGGTCGCCATTTTTCGCTCCTGAAATCGGATCGGACCCACTTTAGGATTCACGAAAAATGGCGACTCTCCGGTTCCCTGCAAAGATCCAGTTGTACGCGGGAGGAAGTGGTACTACGGGCCCCACCCACGAGGCCCTGGCGGGGCCGGGGGCGTTGCCAAGGGCCACCGCCCCCGGTTCAAAGGGGAAAGCGACCTGGATTGACCCCCCGCTGCGCCGGCACCTCCTGATGGCACTTGGCGTGGATCTCGAAGGCCTGGTGGGTACCGATGGGCCCGCCAGGACCGCCGCCACCGGAGTCGCGAGGGCGGCACCAGGGCTGGAAGGGAAGTGGTGCTGGGGCGGGCCCAGACGGGGCCAACAGGGGGCGACGATGGGGCTTGCCAATGGGGCACGGCTGAGATAGGTTCCCCTCCTGCCCGGAGCTGTCCTTCCCCTGCTCGACCCGGATGAAAAGCGCCTCGGCGGATGCAGCACGAGGGGCTGCCGGGCGAGGACCAGCACCGCGGCGGCCCTGATCACATCGACTTGGAGGATTCGACATGGCGAGCGGGCGCACCGGCAAGATCATCCTGCAGGGGATTGCGTGGGGACTGGTCGGCCTGGTCTACGCGCCCCTGTTCGTGGCCCTGCTGGAGGTCTTCACCCAGATGGGGCTCCGCGGCTGGGCCTATGTGCCGGCGGCCGCCTTCGCCGGGGCGGCGGGGGCAGCGCTCTATGGCGCCATGCCGATCGCCATCATCGGCACCGTCACCGGCATCGTCAGCTCCACCTCCTACATGATCTGGGTGGGGGGACAGATCGGGCTGCTGCGCGCCGCGGGGGTCGCCGCCCTGTTCGGCACGGTGGTGGGGATTCTGGTCAGGTTCCCGCACCAGTTCAGCCAAGGGGTGCCCGCCAAGTCCATCGTGGGTCTGTTGACAGGGCTCACAGCTGGACTCCTGGTGGCCGTGGGCTTTGCGGTACTTGGTGATGCCATGGGACTGCGCCTGGCGGTGGGGATCCTGGTGGCGGTGAATGGCATGCTTTACGTGGCGGCGGTGCGTCCGCTGGTCCGCGCCATTCGCGGCAGCCTGCCCCGCGTGCTGGTGGACGCGGTGGTCAGCGGCGTGCTGGCGGGAACGGCTGGCGTGGCCATCTGGCTGGTGGGGGGGCCGGTGCTGCGGGTGGTGAATCCGGCCTACTACGAGGTGATCGAGCACATCCTCGAGCAAATCCCCTTCGCGGCGGTGGGTGGCATCATCGGCGGCGCCATTGCCGGTGCCGCCCTTGAGGCCCTGGGGATCAAGGCCCTCCACGACGAGCCCGAGGAGGGCAGGCGCTAGGGGGCTTCTCCTCCGCGTGGGGGCGGAGACCTAAGTTCTCGGCCTGGGCATGGGCCAGTCCCAGGGCGTAGCGCGCATAAAGCGGGCGCAGCGCCGCGCGGAGCGCGTCCGATCCCTCCCGCTGACCGCTGAGTCCGAGCTCTGGCACGACCTCCTTCCAGGGGCGGTGCTGCAATACCCGCCGCACCAATAGACCCACCTGCCCCCCGTCCAGCCCCAAGGGCGCGCTGCCATCGCCGAGGGCATGAACCACCAGCCGCCAGAGGGGCAAGAGGCTGTCCTCCAGGCCCCGCTGGGCGAAGGCGCAGGCGGCGATTTCCAGCCAGTCCTGCGCCGAGAGGTCTGGGGTAAGGAGGGGCTCGGGGCCCCGCAGCAGCGCCTCGACGATCTCCGGCTCCAGGTCCCCCAGGGGACCCGCGAGCTGATGGGGGAGGTGCTCCCGGAAGCGCCGCCGGGCGGCGGCGAAGAGGCTCGCGCCCTCGGGACTCAGGGGTCCCAGCACCAGGCCGGCGTGGAGCCCGCTCGAGTGGTAGCGGGTCAGGCCGAGTCGCACCGGCAGGCAGCCCGGGGCCCCCCAGAAGCGCAGCAGCCCCGCGGTGGCGCCGAAGCTCGCCCCCAGCAGGTCCGCTCCCGCGGCCATTGCTTGGTCC
>CAZFHV010000210.1:0-3125 GCA_964519095.1 uncultured Chromatiaceae bacterium | reverse complement strand
TCCTGGGTGGCATCAGCGGCGTCGGCGTCGTTGCCCAGGAGCCGCCGGGCGATGCCTTGGCCCCAGAGGCTCGGGAGGACCGCGATGCGTACGATGCGGGCGCAGCGCAACCGGGGTCCCTCCACCAGTCCGAGGTGGGCGGCCAGGCTCTGGGGGATCAGATGACCGCGGGGCCGGCGCCGGCCCGCCAGCACCGCGCGGGCCAGTCCCCCATCGAAGCCCCCCTCGTCCGCCACCAGGTCCGTCGCCACCCAGTGGGGCCCCCGGCGGGCGCCGTAGAGGCTCAGATTGGGGCCATCGAGGAGCTGGCGCAGGTCTCTGGGGCTGGTGCGGTAGTGGGCCAGCACCAGCAGCCCAAAGGGGTGCCGCAGACTGGACTCATCGCGGGCGAGGGCGTCGCGGTCGAGCCGCTGGAGGCTCAGGGGTGCCGCGCCGTCTGGGGACAGCTGGGAGTCCGCCGCCGGGGCCGCGTCCAGCAGCAGGGCCCGGTCGATCCAGCCCTCCAGGGGGTCCCCGGGCGCCCAGCGGATGGCTGTCTTGAGGTGGACCTCCCGCCAGTGCGGTGTCAGCCGGGCCAGGGTGCCCTGGAAGCGCACCGCGAAGCCCCGGCCGGTCCCCTCGTAGCCGTGGACGGTGGTGGCGAACACGACCCTCGGGTAGGCCCGCAGCAGCCGCTCCAGGAGGGGGGCCGGCAGGGCCGCGGCCTCGTCGATCAAGAGGAGGTCGCCGGCCGGTCGGGTCTGCACCAGGGCGTCAGGGGCGAGGAAACGGATCTGACCCCGCCCCGAGCGCAGTTGGATCCCCTCTCGCGCGCAGCTGGGCAGGAGGTGCTGGCCATGCTCGAATAGGATGGTGGTGGCGGCGGCGCTGGGGCCCGTGACCAGGACGGTCGAGGCCTCTCCCTGGGCGAGGAGCTGCGCCGCGGCGATGCCGAGGGCCGCGGACTTGCCCCGCCCCCGGTCGGAGGTGAGCACCAGGGGTCGATGGCGCGGGCCCCTGGCCACCTGGAGGATCGCAGCCACCGCGCCGGCCTGGTCGGGGGTGCGGCAGATCCCTTCGCCCGGGGGCAGCGGCGTCTCATTTGGGGGGAGGGTGGGCAGGTCCGGCAGGGGCTCCCCCGCCCGCACCACCAGCATCCCTGGGGCACGCCGGAGACCGCTGGCGAGCCGCGCCAGGAAGCGACCAGTCACCTGCTCGGGGCGATAGGGGTGCACGGCGATGCGGGTGTGCTGGGGATCGGCAAACCCCGCCCACCCCTCCAGGGGCGGTGTGAGCAGGACCAGCAGCCCGCCGGCGCCGAGGGTCCCGGCGACCGCCCCCAGGGCATCGGGGTCGAGCCCCCCATGGGCGTCCAGGACCGCGACCCGGTTCTCCCCACCCAAGAGGCCTCCGGCCCTCGCGGGGGGCAGGGCGCGCAGCCCCTGCGGGGCCTCCGCCCCGATCCACACCAGCCTATCTAGGGGGTACGACCCTAGCGCAAGCCGCGCACAGGCAGTCCCCCAGGACTGGGGCCCCGCCAGCACCAGTCCCCGTCGCTCGCATGTCCGGGCGCCGCTCGCCACCCACCGGGCCACCAAGTCGGGTAGACCCTCGGGCGGAAGGGGGATGTCAGGGCTATCCATTGGGCGCAAACTGCGGCGGGGCAAGGAGCGGACCGCCTCATCTTACCCTGGGGTGACAAGGGGCGGGTTGCAGAGAATGGGCACCGGCCCTACAGTGACGGGTCACTCGTTGAAGGTATAGTCGTCGATGCCGAGCCGTACCGAGCATCTGTGCCTGCTCGGCCCCTTGCTGGGGCTCCTGCTGGCCGGCCCCACCGGGGCGGCGGAGGGTGTGCGCTTCTTCGCCACCGGCGACGTCCCCTATTTCGATGCGGCCCTGCCGCGGTATCGGGAACTCCTGGAGCTCGCCACCAAGGAGGAGCCGGATTTCCTAGTGCACGTGGGGGACATCAAGCGCTCCAGCGCCCCCTGCACCGATGAGGCCCTCGGCGCCATTCGCGACCTCTTTCGCGATCAGCCTCTGCCGGTGCTCTATACGCCGGGCGACAACGAGTGGACCGACTGCCACGCCGAGGCCGCCGGCGCCTTCGACCCCAGGGAGCGACTCGCGCGCCTGCGTGAGCTGTTCTTCAAGGATGGCGGTGTGTTGCGCCTCGATCGCCTGCGGGTCCAGCACCAGAAGCCCCCTTACGTGGAGAACGTCCGGTTCGTCTACCGGGAGGTCCTGTTCCTCACGCTGCATGTGGTGGGGACCCACAACAACCGCCGCCCCAAGAATCCCAACGCCATGGCGGAGTTCCGGGACCGCGACGCCGCCAACCGCCGCTTCCTCAAGGAGGCCCTCCCCATCGCCCGCGGCCGCGGGGTAAAGGCGGTGGTGGTGCTGTTTCACGCGGACCCCCGTTTCGAGCGAGACAGGCCGGAGCCCGCCTTCCAGTCGACCCTGGAGGGTCTGCGAGAACTGGTCAAGGGGGTGTCGGTGCCGGTGCTATTGGTGCATGGGGACGGCCACGAGCGGCGCCTCGACCATCCCTTGAACGACCCCGCGGGCAAGCCCATCGAGCGCTTCACCCGCCTGGAGGTACCAGGCGCACCGGATATTCGGGGCGTCCTGGTGGAGG
This sequence comes from uncultured Chromatiaceae bacterium, assembly GCA_964519095.1. Lineage (GTDB taxonomy): Bacteria > Pseudomonadota > Gammaproteobacteria > Chromatiales > Chromatiaceae > JAEHCY01. The sequence continues at coordinate 502 of CAZFHV010000210.1, read as the reverse complement.
TGCGTCCCCAGGCGGCGGAGCCCTTCGGGTTCAGGGACCTGTCTGTACCCGGTGGGTTCTGGCCTTGGTAGGGGGGAGGGTCATGCCGCAGCACAAGAACGTCCTGGGCGAGCCCCTGGAAGACTGCTCCCTCTCCCCGCGCACCGGTTTCACGCGCAGCGGCTCCTGCGAGACGGGTGCCGAGGACCTCGGCTCCCACAGCGTCTGCGCCCTGATGACCGAGGCCTTCCTCGCCTTCAGCCGCGAGCGCGGCAACGACCTCAGCACCCCGGTGCCCGAGTATGGCTTCCCCGGTCTGCGCCCCGGGGACCGCTGGTGTCTGTGCGCGGCGCGCTGGCGGGAGGCTCTGGAGGCGGGTTGTGCCCCGCGGGTGCGGCTGCGCTCCACCCATGAGCGGGCCCTGGAGCTGGTCGCCCTCGCCGATCTCAAGGCCCACGCCATCGACCTCTCCTAGCAGCCTGTCGGACTTGAGCCTCGCGATGACCTTCTTGGGCCGTCAAGA
>CAZFHV010000209.1:0-5161 GCA_964519095.1 uncultured Chromatiaceae bacterium | reverse complement strand
ACCCGCTGGAGCCAGGCGCCGGCCCTGATCGCGCCTCGTGCCCGCCCTGACGCTCACAGCAAGGCGGCTGGTGATTGATGCGGGCTAGCCGCCCCGGGGGGATGGGGGGAAGGTCGCTAACGGCAGTGGGATCCCGGATACCGGAGATCGACGGGACCGGCTATGCTTGGAATGTGGGTTGGCTACGGAGCGGGAGGTGGCTCATGAAAGGCTTGAGAGCAGTGGTCGCCATGGCGACAGTGGCAGCGGGCCTCGGCGGGATAAGCCTGGGGGCCGCCCCAGCAGCCTACGGGCAAACGGCGAAGGCCACGTCATACGATTGTGATCAAATCCGTCCCTGCGCCAAGAAGTCCCAGGGGCACCAGCGGACACCCCAGACGTCCAGCCAGCCGAAGGTCTCCGCGGGCGGATCCAGGACCTACGACGGCAGCCTGGGTGATACCCCAGGTACCGTCCAGGCTGAGGCCCAGATGCAGCAGGGGATGACCAACTCGGTGCAAAGAGGGGGGGGCGCTATTTACAAGCCGCCCAGTCACAAGTGAGTAGCGTCGGATTCCCGATCCAGATGAAGGGCTATGCGGCCTGGGGAGGGGGGAAGCGTCAGTTGGTTTGCCGTCACGGTTTCTGTGGATATAGAGGCGCGAGGTCATCAACAGCTGGCGAAGGGCGGTAGGCGGCGCGTTGCCTTAGTCCCATGGCAAGCGCCTCCTTCAACCTGGCCCCGTGCCACTCGGTGCCCTCCCGGGCATAGAGGACGCGGTCGAGGGCCAGCACGGCCTCGCCCCCTTCCGCCAGTTCCCCAGCCAGGGCCGCGAGGCTGCGCGGGGGAGTCTCGGGCCACTGAGCCGCCGCCCAGGCGAGCAAGGCCTGCGCTGCGGCGGCTGGGTCGTTCGCCTCGCAGGCGGCGAGAAAGGCGCGGCGGGCAGGTGCGGGATCCGGTCGAAGCGGCTTGGCGAGCGGCGGGTTGACGGGCCCCGCGGCCGCGGCGGATCGTGCGCCGCGTCGCCGCCACACCCAGGCGCCCAGGCCCGCGAGCAGGGCGAGGGCGACCCCGCCGATGACCGCGGCACTTGGCCAAAGCGGTCCCTGGGCAGTGGGGGGCAGTGTTTGGGCTGGGGGCGGCTCGGCGGCCGGCTGGGGACTCGAGGGGGCGCTGCTGAGGGGGGCGGGTGCCGGCTCGGGCGGCGCCGTGGCGGTACCCTGGACTGCCGGCAGCACCCTGGCGGTGATGGCGGGGATGAGGGCCTCCCGCTCCTGGTCGGCGCGGGTGTCCCACCACTTCACCCGGACCTCGGGCAGCCGGAGCTCCCCCGCCCGCTGGGGGATGAGGGCGAAGGCCTGCTGGCTGGCGCCGTAGACGAGGTTGCCGTCGGTGCGGGTGTCGTTGCGGGGTGCCTCGGGATAGAGGCGCACCGCATCGCCCAGGGCGAGGGGAATCTGAGGGATCTGGGAGCCGGAGAGCCCCCGCGCCCGGAGGGTCAGGGTCCGGGTGACCGGCTCGCCGACCCGAAGCTCCGGGACCTTGGCGGTCCAGGAGTCCTCCACCGCCAGGTCCTGGGCGGGGAGCCAGGGGCCGGCGCCGGTGGCGGGCTTGGGCTTCACCCGGATGTCGAGGCCCTCGCTCTGCACCGTCACCGGTCGGCCGGGGTCCAGCACGGCGAAGGGGTCCTCGTCGAAGAAACGATCGAAGGTGGAGCCCTCGAAGAAGCGCTCGAAGAAGGGGTCGTTGCGAAAGCGGTCGAAGGGGGAGGACGAGCGCGACGAACGCTTGCCCTGCTCCGCCGGCAGGTTGCCCTTGAACACCACCGGGGGGATGTGCAGGGGCCCGCTCTGCTCGGGGGAGAGGGCGTAGTGGCGCTCCAGGACCTGGTAGCGCTTGCCGCCCCAGTCGGCGGTGTAACGCCTGTCCTCCCCCAGCCGCTCGACCACCCCCTGCTCCACCTGGGGATCGCTCAGGTTGCCCTGCCGTAGTGGCTGGGCACTGTAGAGGCGCACCGTCAGGGGGACCTGCTGCTGGACGTAGGCGGAACCGCCCGGGAGGTCCACCTGCAGCTCGACGAACACCTCCGCGTCCCGCCGGGGGATGCTGGCGGCATCTGCCACGCTGAGCTGCAGGGGGCGGGTGCGCTCCGCGCCGACCGCGAGGGGCGGGATCTGCAGCTCCCCCGCATGCCGGGGTCTGAGGCTGATCTGCCAGCGGGTGGTGTCGCTGCGGCGGCCGTTGAGGATGCTGATCTGGGTGCCGCTGCTGGTGCCCAGGACCTCGAAGTCCTGGCCCAGGGGGGAGAGGTCCGGTTGGGGTGCGGAGGTGCCGTCCACCTCGATGGAGAGGGTCAGGGTGTCACCCTGGTAGATGCGGGTGCGGTCGAGGGAGGCGCGTGCATCGGCCCAGAGGGGGCCTGGGAGGTACAGGGCGAGGGCGAGCACCAGAAGGCCGAGATAACAGTTCGAGGACCGGCTGCGGCAGGGGTTGGATTGGGGCTTCATGGCGGGTTTGGCATCAAGGGTTGGGAAGGCTGTCTCCAAGTCAGCCGCCGGTCCCTCCTGGGGACCTTGAATCCGGCCCCGTCACCAGGGCCTCTCGCCGCGGGCCGCGGCCTGGGGGGCACGCTCCCGGTACTGGTAGAGGAACTTGCGGCGCAGCAGCCCGCCCGGGTCGTCGGGAATGCGGCGCAGCCACTGGTCGATGGCCTGGCGCTGCTCGCTGTCGAGGGGCTCGGCCTCCGCGAGGGTCCGGGCCTGGCCGGAGTCGCCGGATGCCTTGCCGTCGACGGGCTTTCCGTCGTGTGGCTCTGCCCCGGACTCGGACTCGGCCTTCCCTTCGGCTTGGGCTGCCTGGCGACTGGTGGCGCTGTGGGAGTCTTCTCCCTTCGACTCGGAGGCCGCCGCGGTTCCCGCGGGATTGGCCTGGTCACCGGCCGGGTCCTGCTGCCCACCCCGGGCGCCGGTGGTCTGCTGGGGCTCGCGAGACTCAGGGCGCGACGCGTCCGGGGCTCCCGCCGGCTGGTCCTGCCCTTCGGTGCTCGTCTGACCCGGTTGGTTCTCGGCCGAGCGGGGCTGCGATGGCTCGCCCTGCTGCCCCTCGCTGGACCCGGGCTGACCTTCGGCCTTGCCGGCATCCGCCTGGCTGGGTTGGCTCGACTGGGACGGGTCGCCGCCTGCCTGGGTCTGCTTCTGGTCGCCTGGCTGACCCGATGCCTCGGCCGATTGCTTCCCGGAAGGCTGGGACTGGCCCTGCTGGCCTTGCTGTGGCTGCGGCTGTTCCTGGCGCTTCTTGAGCAGCGCCTCCACCTGGGCCTTGTTATAAGCCGCATCGTCCATATCAGGCTGCCGGGCGAGGGCCTCCTCATAGGCGCTGATGGCCTCGGGGTACTGCCCCAGCTTCGCCAGGGCGTTGCCCCGGTTGTAGTGGGCATCGCCGGAGTCGCCCTGGCGGAAGCGCTCCAGGGCCTGGGGGAGGTCCCCACCGCGGTAGAGGGCGGCCCCCTGCTGCATGGGGTCCCGGGCCAACTGGGCGGCACGAGCCGCATCCCCCGCGCGCAGGGCCGCGGCGGCCTGCTGGTCGGGGCGCTGCCAGAGGTCGTCCCAGCCGAAGGCGCGGGCCGGATCCGGCACACCGAGGCCCCCGAGGGTGAAGGCCGCCAAGACCACCAGCCAGCCGCGCCGGAAGGCCAGCGCTGCCAGCGGAAGAAGCGGCAGGGCCAACAGGGGTCCCTGCTCCTGCCAGCGCTCGCCCTCGAGGTCGGTGGTCTCCGCCTCCCGGCTCAACCGGCTGCCGGCCGGGGGCAGGAGTCGTTCGAGGTCCTCGTCGCCGGCGCCGATCCGGGCATAGCGGCCCCCACCGGCCTCCGCGAGGGCCCTCAAGGGCTCCTCCCCCAGGGTCACCACCACCGGCTTGCCGTCGGCACCGCTGATGAAGCCCCCCCGGCCATCGGGCAGGGGGGCCCCCTCCGCCGTCCCCACCCCCAGCACCGAGACGCGAAAGCCGCCCTCTCGGAGCGCCCTTGCCGCCGTCTCCGCCCGCCCGTCCGCCTCGTCGGCGATGAGCAGCACCTCGCCCTCCTTGAGGCCCGCCTGGACCAGGAGCTCTCCCGCCTTCTTGAGCCCCAGATCCGCCCGGCTGCCCTGCACCGGCATGATCCCCGGCTCCAGCGCGGCGAGCAGGGCGGCGATGGTGGCCCCGTCCTCGGTGAGGGGTGAGACCACGAAGGCATCCCCGGCGAAGGCCACCAGGGCGCTCTGGCCGTCGCGGTTGCGCGCCAGGATATCCGCCACCTTGAAGCGGGCACGGGCCAGGCGTGAGGGCGGCAGGTCCGGGGTGGTCATGGACTGGGAGAGGTCCAGCACGACCACCCGAGCGTCCCGGCTCTTGAGGAGCGGGGTGGGCTGGCGCTCCCAGGTCGGGTCCGCGAGGGCCAGTACCGCCAGGACCCAACCCAGCGCCAGGAGCACCAGCGACAGCGCCGAGCGTCCCCCCGCCCCGCTGACCAGATGGGGCAGGAGGTGGGGCTGGATGACACCCCGCCAGGCGGCGAGGTCCCCGTCCCGCCGCCCCAGCCCCCAGAGCAGCAGCGGCAGGGGCAGGAGCGCCCACAACCAGTCCGGGTTCAGGAAGTGGAAGGCCTCAGGCACGACCGATCCCCTTGGGGCCGGCGAGGGTCTCCGGCAGGACGGCAGCGAACATCAGGATGGCGGCGAGCAGGAAGGCCCCCCCCAGTGGCCAGGCGTACAGCTCCGCCACCGGGCGGAAGCTCTGGGCGTCCCCGGCCACCGGCTCCAACTCGTCGAGGAGGGCGTAGATGCTCTGGAGGCTGCCGAGATCCCGCGCCCGGAAATAGCGCCCGCCGGTCTGGCGGGCGATGGCCTGGAGGGTGGCCTCGTCCAGCTCGCTGCCCCGAACCAAGCCAAAGGGCCCCGCCACCTCGGCCCCCACCCCGATGGTATGGATGCGCACCCCCTCGGTGGCCGCGAGCTGGGTCGCCTTGAGGGGCTCCACCTCGCCTGCGGTGTTGGCCCCGTCGGTGAGGAGGATCAGCACCCGGTCACCCTCGGGGCGGTCGCGGAGCTTCTTCACCCCGAGCCCGATGGCATCCCCCAGGGCGGTCTCCTTCCCCGCCAGGCCGATGGCGGCCTCGTTGAGCAGGGTACGGACCGTGGTGCG
>CAZFHV010000208.1:0-5173 GCA_964519095.1 uncultured Chromatiaceae bacterium | reverse complement strand
CACCCGCAGCAGCTCCAACAGGGCCTTGGCGATGTTGGTCTTCTCGTCCGGGGCGAAGGCCACCCCCTGGGTCTGCTCCCCGTCCCGCAGGGTGGTGTCGAGGATCTTCACATAGCGGCCACGGGACCGCTGCTCGGTGTCCATCTTTACCCCCATCAGGGCTCAGCGGCCGACCCGGCGACGAGTCGGGACTCGAGATAGGCCCTCACCGCCCCCTCCTCCGCATCAAGGAGGGCGCAGCGGGTCTCCTTTCCCATCAGGCCCCGCAGGGAGGGCGGCGCCTCGGGCTCCTGCCCGATGGCCTCCCGCACCGCCTCCACGAACTTGGCCGGGTGGGCGGTGGCAAGGCAAACCGCGCCCGGATGCAGGCGGGCCGCCCGCACCCCCACGGCCGTATGGGGATCGAGCAGATAACCGCTGGCGTGGTAGGTGGCGCGGATCTGCTCCAGGGTCTCCCCATCGCTCACCGCCACCGCGTCGAACACCCCTCGGACCCGCGCGAGCTGCTCCGCCGTGACCTGGATGCGGCCCGTGCGGCCCATCTCCTCCATCAGACCCTGCACCGCCGCCCCATCCTCATTGAGGAGGTAATAGAGATAGCGCTCGAAGTTGCTGGAGACCTGGATGTCCATGGCCGGGCTCAGGGTCTCGTGCACCGCGCTCAGGGTGTAGCAGCCGCTGGTCACGAAGCGGGTGAGGATGTCGTTACGGTTGCTGGCGACGATCAGCCGCCCCACCGGCAGGCCCATGCGCATGGCCATGTAGCCGGCGAAGATGTCGCCGAAGTTCCCCGTGGGCACCGCGAAGCCGACCCGCCGCTGGGGGTCACCCCCGCTGAGCCGGCCCCACGCATAGAAGTAGTAAACCATCTGGGCCAGGATCCGCGCCCAATTGATGGAGTTGACCGCGCCCAGGCGGTAGCGGTCCTTGAAGGCAAGGTCGCTGAACAGGGCCTTGACGATACGCTGGGCGTCGTCGAAGGTCCCCCGCACCGCGATGTTGAAGACGTTGTCATCCAGCACCGTGGTCATCTGCCGCTCCTGGACCGGCGAGATGCGCCCATGGGGATGGAGGATGAAGATGTTGATGCGCGCCTTGCCCCGGACCCCGTAGATGGCGGCGGAGCCCGTGTCCCCCGAAGTGGCCCCCAGGATATTGAGGTGCCCGCCGTCTCGCGCCAGGAGAAACTCGAACAGGTTGCCCAGGAACTGCAGCGCCACGTCCTTGAAGGCCGCGGTGGGCCCGTGGAACAGCTCCAGGACGGGGATCTCCCCCACCTGCACCAGCGGCGTGACCTCCGGGTGGTCGAAGCTGGCGTAGGAGCGCTCCACCAGGGCGCGCAGCGCCTCACGGCTGAGGTCCTCACCGACGAAGGGCGCCATCACCTCGGTGGCCAGGTCGCAGTAACCCAGGCTCGCCCAACGGCTCAGGGTGGCGGGATCCAGGGTCGGGATGGTCTGCGGCAGCAGCAGGCCCCCATCGGTGCCGAGCCCCATCATCACCGCCCCGGCGAAACCGACCGGCTCAATCCCGCCGCGTGTGCTCAGGTATCTCATCGTGAAAAGCGCCGCCCGCTCCGTTGCTTGAGATGGCCCCCATGCCAACAGGCACCAGCTGCTCTATCTCTAACCAGCGGATGAGAATAGGTAAGCAAGTGGGGACGATCAAGCACTTTCCGGGTAAAGGACCCAGATTGGACGTCGGCTGGAGGACCCTAGGTCCGTCCGCAGGCGGAGATACTGCCAAACAACAGGCAGGTGATTCGGAGGCTCTGCAACGGCCATGGGCAGCCTCGACGCTCAGCACCGGGGTTCGGACCCGACCAGCCCCAGCTTCGGACGGCCAATCGGCTTACCTCGATGTTTACCGCCGTACAAGACGCCTCGGATGTGTGGTAGATAGGGGTTTTCGTCTACCGGGTGGCAATGATGGACGTTGAGCTTCTCGAGATCCGCGACTTCATCGCGGCCCGCCCACCGTTCGATCAGCTCCCCTCCGAGGTGCTGGACCGGCTTCCCAAGCACCTCTCGGTCCGTTACCTCCGACGCGGCACCCCCTTCCCACCCCCCGATACCGACGCGCCCTACCTCTACCTGGTGCGCCGCGGCGCCATCGAACTGCGCGACTCCCAGGGGGAGCTGGTCAGCAAGCTCGGCGAAGGCGACAGTTGCGTCTTTCCCTGCGACCCCCAGCGTCCTGAGGCGGGTCTGACGGGCACCTCCGCCGAGGACACCCTGCTCTATCTCTTGCCCTGCGCCCAGCTCAACCAGTTGCGCAGCGAGCACCGCGCCTTTGCCGAGCATTTCGAGCAGTCGGTGACGGATCGGCTGCGCCGGGCCCTGCGCCTGATGCAGGAGGGGCCGGTGCGGGGGACCCGGCTCATGACCGTGTACGTCGGGGAGCTGGTGGCGCGCAACCTGATCAAGGCCACCCCCGATACGACCATCCGGGATGCGGCCACCCTCATGACAGAGCACCGGGTCTCCTCGCTGGTCATCATGGATGGACCGAGGCTGGCGGGTATGATCACCGACCGGGACCTGCGCAGCCGCTGCATCGTCCCCGGCGTGCCCTACGACAAGCCGGTGCGGGAGATCATGACGGAGCACATCCACACCACGACCTGGGACACCCTCGGCTCCCAGGCCCTGATCACCATGAGCCGCCTCAACGTCCACCACCTGCCGGTGCTCGACGGCGACCAGGTGGTGGGGGTCGTCTCCACCACCGATCTGGTGCGCTTCCAGAGCTCGAATGCAGTCTATCTGGTCAGCGACATCCGCAAGGCACCGGACGTGGAGACGCTGGTCCAGGCCAGCCGTAAGCTCCCGGAGCTGCAGATCCACCTGGTCAACAGTGGATCCACGGCGGATCACATCGGGGAGGCCATCACTGCCGTGACCGATGCCATCACCGTCCGCCTCCTGGAGCTGGCCGAGGCCAAGCTGGGACCTCCCCCGGTGGCCTATGTCTGGATGGCCGGCGGTTCCCACGCCCGCCGGGAGCAGAGCTGTCATTCGGACCAGGACAACGCCTTGATGATGGCCGACGACCTGAGTCCGGCGGACGAGCCCTACTTCGAGGCCCTGGCCCGCTTCGTTAACGACGGCCTCAACGCCTGCGGCTACTATTACTGCCCGGGCAACGTGATGGCCTCCAACCCCAAGTGGCGCCAGCCCCTGCGGGCCTGGCGCAAGTACTTCAAGGGCTGGATCGAGCGCCCCGAGCCCATGTCCCTGATGCTGGCAGCGGTGTTTTTCGACCTGCGGGCGATCCACGGCACCTTTGGCCTGCTGGAGGAGCTGCGCCGCTGCATCCAGGATCGGGCCTGCGGCAACAAGATCTTTCTGGCCTTCATGGCCGCCAATGCGCTCAAGAACCGCCCGCCCATCGGCTTCTTCCGCAACTTCGTGCTGATCAGTGGCGGTGAGCACGACAACACCTTCGACATCAAGGTGCGGGGGCTGGTGCCCATCGTGGACCTGGCGCGGGTGACCGCCCTCTCGGCGGGGACCGGGGAGGTCAACACGGTGGAGCGCCTCGAGCACGCCGCCGAGGGGAAGACCCTGAGCAAAGAGGGTGCCGCTGACCTCATCAATGCGCTGGAGTTCGTTGCCATACAGCGCATCCGCCATCAGGTGGAGCAGCTCAAGCAGGGCAAGAAACCGGACAACTTCATGTCCCCCGAAGAGATCTCGCCCCTCGAGCGCGGCCACCTCAAGGATGCCTTCGCCCTCATCGACACCATGCAGGAAGCCCTCGGTCAGCGCTATCAGACCGGCCGGTTCACCTGAGCATGTTGGGGGCACTGGTCAGCTGGGACTGGCGTCGACGCTGGCACCTGCGCCGGGTGCCGGTGGGTCCGCTGCACGACTTCCTCGCCCAGCCCTTCCCGCTACCGAGCCTGGACTACCGCGCGGTGGAGTACCTGGCGGTGGACCTGGAGACCACCGGACTCGACCCCAAGGTGGACGACATCCTGAGCGTGGGCTTCGTGACCATTCGTGGCAACCGCATCGATCTCGCCACCGCACAGCACCGCCTGGTGCGCCCCACCCAGGCGATCCCCGAGAGCAGCGCCATCATCCACCAGATCACCGACGACCAGGCGGCCCAGGGGGAGGCCCTGGAGGAGGTGCTGAGGGACTTCCTGGTGGAGCTCAGGGGCAAGGTGCTGGTGGCCCACCACGCCTGGGTGGAGCTGTCGTTCCTCGGCACGGCCTGCCGGAGGCGCTTTGGCCATGGCTTGCTGGTGCCCACCGTGGACACCCAGCTGATTGCCAAGCGGGGGCTGGAGCTGCGGCATGAACCCATCAAGCCGGGTTCGTTACGCCTGCACGCCTTGGGGGATCAGTTCAATCTGCCCCGCTACCTCGCCCACAACGCCCTGAGCGATGCCCTCGCCGCAGCGGAGCTTTTCGTCGCCCAGGCGGCCTTTCGCGACCAGGGGAGAGACTGTCCCCTGCGCCACTTCCTCATGGCCTGAGCCAACAGCGGCGCGCGGGTCGGGCGGCCGCGATTGGCGAGGGACCGCCGAACGTTTACACTCTCGCTGCTTGCCGTACCCGCGTAGTGACGGTATTTAGGAAAAACAATCCCTTAGAGAAACACCATCCGACAACCGAATGAGGAGATGACTTCATGTCAGAGATCAAGGTCTACCCGGTTCCCGCAGAGGTCGCGAGCAACGCCTACATCGACGCCGCCCAATACGAGGCCCTGTACCGTCAGTCGGTTGAGGACCCGGACGGTTTCTGGGCCGAGCAGGCCGAGCGCTTCGTCACCTGGTTCAAGCCCTGGAACCAGGTGAGCGACTGGAGCTTCGATGCCGCGAACCTCTACATCAAGTGGTTCATAGGCGGCAAGCTCAATGTGTCCTACAACTGCTTGGACCGTCACCTGGCGAGCCGCGGTGACCAGGTGGCCCTGATCTGGGAAGGCGACGACCCCAACGAGGACCGCAAGATCACCTACCGCGAGATGCACGCCGAGGTGAGCAAGCTCGCCAATGTCCTGAAGTCCCGCGGCGTGAAGAAGGGGGACCGGGTCTGCATCTACCTGCCCATGATCCCCGAGGCGGCGGTGGCCATGCTGGCCTGCACCCGCATCGGTGCGGTGCACTCGGTAGTATTCGGCGGCTTCTCCCCCGACAGCCTGCGGGATCGCATCCTCG
>CAZFHV010000207.1:530-5189 GCA_964519095.1 uncultured Chromatiaceae bacterium | reverse complement strand
TGATGGCCAAGCCGGACGGCTCCATCATCGAGACCCCCATCACGGCCAACTTCCGCGAGGGGCTGAACGTCATCCAATACTTCATCTCCACCCATGGTGCCCGAAAGGGCCTCGCGGATACGGCACTGAAGACCGCCAACTCTGGCTACCTTACCCGCCGCCTGGTGGACGTGGCCCAGGACCTGGTGGTGCTCGAGCGGGACTGCGGTACCGAGCAGGGGCTTCTCATGACCCCCATTATCGAGGGCGGTGATGTGGTGGAGCCTCTGCGCGAGCGCATCCTCGGCCGGGTGGTGGCCAGGGACCTGGTCCGGCCCGGCACCCAAGAGCTCATCTGCGCCGCCGGCACCCTCCTGGACGAGCAGACGGTGGAGCGGCTGGAGGCCAGCGGCATCGATCAGGTGCTGGTGCGCTCCCCCATCACCTGCGAGTCTCGCCTCGGGGTGTGCGCCTCCTGCTACGGGCGCGATCTGGCGCGGGGCCATGAGGTCAACCTGGGTGAGGCCGTGGGGGTCATAGCCGCGCAATCCATCGGTGAGCCGGGGACCCAGCTCACCATGCGCACCTTCCACATCGGGGGTGCGGCCTCCAGGGCCGCGGCGGTGAGCAACGTCCAGGTGAAGATGGGCGGCACCCTTCGCCTGCACAAGCTCAAGTCGGTGACCAACAGCGCCGGGAAGTTCGTCGCGGTGTCCCGCTCCGGGGAGATCTCGGTGCAGGACGAGCACGGCATGGAGCGGGAGCGCTACAAGGTGCCCTATGGCGCCATCATCAACTTGAAGGATGGTGAGGCGGTCGAGGGCGGCCAGATCGTCGCGAGCTGGGACCCCCACACCCACCCCATCATCACCGAGGTGGCGGGGCGCGTGCGCTGGATCGAGATCGTGGAGGGCCAGACGGTGCGCGAGGAGCGCGACGAGACCACCGGCTTGACGGAGCTCATGGTGATGGATCCCAAGGAACGCGTCTCCACCGCCAAGGACATGACCCCCAAGGTGCTGTTACTGGATGAGGAGGGCAATTCCCTGATGCTGGAGGGGACCCACATCCCCACCCAGTATCCCCTGCCCACCCGCGCCATCCTCCTGGTTGAGGACGGGGCGGCGGTGGGCGTAGGCGACGTCATCGCCCGTCTGCCCCAGGAGTCGGCCAAGACCCGTGACATCACCGGCGGTCTGCCGCGAGTGGCGGATCTGTTCGAGGCACGTCGGCCCAAGGATCCTGCCCTGCTGGCGGAGGTCAGCGGCACCGTCGCCTTCGGCAAGGACACCAAGGGCAAGCAGCGCCTGGTGATCACCATGGACAACGGCGAGCCCTACGAGGAGCTGATCCCCAAGTGGCGGCACGTCAACGTCTTCGAAGGGGAGCGGGTCGAGAAGGGCGAGATGATCTCCGACGGTGAGCTGAGCCCCCACGACATCCTGCGGCTCAAGGGGGTGACCGCGCTGGCGGAGTATCTGGTCAAGGAGATCCAGGACGTCTACCGCCTCCAGGGCGTGCGCATCAACGACAAGCATATCGAGGTCATCATCCGCCAGATGTTGCGCAAGGTGGAGATCCTGGAGCCCGGGGACACCCGCTTCCTGCGCGGCGAGCAGGTCGATCGGGCCACGGTGGCGGCGGAGAACGGTCGCAAGGTGGCCGAAGGCAAGTATCCCGCCACCTTCGAGCCGGTGCTCCTGGGCATCACCAAGGCGTCCTTGGCCACCGAGTCCTTCATCTCGGCGGCCTCCTTCCAGGAGACCACCCGGGTGCTCACCGAGGCGGCGGTACGAGGCCTCACCGACCACCTCAATGGGCTCAAGGAGAACGTGATCGTCGGTCGCCTGATCCCGGCAGGCACGGGCCTCTCCTATCACAATGAGCGGAGGCGCCGGCGTCAGGCGGACCGCGAGCTCGAGGGTGAGCTCGGGACCTCCCCCGAGGCGACGCGCCAGGCCGTGGAAGAGGCCCTCAAGGAGGCGTTCAACGCTGCACCTACCCCCTAGGCCCCGCGGCCGCCCCGGCGCGGTGGCCGGGGTGGCCCGAGCGCTTCCTTGACAGGGTCAGGGACGCCACATAAAATGCCGCTTCTTTGCCGAGCCGGCTCAACAAAGCCGGCTCGCTGTTTACCGAGACAGGCACCGCGGCAACGCGTCGTGCCACCGGATGGCTCAGGCAAACAGGCCCCGCGCCAGGTGCCTCCCGGCGACGGGCAAGCGGTTTGCCTTTCGGTTTTTCTAGCCGGGTCGCCCAAAGGCGTCTGTGGAGATTGAAGACAGATGGCAACCATCAACCAGTTGGTGCGGAAGCCGCGTAAGCGCAAGGTCGACAAGAGTAAGGTGCCGGCCTTGGCCTCCTGCCCCCAGAAGCGCGGGGTGTGCACGCGTGTCTACACCACCACGCCGAAGAAGCCGAACTCTGCCCTGCGCAAGGTGGCCCGCGTGCGACTCACCAACGGCTTCGAGGTGACCACCTACATCGGCGGTGAGGGACACAATCTCCAGGAGCACTCGGTGGTGCTGATCCGTGGGGGACGCGTGAAGGACCTGCCGGGCGTGCGCTACCACACGGTGCGCGGCACCCTCGACACCTCGGGGGTGGCCAAGCGGCGCCAGCGCCGATCCAAGTACGGCGCCAAGCGCCCGAAGAAGAGCTAACGCTGAGTTCATAACCGGAAGAGTGTTATGCCTAGAAGACGCGTAGTTTCCCGTCGCGAGATCCTGCCGGACCCCAAGTTCGGTAGCGAGCTGCTGGCCAAGTTCATCAACATGCTGATGAAGGACGGCAAGAAGTCCGTCGCCGAGAGCATCATGTACGGCGCCCTCGATCAGGTTGCCAGCAAGAAGGGGGCGGATCCCGTGGATCTCCTGGGCCGGGCGATGGAGAACGTGCGCCCGCTGGTGGAGGTCAAGTCCCGGCGCGTGGGTGGTGCCACCTACCAGGTCCCTGTGGAGGTCCGTCCCGCCCGCCGCAACTCGCTGGCCATGCGCTGGCTGATCGATGCGTCGGGCAAGCGCTCCGAGAAGTCTATGGCCCTGCGCCTGGCTGGGGAATTGATGGATGCCTCGGACTCCCGTGGCTCCGCCGTGAAGAAGCGTGAAGACACCCACCGGATGGCGGAGGCCAACAAGGCCTTCTCCCATTACCGCTGGTAGGTCGAGAGCTGAGTTTCGGGATTTATCGTCGTGGCACGTAAGACACCCATCGAGCGCTACCGTAATGTGGGCATCATGGCCCATATCGACGCCGGCAAGACCACCACCACGGAGCGCATCCTTTATTACACTGGCGTGTCCCACAAGATGGGCGAGGTGCACGACGGGGCGGCCACCATGGACTGGATGGCCCAGGAGCAGGAGCGCGGGATCACCATCACCTCGGCGGCCACCACCTGCTTCTGGGGTGGGATGGATCGGCAGTTCCCCGAGCACCGCGTCAATATCATCGACACCCCCGGGCATGTCGATTTCACCATCGAGGTGGAGCGCTCCTTGCGGGTGCTCGATGGGGCCTGCGCGCTCTTCTGTGCGGTGGGGGGGGTGGAGCCCCAGTCGGAGACCGTCTGGCGTCAGGCCGACAAGTACCGGGTGCCACGCATCGCCTTCGTCAACAAAATGGACCGCATCGGGGCCAATTTCCTGCGGGTCGTGGGCCAGATCAAGGATCGTCTGGGTAGTCAGGCGGTGCCGATCCAGCTCCCCATCGGGGCGGAGGAGGATTTTCAGGGGGTGGTCGACCTGCTGCGCATGAAGGCCATCATCTGGGACGAGGCCTCCAAGGGCATGACCTATGAGGCGGCGGAGATTCCCGAGGAGATGCTAGAGGCCTGCGAGGAGTGGCGTGAGGCCATGGTAGAGGCCGCGGCGGAGGCCAACGACGAGCTGATGGAGAAGTACCTCCACGGCGAGGCCCTCTCCGACGAGGAGATCAAGTCCGGGCTGCGCCAGCGCACCCTGGCGAGCGAGATCGTGCCCGTTCTCTGTGGCTCCGCGTTCAAGAACAAGGGCGTGCAGGCGGTGCTCGACGCCATGATCGAGTACATGCCCTCGCCGGTGGACGTGCCCTCCATTCGCGGGGTCCTGCCCGACAGCGAGGAAGAGGCCGAGCGTGCCGCGAGCGACGCCGAGCCCTTCGCCGCGCTGGCCTTTAAGATCGCTACCGATCCCTACGTGGGTACCCTAACCTTCTTCCGCGTCTATTCGGGGGTGCTCAACTCCGGGGATTCGGTGTTCAATCCGGTCAAGGGCAGGCGGGAGCGCATCGGGCGCATCCTGCAGATGCACGCCAACAACCGCGAGGAGATCAAGGAGGTCCGTGCCGGGGACATCGCCGCGGCGGTGGGTCTCAAGGATGTCACCACGGGTGACACCCTCTGCGACCAGGGCGCCCCCGTCACCCTGGAGCGAATGGAGTTCCCGGAGCCCGTCATCTCGGTGGCCGTGGAGCCCAGGACCAAGAGCGACCAGGAGAAGATGGGTGTGGCGCTCTCTAAGCTGGCCCAGGAGGATCCCTCCTTCCGCGTCAGGACCGATGAGGAGTCGGGCCAGACCATCATCTCCGGCATGGGCGAGCTCCACCTGGAGATCATCGTCGACCGGATGAAGCGCGAGTTCAACGTGGAAGCCAACGTGGGTGCCCCCCAGGTCAGCTACCGCGAGACCATTCGCAACCCGGTGG
>CAZFHV010000207.1:0-520 GCA_964519095.1 uncultured Chromatiaceae bacterium | reverse complement strand
CCATGACCAGCGGTGTGATCGCGGGCTTCCCGGTGGTGGACGTCAAGGTAACCCTCTTCGATGGGTCCTACCACGAGGTGGACTCGAGCGAGATGGCCTTCAAGATCGCCGGCTCCATGTGCTTCAAGGATGCCATGGGCAAGGCCAGACCGACGCTGCTCGAGCCCGTCATGAAGGTGGAGGTGGTCACCCCCGAGGAGTACATGGGCGACGTGATGGGGGACCTCAACAGCCGTCGCGGCATGGTGCAGGGGATGGAGGATGCCCCCTCCGGGCGGATCATCCGCGCCGAGGTGCCCCTAGGGAGCATGTTCGGTTATGCCACCGACCTGCGCTCCGCCACCCAGGGTCGCGCCACCTACAGCATGGAGTTCGCCAAGTACCAAGAGGTCCCGGCCAGCATCGCCGAGACCATCACCAAGAGAAAGTAATCGAGAGCAAGTCATCGAGAGCGTAGGGTAGCAGGATGGGCAAAGCGAAATTCGAACGTAAGAAGCCGCATGTGAACGTTGGGACGATT
>CAZFHV010000206.1:0-5194 GCA_964519095.1 uncultured Chromatiaceae bacterium | reverse complement strand
GGCGAGGGTCCCGTCGATGCCGGGGCGGCCGGGGTAGACCAGGAACACCGGGCCGGTCTGGGCGTTGAGGGCGTCGATCTGGCGGACCCGGTCGTCTTCCTTCACCGGGCGCGTGAATTCGTGCTTCTTGATGCGGGAGCGGTCGTAGGCCGCCACCGAGGCGGCCGCCACCAGCCCGGTCTGGACGTGCCCCCCCATGATGAGCTGATAGACGTAGTAGCAGGGCGCGGCATCGCGCCGGAGCACCCCCTGGGCGAGCATGGCGTCGAGGTTCTCCCGCGCCTTGGCGTAGACCTCCGGGGAGTAGGGGTCGGTCCCTTCCGGCAGATCCACCTCGGGGCGGGAGATGTGCAGGAAGCTCCAGGGCCTGCCCACCACCATGGCGCGGGCCTCGCGCTCGTTCATCACGTCGTAGGGGGGGGCCGCTACATCGGCCGCGCGACCGGCTGCGGGGCGCAGGCCGGCAAAGGGTTTGATCAGTGCCATGATCGGGTCCAGGGGTGGGTCAGGGATTCGGGCCTAGCGAACCGGGGGAGCGAACAGGAGTCCCCCATCACGCCAGAGGGCATTCTGGCCCCGCTTCATCCCCAGGGGGGACCCCTTGCCCAGGTTGCGCTCGAAGATCTCCCCGTAGTTGCCGAGGGTGCGGATGAGCTTGAGGGTCCATTGGGGTGCCAGACCCAGGGCCTTGGAGGACTCCCCGTCGAGGTCCAGGAAGTAGCGGACCTCCGGGGTGGCGGCCTGGTCGCGGATCCGCTCCACGTTGCTCGCGTCGATCTCCAACTCCTCGGCGTTGATCAGGGCGTAGAGGGTCCACTCCACTAGGTTACGCCAGGTGTCGTCCCCGCTCCGCACCGCCGGGGCCAGGGGCTCCTTGGAAATGATCTCCGGGAGAATCTTGTGGGCGGCGGGGTCCGGGAGGGTTGAGCGCAGGGCGTAGAGCTGGGACTGGTCGCTGGTGAGGACGTCGCATCGCCCCCCGAGATAGGCCTCGCGGGCGGCGTCGAAGGAGTCCGCCGCCACCCCTGTGTAGGCAATGCGGTGACGGGCGAAGAACCGCTGCAGATGCCGCTCGCTGGTGGAGTCCTTCTGCACGCAGACGCTGGCCCCGCCGAGCTCCAGTACGCTCCCCTTGGCGGCGCTGCGCGGCAGGAGGAATCCCTGACCGTCGTGGAGGAGCACCCCCACGAAGTCCAGGCCGTAGCCCAGGTCCCGCTCCATGGTCCAGGTGGTGTTGCGCGAGAGGAGATCCACGCGCCCCTCTCGCAGTGCCCCGAGCCGCTCCTGGTTGTTCAGGCGGACCAGCTCGACCTTGCTGGGGTCTCCCAGGGCGGCGATGGCCACCGCCCGGCAGAAGTCCACGTCCAGGCCGCTCCAGCGACCCTCCTTGTCCTGGTAGGAGAGCCCTGGGATCGCCCCGTTCACCCCGCAGCGTAGGGTGGCGTTCTGGCGCACGCTATCCAGGGTGCCCGCCTGGGCGGTGGGCAGCAGCCCTGCCGTGATCCACAAGGTGAGCCCGATCTGGCGAATGCCACTGAGCATGGTTGCGGTCCTCCCCCGCGGTCGGTCAGTCATGAACGGCGCTACCAGCGGAGCAAGGTCCACTGGGGGGCCTTGAGGGGGCGGTCGCCCGGGTCGCGCCGCCACTGGGGGTCCCCGCTGCCGTCGTCGTCCACCAGGTAATAGGGGGCGCCCACGCGGGGGGTGATCTTGGTCATGTAGAGGTTGTTGTTGACCCGATACTCCTCCACCGTGCGGTTGTCGTGCTCCTTCAGGGTCACCGCGGGGGCAATGTCGCTCTCCTGGACGCTGAGATTCAGGTTGGATACCTGGGTCTGACCCGCGGTGAAGGCCAGCGGCAGCCATGCCAGTCCTGAGAGGAGCAAGAGGGGGGGGAAGGGTCGGGTCATGGCTCCCCGGGTCCAGTGAAAGCCCATCGGGTGCGCTATGGTATCAGGATCGGCCTGGGGGAGGCAGGCGCCGGATCGGCACAGACGCCGCGGCGGCAGGGCTTTCCGCATTCAACAGCCGGCCCCCCTATGGTATAGGTATGCGCCCTTTTCCCGACCCCCCGACAAGGCCAGCGAGTGGACGCCAAAGAGATCCTGGAAGCCTTCGATCTGCTCCCCGAGTGGGAAGCCCGCTACGAGCTCATCTCCGACCTGGGCCGGGAGCTCCCGCCCATGCCGGCGGAGGAGCGGACCGATGCCAATCTGGTGCGCGGCTGTAATACCCCGGCCTGGCTGACCGCCCACCTCGATCCCGACACGGGCGTCCTCGAGTACCGGGGCGACGCGGATGGCCCCCTGGTGCGGGGTCTGGTGGCGCTCCTGCTGATGCCCTTCCGGGGCAAGTCCCCCGAGGAGGTCCTGGCCACCGACCCGAGCGGTTTCTTCGGGCGCCTGGCCATCGCAGAGCACCTGAGCCCGACCCGCCGCATGGGGATGCAGGTCTTCATAGAGCGGGTGCGGACCCTGGCCCAGGCGTCGCGGCGGGGCTGAAGGGGACCAGGGCAGCGGCGCCCTGGCTCAGCGGTACAACAGGGTGGGCAGCCAGAGGCCCACCTGGGGCCAGAGGTAGAGCAGCACCATGGCCAGGACCTGGATCATCATGAAGGGCATCATGCCGGCGAAGATCTGGTTCAGGGTCACGTGCGGCGGCGACACCCCCTTGAGGTAGAAGGCCGCCATGGCCACCGGCGGCGAGAGGAAGGCGGTCTGGAGGTTCAGGGCCACCAGCAGGCCGAAGAACAGGGGATCGATGCTGAAGTGCTCCAGCAGTGGGATGAAGATCGGCATGAAGATCACGATGATCTCGGTCCACTCCAAGGGCCAGCCCAGGATGAAGATGATGGCCTGTGAGAGCAGGAGGAACTGGGTCGGGGTGAGGTCGAGGGACAGCACCCAGCGCTCGATGATCTCCTGCCCCCCCAGGAGCGCAAACGCCGCCGAGAAGATGCTCGAGCCCACGAACAGCCAGCACACCATGGCCGAGGTGCGGGCGGTGAGGAAGGCCGATTCGCGAAGCGTGGGCAGGAGGCCCATCTGCACCACCGCCAGCAGGCTCCAGATGCCGAAGGCGCTCATAGATAAGAAGCCGAGCCAGGCCGGTGGTCCCGAGGCCAGGACCTCCAGCTTGAAGAGGGCGAACCAGAGGATCGAGGCCCCGAACAGGAGCCACAGGGGGATCCACAAGGGCAGCACCCGCCGTTGGGTGGCGCTGGGCTTCGCCAACAGGAAATAGACGGCCGCAAGGACGAAGCCGCCGAGGGCGCCGATGGCCGCCGCCTCCGTGGGGGTGGCCAGCCCGAACACGATGGTCCCGAGCACCGCCAGGATCATCACCGCCAGGGGGAAGAAGGACCCCAGCAGCATCCGAAAGACCTCCAGCCGCGGGAAGGTCATCCAGCCGTAGACGAGGGCCATCAGGGCGAGGCCGGCCGCCAGGACCACCCAGAAGGCCATGGGCGCGGGCAATCGTTCGCCGGATCCCGGTCCGGGTGTGCTTGGGGGTTCGGCCAGGGCGGGCGGGGCCGGTTTCGCTGCCTCGGTGCCCGGTGGCTCCTGGATTCCCGGGGCACCCGGCGGCTCCCGGACGCCTAGCGCCCCGGGCGGCTCCTCGACGCCGGGTGCGCCGGGTGGCTCCTCCACCCCCGGGCCCCGCAGCAGGGGGGCGCCGGCACCGAGGGGCTGCGCGTCCCGGACCAGACCCATCTCTTGCAGGCCGGAGACGTCACTCTCGACCCGGGGTTTGGTCAGGCTATGCCAGGCCAGGCCCAGGATCAGGCAGAAGGTGAGCGCCGGCAGCAGGGTGGTGAAGAGCTCCCCCGCGACCAGGCGTGCGGACACGCCGGTGGCGCCGCCGCTGCGCAGGGTGCGCACCAGGGCCGGCAGCACCAACCTCCCGTGGGCGGCCTCGATGGCTTGGTTGTGGGCTGGGATCTCCACCAGGCGCTCGTTCTCGGGCAGGGGCGGGGCGAGTGCCGGCTTGAGCTTGGCCACGACGATCACGTAGAGGATGTAGAGCAGAGCCAGCATCAGCCCAGGGAAGAAGGCCCCCGCGTAGAGCTTCACCACCGAGACCCCGGCGGTGGCGCCGTAGACGATCAGCATCACCGAGGGGGGGATCAGGATCCCCAGGCAACCGCCGGCGGTGATGGCACCGGCCGAGAGCTTCACGTCATAGCCCGCGCGTAGCATCGCCGGCAGGGCCAGCAGGCCCATCAGGGTCACCACCGCCCCAACGATCCCGGTGGCGGTGGCGAAGATGGCACAGGTGACCAGGGTCGCTACGGCGAGGGATCCTGGCACGCGCGCCAGCGCCAGGTGCAGGCCCTTGAAGAGCCGCTCGATGAGGTTGGCGCGCTCTACCAGATACCCCATGAAGACGAACAGCGGAATGGCGATCAGCACGTCGTTGGTCATGACGCCATAGGTGCGCTGCACCATCAGGTCCAGGGTCTGGCGCAGGGCCGCCGTCGTTCCGCCGTAGGCGATCCAGGCAAAGAGCACCCCCATGCCCATGAGGGTGAAGGCGGTGGGGAAGCCGAGCATGATGGTGACCACCACCAGGGCCAGCATCATCAGGCCATAGCGGCCCGGTGTTATGTGGCCCCAGGGCATGATCAGTCCCAGCGCGATCAAGATGACCGCCATCAGGGCGAAACCGAAGCGCAGCTCCTTCTTCATGAGCGGCCTTCCTGCTTCAAGACATAGGCGTCCAGTTGCTCGATGTCCTCATCCTTCACCTGGACCATCTGCTTGAGCTTGTTCACGTCTACCTCCTCCACGTCCTCCTCCCGGGAGGGCCACTTGCCATCCCGCAGGCAGATCAGGCAGCGCAGGATCTCCACCATCCCCTGGAGCAGCAGAAAGAAGGCGGCGACCGGGATCATGAACTTGAAGGGGTACAGGGGCAGGGGATCGGCGCTGAAGGTCTGCTCGCGGATGGCGAGCGACTCCCCCGCGTAGATCCAGCCCGCATAGGCCATGGCGAAGATCCCGGGCAGGAAGAAGGTGATGTAGAGGGCCAGGTCGATGGCCGCCTGGGTGCGTGGCGAGAAAAAGCCGTAGAGCACGTCCCCTCGCACGTGGCCCCCTTGGGAGAGGGTGTAGGCCCCCGCCATCATGAACAGCACCCCGTAGAGCATGATCTGGCCGTCCAGCACCCAGGGATGGGGGCTGTTGAGGAGATA
>CAZFHV010000205.1:0-5289 GCA_964519095.1 uncultured Chromatiaceae bacterium | reverse complement strand
CCATGGGCACAGCGGCGCCCGGGCTGTGCACGGGGTGAGCGGTCCTGGGGTTGTCCTCGGATCGATTGTGTGGGTGGGGTCGGGCTGTGGTAGTTGGCAAACTCCCCTGGAGGGGTATCTGATGAGAAGGCTAAGAAGTTATTTTCTCGATCTCGCCGCCGTCCTGGCGGCTGGAATTCTGCTGGGGCCCAGTCTGGCTCAGGCAGGTACCTGTACGATCAGTCCGTCAAATCCGACCGTCTCGCAGGGGGGGACCGTCGCCTGGTCCGCCACTTATACGGGCATCTCCGGTAAGGCCAGCTATAGCTGGACCTTCAGCGGAGGCAATCCGAGCACATCCACCAGCGCCACGCCGACGGTGACCTACAACACCGCTGGCAGCTTCACCACCAACCTCTCGATCACGGGCAAGAGCGGCACCAGCGCCACCTGCTCCACGGGCGTGACGGTGAATGACACCACGCCGCCGACGGTCTCGCTCAGCGCCTCGCCTGCGGGTCCCACCTACACCACGGCGCAGACCGTCACCCTGACGGCCACCGCCTCCGACAACGTGGGGGTGACCAAGGTCGAGTTCTATGACGGCGCCTCGCTGGTTTCCACCGACACCAGCACGCCCTACACCTATGCCTGGGCGATCACCAGCGCCAACAACGGTACCCACAATTGGACCGCGAAGGCCTACGACGCCCGCAATAACGTAGGTACGTCGAGCGTTCTGACCCTCACGGTAAACATCCCGACCGGTCCGGTGGCGCCCACCTGCAATATCACCAACCCCACCGAGAACACGGTGACGGTGGGTAAGGGTGGCACGATCAACTGGCAGGGCGTGGTCAACGATGCGAACGGCAACCTCGCGACCATCAACTGGACCTTCGGCGGCGGTACGCCGGCGAGTGCCTCGACCCCGATCAGCGGCAGCCCGATTTCGGTCAACACCGGGCCCTTCACGGTGACCTACAACAACCCTGGGACCTTCACCACCACCCTGACGGCGAGGGACAACACGAGCCCGACCAATCTGACCTGCAGTCAGAGCAAGACGGTCCAGGTGACCCAGACCCCGCCCAATGTCTCGATCAACTCCTCGACCCAGAGCTGCGGTCTGTCCGGGCAGCCGGGTTGCGCCAATCAGGCCGTGAGCGAGCAGCCTGCCCCGGGCGCGTCCGGCTCCGGCAACAACGGCTACCGACTGTTCGCCAACAACGACCTCGGCATGCACTGCGGCGACCTGGATACCCGCATCGCGAGCATCCTGCCGCCGTTCAACGTGATCCATGCCCAGGTCGTCAAGCAGGGCGCCACCGGGAACCAGGATCCGGTTCTCAATCCCCTTGAGGTCACGGGTCTCTACTACTCGGCGGCGAGCAGCGCGAACGATCCGGCTCTGTCGACCGGGGTCACGCCGGTGCCGAACGATCCGAATGCCCATTACAAGACCAACTTCTGGGATATCGCGCTCCAGGCGTACAACCCCTTCTATCCGGCGTCGCCGAGCAATCCGTTCCAAGCGCCTTATAACCTGACGCTGAATGACGACGAGGGCCTGCCCGTTCCGGACTTGGAGGCGCTCTATATCCTTAATCAGGGTCTTGACTTCACCCAGCAGAACATGCCGGGCATCGCGGCGCCTTACAGCGCCAACAACCCCCAGGGCTTCGCCCTGTTCGTGGGCACTCAGCCGTTCTTTACCACCTTCCCCTTTGGTTATTCCGCCAACGTGGACTGGTTCGAGGCGGCGGGGATACCGATCTCCACCTTCGACGACTTCGGGCGTGAGAACTCCTATCCGCTGATGCGCATCCAGGCCAAGAACAGCGCCGGCACGGTGCTAGCCACCACGGATACGGTGGTGCCGGTTTCCGGCGAGGCGGACTGCCAGATTTGTCACGGAGACCCGAGCGACGGCGGCAACGGAACCGGCGTGGCCGCGCTGAGTTCGCGCCAGATCGCCTTCCACGACCCGCAGTACGGCGACGTGCCGCTCTCCGCCAGCGAAGAATGGGCCTCGGACCACAACACCCTGAAGCTGCACGACCTCAGGCACCCAACCGCGCCGCGGCTGATCACCGGCACCACGGAGGACTTCCCTACCCCCGGCACCACGCAGTTCAAGCCGGTGGTCTGCCAGACCTGCCACTACACCCCCGCCCTCGACCTGGCCCAGGTGGGACCCAATGACGTCAACGGCCGTCAGCAGTCCAACAACCAGTCCATGTCGCGGGTGATGCACAACCACCACGGTAAGCTCAGGGACAGCAACAACAACCTGCTGTTCCCGCTGATGCCGGGCGCGGTGCAGGACGGCAACGGCAACATCACCAACCAGAGCCAGCGGCAGACCGTGCTATCCCAGACCTGCTACCGCTGCCATCCGGGTGATCGCACCCAGTGCCTGCGCGGTGCCATGTACACCGGCGGCATGCTGTGCCAGGACTGCCACGGCAACATGACCCAGGTCGGCACGGACTTCTCAAAGAACAAGCCGGGTGGAAGCTTCATCATCGCCAATGACTTTTACGTCAACACCGGGACGCCCCGGGTACCCTGGGCCAACGAGCCGGGCTGCGGTTCTTGTCACATCGGTGATGCCAAGGACAACGGCCGAACCGGGCTTAACACCACGGGCAGCTTCACGGTCAACGCCAGGGACAAGTACGGCAACACCGACAACCTGCGGCTGCTCCAGGCCTTCACCAACGCGAGCTACTGCAACCCGGCGACGACCGATCCGACCACCTGCCCCAAGGTGACCCCGATCGTGCCGAGCAACAAGCGCTTCGCCGAGGACACCATCGTGGACGGCGCCAGCCCCACCACCGTGCCCGGTGGCAATCCCAAGCTGTATCGGGTGAGCACGGGTCATTCTGGTGTCTACTGCGAGGCCTGCCACGGGTCGACGCATGCGGAGTGGCCGAATGCCAACCCCAACGCCAACGACAACAAGACGGCGACCCAGTTGCAGGGCCACAGCGGCACCATCGTCGAGTGCTCCACCTGCCACACCAACGAGTTGGATAGCCTGTCCACGCTCGCGGGACCGCACGGTCTGCATCCGGTCGGCACCAATACGCCGTTCGCCAACCGCAGTATCCATGGCAGCAGCACCATCTGGGGCTCGGGGGGCTACAACGACGCCACCTACCAGAGCAAGTGCCAATCCTGTCATGGTGGCACCAGCCGCAGCACCAGCACGGGCACGGTCCTCTCTCGGGCCTTCGCCCAGCGGACGCTGCGCGGTCAGACGGTGGCCCAGGGCACGCCGATCGCTTGCACCCGGTGCCATTGATCGAGGTCTAGTCCGGTAGTCACGGCGGCAGGGAGGCTGCCAAGGTAACCAGGGCCCTGCCGGGCGATCCGGCAGGGCCTTTTTTCGAGTATGGGTCCCTGGGGGTTCCAAGTAGGCGCCAACACCTACGCATGGGGTTTCGCACCAGGGGGCCTAGGGCCCGTCAACGGGTTTTCGATGTGAGTGGAGATTCAGCGATGAGAAGCGGCGGTTGGATCACGAAGAGGTTTACCGTGGCCTTGCTGTGCTGCACGGTGGGTGGTGTCCTGGCGGCCGCGGACGCCGAGACGGAGCGCAGCCCATCGACCGGTGGAGAAAGGGCGCCGGTTGCGCCCGAGTCCATTGAGGCGGCACCGTCGACCCTAGTTCCTTCGGTGGAGGTTCCTCAGGTCTCCGAGCCCGAGATGGTCGCGATCCAGGGAGGCTGCTTCGAGATGGGCAGTCCGGAATCCGAAGCGGGGCGCTTCGATCATGAGCTTCCCCATAAGGTCTGTGTGGAGGGCTTCCAGATCGGCAAGTATGAGATCACCCAGAAGGAGTGGCGCGAGGTGATGGGAAGCGATCCCTCCTTCTTCAAAGGCTGCGACCGCTGTCCGGTGGAGCGGGTGAGCTGGCGTGAGGTGCAGGACTACCTCGCCAAGCTCAACGCCCAGACCGGGAAGCGGTACCGGCTGCCGACCGAGGCCGAATGGGAGTATGCCTGTCGCTCCGGTCGGGCCGGTGAGACCTATTGTGGCGGCGAGGATCTGGATGCCCTGGCTTGGTCCGGGGGCAACAGCGAGTCCAAGTCCCATCCGGTGGGCGAGAAGGGCGCCAATCACCTAGGGCTCTTCGACATGAGCGGGAATGTCTGGGAGTGGACCTGCTCGGCCTTCGAGGAGAACTATCAGGGCGCGGAAACGCGTTGCGCGAGGCCAGACTACATGGGCCTATTGGCGACCCGTGGGGGCAGCTGGATTAGCCAGCCCAGGTATCTCCGCGCCGCGGTGCGAGACGGCATGAGAGCCGGGGATCTCGAGGAGGGTCTCGGTTTCCGTCTGGCCCAGGACTAGCGATCAGGTCTCTCTGTAACGGCCCCCAGGAGTCAAGGGGGCCGATGGGGCGGCTCGCTATTGCCGCCAGGCACCATAGCGGTGAAACGACCCCGGGGGGCTTTCCGCCGGCGCCTGAGTTGGCCGGAGCCCCGCTT
Organism: uncultured Chromatiaceae bacterium; assembly: GCA_964519095.1. Taxonomy (GTDB): domain Bacteria; phylum Pseudomonadota; class Gammaproteobacteria; order Chromatiales; family Chromatiaceae; genus JAEHCY01. The sequence continues at coordinate 808 of CAZFHV010000205.1, read as the reverse complement.
CGGCGCCTAGACGTCTCCCGCTGCGGAGATGCTGTCTCAGTCCGTCGGGCGGTCTGGCAGGAGCCGCCGGACCAGGTCCAGAAGTCCGTCGCTATACCAGTCCGCCTCGCCGAGCACGCGGTAGGCCAGCTGTCCCGAGGCGTCGACGACAAAGCTGGTGGGGAAAAACCGCACGCCCCATTGCTTCGCCTGCTGGCCGTCACTGTCCATGAGGATGTGCATGCGCTTCCCCCCGAACTGGCCAAAGCGCGTCACGCTGCCACGCGGTTCCGCGACGTTGACCGCGAGGATCTCGAACGGCTGATCGTCCAGGTCTCGCCCCAGCCTTTCGAGGACGGAAAGCTCCGCGACGCAGGGCGGGCACCAGCTCGTCCAGAAGTTGACCATTACCACCGACCCCAGAAGTTCCTGCAAGGAGCGTCCCTTCCCGCCCAAGTCGTTGAGTCCAAGGGCGGTAGGAGGTTTACCCCTGAGCTCGGTTACCTCGGCGGCGCTGGCGACGAACGCCGGGGCCAGGAGCGCCAGGAAAAACACTAGGTATCCAACTCGCATGGGATGCGCGGGGCCAGCGAGAGAAACAATGTGACGCATCGAGCCCTACTCGGATCGACTCGGTAGTTAGTGGCGGCGGAGCGAAGCCATCCTACTCCACCTGAGAGTGGAAGGGTGAATCCGCCGTGGCTCTTGCCGGTGCTCGGTGCAACTGTAGACTCCGGAGTCGCCGGTGAGGCGGAAGGGTCGCTCCTCGAGCTCGCTTTCCGGAGAGTCGCCATTTTTCGTGAATCCTGAAATGGGTCCGATCCGATTT
>CAZFHV010000204.1:0-5302 GCA_964519095.1 uncultured Chromatiaceae bacterium | reverse complement strand
TCCCCCTCGCTGAAGTACAGACCCAGGCCCATGGCGTCGGGGACGGTGAGGATGTCGGAGAAGAGGATGGCCGCATCCAGGGGGTAGCGGGCCAGGGGCTGGAGCGTGACCTCACAGGCCAGCTCCGGGGTCTGGCAGAGGGTGAGAAAGTCGCCGGCCCGCCGCCGGGTCTCCCGGTATTCGGGCAGATACCGGCCCGCCTGGCGCATCATCCACACCGGCGTGACGTCCAGGGGCTCGCGGAGCAGGGCGCGGAGCAGCCGGTCGTTCTGCAGTGGGGTCACGGGCGGGAATCCTATGGGCCGGGAAGGGGCGGCGCGGCGCCAGCACCGCGCCCCCCTGGGTGACCCGGATTGTAACCCGATCGTTTGGACGGCGGCACCGCGGCGCGAGGGTGACAAGAGGCACCGGCAGCGCTTATCTTGAGGCCCGGTCCCAGGCCGCTCGCACTCATGAAGCACCCCATTCCCGCGCACGACTGCTGCTCTTCGGCCCCAGGGGGCTTGGTCTCCTTCGAGGCGGCCCTGGAGTTCTTGCTGGCGCACGCCCGTCCCCTGGGGGAGACCGAGCGGGTGGCCACCGCCGCCGCCCTCGGCAGGGTCCTCGCGGAAGGGGTACGAAGCAGTATCAATGTCCCCGCCTGGGACAACAGCGCCATGGACGGCTACGCGGTCCGCACCGCCGATCTCACCGGCGAGTGCACCCGCCTGACCCTCGCCCAGCGCATCCCCGCCGGGGGGGTGGGCGCGCCCCTCGGGCCCGGCACCGCGGCCCGGATCTTCACCGGCGCCCCCGTCCCGCCCGGTGCCGATGCAGTGGCGATCCAGGAAGTTTGCGAGGCGGGGCCGGATTGGGTGGTGGTTCCCGCCACGAAGGAGGGCGCCAACATCCGCCGCGCCGGTGAGGACATCCGCCGGGACCAGGAGATCCTCACCGCCGGCACCCGCCTGCAGCCCCAGCACCTGGGGCTCGCGGCCTCGGTGGGGATAGCGGAGCTCCGGGTGTACCGAAGGCTGAGGGTGGCGATCCTCTCCACCGGGGACGAGCTGCGGCCGCCGGGGGAGCCCCTGGGGCCGGGGCAGATCTACAACTCCAATCAGTTCACCCTCACCGGGCTGTTGCAGGGCCTGGGCTGCGAGGTTCAGGGCCCGCGCTTGGTGGCAGACACCCTGGAGGCCACCTGCGAGGCCCTGCTCGACGCGGCGGCGAGCTCCGACCTGGTGCTCGCCTCCGGCGGCGTCTCGGTGGGGGAGGAGGATCACCTCAAGCCCGCGGTGGAGCGGCTGGGGTCGCTGGAGCTGTGGAAGATCGCCATCCGCCCCGGCAAACCCCTGGCCTTCGGCCACATCGAGGGCACCCCCTTCATCGGCATGCCCGGCAATCCGGTGTCGGTGTTCGTCACCTTCTGCCTGTTCGCCCGCCCCTTCATCCTGCGCCTGCAGGGGGTGGCGGGGGAGGTGACACCCCCACCGCTGCGGCTCCCCGTCGACTTCGACTGGACCCGACCGGACAAGCGCCGGGAATACGTCCGCGCCCGGCTGGAGCGGGGGACGGACGGGGGGCTGTGGGTCCAGGTCTACCCCAGCCGCTCCTCCGGGGTGCTGAGCTCGGTGGCCTGGGCCAGCGGGCTGGCGGTGATCCCCGAGGGCCAGGCGCTCGCGCGGGGCGATTCGGTCGACTTCCTCCCCTTCAGCGAGCTGCTGGCATGATCCAGGTGCGCTACTTCGCCCGCCTGCGCGAGACCCTGGGTTGCGGCGCGGAGGACCTGGAGGCCCAGGGCATCGCCGATGTGGCCGGCCTGGTCGCCCGTCTCCAGGGCCGGGGCGGGGCCTGGCGAGAGGCACTGATCGAGGGAGAGGCGGTGCTGGTGGCGGTGAACCAGGAGCTGGCCAGCCGCGAGACGCCCATCCGCGACGGTGACGAAGTCGCCTTCTTCCCACCCGTGACCGGCGGCTGAGCATGTTCAGCGTCTCGGTCCAGAGCGAGCCCTTCGACGTCGCGGCCGAGCAGGCTCGCCTCTACGCCGGCAACCCCGGGGTGGGGGCCCTGGTGAGCTTCCTGGGCCTGATGCGCGACCTCAACGACGGCCAGCCCGTCACCCGCATGCTGCTCGAGCACTACCCCGGCATGACCGAGAAGGCCCTCACCGCCATCCTGGAAGAGGCGCGCGGGCGCTGGGATCTCCTGGGGGCGCGCATCGTCCACCGGGTGGGCGAGCTCAGGCCCGAGGACCCCATCGTGCTGGTGGCCGTCACCAGCCGCCACCGCGGGGAGGCCTTCCGCGCCTGCGAGTTCCTCATCGACTACCTCAAGACCCGCGCCCCCTTCTGGAAGAAGGAGCTCACCCCCGCGGGGGAGCGCTGGGTGGAGGAGCGATCCTCCGATCGCGACGCCGAGGGCCGCTGGCGGCCCTGAGGGGGGTGGTGGGGGTCCTCGCCGGCTCTGCGTTCAGCCCGTGATCGCCGCGAACACAGCGGGCAGGCGCTCCGGTAGCCGCTCCACCTGGTCGACGATGGCGTAGCGGTTCTCGCCGAAGATGCGCGCCACGTAGCGGTCGGCGAGGGGGTCGAGGGTGAGGCAGTAGCAGTGGATGCCCATCTGGGCCAGGTCCTCCACCGCCTTCTTGGTGTCCTGCCGCAGGTACTTGGGGTCGCGCTCGTCGATGTCGGCGGGCTCCCCGTCGGTGATCAAGAGCACCAGCTTCTTCTGGGAAGGCTGCTGGCGCAGGTGCCAGCCCGCGTGGCGCAGGGCGGCTCCCATGCGGGTGGAGAGCCCCCCCTTCATGCCCGCCAGGCGCGCCTTGGGCTGCTCGTCGTAGGGCTGGGCGAAGTCCTTGAAGCGGTAGTACTGCACGTCGTGGCGGCCATCGGAGGCGAAGCCGTGGATGGCGAAGGGGTCGCCGATGGAGTCGATGGCCCAGGCGAGGAGCCCAGTGGCCTCGCGGGTGAGTCCCAGCACCGTGGGGCTTTCGGGGTCGTCCTTGTGGACCCGCTCGTTGGTGGACTCGGACAGATCGATCAGGATCAGCACCGCCAGGTCGCGGATGTGGCGGGTGATGCGGATCTGCAACCGCGGGTCGGGCAGGATGCCGCGGCGGATGTCGATCAGGGCCTGGACCGCGGCGTTGAGATCCAGCTCCTCCCCCTCCTCGTAGCCGCGGCGGCGCACCACCCCCTGGGGCTGCAGGGCATCGATGAGGTGGCGGATGCGTGAGGCCAGGGGCCGATACTTGACCAGGAGCTCGTCGAGGGTCGCGGGGTCCCCCTTGGGCTGGCGCCGCTCGATCACCGTGGCCCAGTCCGGGCGGTAGAGCTGCACCTGGTAGTCCCATTCGGGGTAGCGGTAGGGATCGGAGACCGGCTCCTTGCCCTCCAGGGCGTTGAAGCTGACCCCCTGGTCCTCGTAGGGGAAGAACTCGGTGGCGCAGATCCAGACCTCTTGGGCGTCGTCGCCGGCGGTCTCCACGTCCACCTCGTTGGCCAGCTCCAGGGCGGAGACGTACTTGCGCACCTGCTGCTGGCTCGCCGGGACATACTCGACCCCGCGCCCGCCGTGGGTGGCCTCGCTGTAAGCCCAGAGATAGCGGTTGTCGTCCCGATAGGGGACGGGGAATTGCTCGAGCAGCCGCAGGTTGGGCCAGCTCACCCGCTCGCCCAACTGGTTGTAAAGGGTCACCCCCCAGTCCCAGCTCAGGCGGTTGCTCCCGGAGCGTTCCGGCAGCTCGGCCCGGAATCCATCGGCCAGCTCGTTGATGAAGGACTCCTCGTCCCGGTAGCCCTCATCGAGGAGCGCGTGGGCCAGCCGCGCCATCAGCTCCACCGCCGGGTGAAGCTCGCTGGGGGCATCCTCCACCCCCAAGGGCGCATTGAAGAAACGCAGCCAGAGCTTGCGCAGCCCGGGGAACTGGGCGATGGCCAGGTGCTCCACGCGGGCGTCCTCGAACAGCTCGATGCACTTCATGTGCACGGGGGTGAGCTGCTCGGCGGAAAGGGGCGCCCTCGTATACACGATATGGGCGGCGCAATGGGCCGCCGCGGCCCGGTACAGCTCCATCCCCGGGATGCCTCGATACTCGTCGGAGGCATCGGGCAGGTGCAGGTACCAGTCCTCGATGAAGGGGCGCAACCCCTGGCGGGTCTCGTAGTCGCCCGAGGTGGGACGCATGAAGAAGGCCCGCCCCCAGAGGGCGCGCAGGTAGAAGTTGAGCTTGCGCTGGTGATCGACGAACAGGGTCCCGCGGCGCTCCTTCTGCAAGACGGCGCGGGAGGACTCGGTCTGGAGCCCGAAATAGGCCACCTGGCCCTGGAAGTCGCGGCCATGGGCCTGGGCACCCCACAGCGCCCAACGGCGCAGTCCCCCGAGGGTGAGCTTGGAGAGGAGCTCGTCGAGATTCTCCAGCATGGGCCGCAGCCCCCGGGGTGCCTTGGCCGCGAGCTGGTGCACTAGGCCGAGGAAGCCCCGCACCAGGTCCGCATCCCCCAGCCGCTGGGCCGCCAGGGGCAGGTTGGCCACCAGGAGGGCGATGACGGTGCCCGAGGTGTGGGAGGAGAGCTTCATGAGCCCCTCCACCGTGTCGGGAAGGATGTCCTCGCCCACCTCCTTGGCCACGGCCGGCATGGACTGGAGGTAGCCGAGCACCAGGTCCTGACCCCTACCCAGGGCACAGAGGGCCTTGAGGCCTTGGAGGTAGTTCTCCAGGCCCCGTGGCGACATCAGCCGCGCCGCCTCGTGATAGCTGGACTCGAGGAGCTGCAGGTGCTCCTGGTGCTCCTCGTCCTGGATGCAGGGGATGTAGTCCGAGAGCGCGATGGTCATGGACGGGGTCCTTCGCGGGGCTCGAGGGGCGGTGGCTCGGTCTGGGCTGGGCGCCCTCTTCGCCGGGGTCCGAGGGCGTGTGTCAGAAGAAGGTGCCGACCGCCGCGTCCAGGGTGTCGCGCATGTCCGGGTCGTCGGTGATGGGCCGCACCAGGGCCATCTGGCAGGCGGCCTGGGGCTCAATGCCCTTGACGATGAGCTGGGCGGCGTACACCAGCAGCCGGGTGGAGATGCCCTCGTCCAACCCGTGGCCCTTGAGGTTGCGGGAGCGCTGGGCGATGGCCACCAGCCGCTCCGCAGTCTTGGCGTCGACCCCCCCTTCGTGGGCCACGATCTCACTCTCCACCTCGGCGTGGGGATAGGTGAAATCCAGGGCCCCGAAGCGCTGCTTGGTGGAGGTCTTGAGGTCCTTCATCAGGCTCTGGTAGCCGGGGTTGTAGGAGATCACCAGCTGGAAGTCCGGGTGGGCGTGCACCAGCTCGCCCTT
>CAZFHV010000203.1:0-5333 GCA_964519095.1 uncultured Chromatiaceae bacterium | reverse complement strand
GACTGCCCGTATTTTACCCGTTCGAAAAGGGGTGAAGTCCGACAGGCTGCTAGTCATCAAGAACCCCTCCCAGATCGGCACCCCAAGAAGAACTCGATTCCGTCAAGTGGGCGCGGTTGAACCCACACCGGCACGGAGTGTATTGGGTATGCAAGCAGGATTCAAGGAATCGCGCGCGAGACGCAAAACGGTTTCCCCCACAGAACAGATGCTGCGATTCCGTGAGACAGCGCATCTCATGCGGAGCCGCACGGCCCTGCGGGCCCCGCGTGGCGTCGGACAGCCCAAGAAACCGCTGATGCATGCATTGATGATTTCTATGGCGCCCTGACCGGATGGGATATGGCGGGGTGAAAACAACACAGGTATCTTAGTAACTTCTGATATTCAGGGCCTTTGTTCGCGTTTCCCCCTCGCCCTGGTGCCCCGGTTCGTTCCGTGTCGACGGAGGTAAGTCCATGACGGAAGTGATCGCAACCAACGAGACCATCCTGGTGGTCGGCGGTGGCATCAGCGGCATGACCGCTGCGCTCGAGGCCGCGGAGACCGGGAAGCAGGTCGTGCTGGTGGAGCAGCGCCCCTACCTGGGCGGCCGCGTCTCCCAGCTCTACAAGTACTTCCCCAAGCTCTGCTTCCCCACCTGCGGGCTGGAGATCAACCAGCGCCGCGCCCGGATGAATTCCAACCTCAGCATCCTGACCCTGGCGGAGGTGACGGGTATCGCGGGTGAGGCGGGCAACTACAGCGTCACCGTCAAGCTCACCCCGCGCTACGTCAACGAGAACTGCACCGCCTGTGGCGACTGCGCCAAGGCCGTGGAGGCGGAGTTCGACGACGAGTTCAACTATGGCCTGGGCAAGCGCAAGGGGGCCTATCTGCCCAACCGCATGGCCATGCCTCAGCGCTATGTGCTCGACCCCCGCATCGTCGGCACCCCTGACGGGGAGCGGGCCAAGGCCGCCTGCAAGTACGGCGCGGTGGACTTGCAGATGCAGGAAGAGACGATCCACTTCAAGGCAGGTGCGGTGATCTGGGCCACCGGCTGGCGGCCCTATGACGCGGCCAAGATCCAGCCCTACGGCTACGACCGCATCAAGAACGTCATCACCAGCGTGGAATTCGAGCGCTTCTGCGACCCAAGCGGCCCCACCGGCGGTCGACTGGTGCGGCCCTCCGACGGCAAGGAGGCCAAGCGGGTGGCCTTCATCCAGTGCGCGGGCTCCCGGGATCGCAACTACCTGCTGCACTGCTCGCGCATCTGCTGCATGGCGACCCTCAAGCAGACCACCTACGTGAGCGAGGCCTGGGGCGAGCAGGCGGAGGTGAGCGTCTACTACATCGACATCCGCGCCATCGACCGCTTCGAGGACTTCTACGCCAAGGTCCAGGCCAACCCGCGGGTCAAGTTCATCAAGTCCAAGCCCGCCTCCATCGTGGAGAACCGGCAGAACGGCAACCCCGTCGTCCACGGCGTGGACACCGAGGGCTACAAGCGCTACGCCGACGAGTATGACCTGGTGGTGCTCGCCATCGGCATGGAGCCGAGCGTGGACGCCGCCCATTTTCCCGTGCCCATCATCTACAACCGCGAGGGCTTCATCGAGTCCGCCCCGGAGAACGGCGGCATCTTCGCCGCCGGCTGCGCCTCGGATGCGCTCGATGTGAACCGTGCCGTGCAACAGGCTACTGGGGCGGCGCTGCGCGCCATCCAGGTCGTCAACCGCGTCGGCGGTATGGAGGGTTAAGCCGTGGCTGAAGTGAAGAAATTTGCCGGTTACATCTGCACGGGTTGCGGTATCGGCGAGCGCCTGGATCCCAAGCAGTTGCAGATGGTGGCCACCCGTGAGGGCAAGATCCCCAGCGTCAAGCAGCACCCCATGCTGTGCAGCCAGGAAGGGGTGCAGCTCATCCGCGGCGACATCGAGAACGAGGGCGTCACCCACCTGATGATCGCCGCCTGCTCCCGGCGTGCCAAGGTGGAGGCCTTCAGCTTCCCCACCGCCGCGGTGTCCCGCGCCAACCTGCGCGAGGGGGTGATCTGGCTTCGCCCCGAGGGGGGCGAGCACCAGGAGACCACCCAGGAGATGGCGGACGACTATGTCCGCATGGCCTGCGCCGAGGTCAAGTTCCTCTCCGTGCCCAAGGGTTCCGGCGAGCAGCCGCTGAACAAGCGCATCCTGGTGGTGGGCGGTGGGGTCACCGGCATGACTGCCGCGCTGGAATGTGCCGCCGCGGGCTATCCGGTGGACCTGGTGGAGAAGACCGGCGCCCTGGGCGGACAGGCCGCCGGACTCTACCGGCGGGTGCCCTTCCGCGCCGCCGCGGCGGGGGTGCCCAACGGCAACAACGTGGATCTGCCCCTGCCGGAGGACTCGGGCGTGGAGGCGCTGATCGCCCGCATCCAGGCCGAGCCGCGCATCCGCGTCCACCTCAACAGCACCATCAGCCGTACCTCCGGGGCGCCGGGACGCTTCGCCGCGGACATCGCTACCGAGTCGGGGGCCACCACCACCGAGAACTACGGCGCCATCATTCAGGCCTCCGGTTTCACCCCCTACGACGCGAACCAGCTCCCGGAGCTGGGCTACGGCAAGTCGAAGGACGTGGTCACCAGCTTCGAGCTGGAGCAACTGGTCAAGGCCGCCAACGGTGGCCCCATCAAGCGACCCTCGGACGGCCGGGAGGTCAAGTCGGTCGCCTTCCTCCAGTGCGCCGGTCAGCGCTCCACCAAGGAAGGCCACCTGCCCTATTGCTCCGGGTTCTGCTGCACCGAGTCCATCAAGCAGGCCATGTACTTCAGGGCCCAGAACCCGGGCTGCGATGCCACGGTCCTGTTCGACGACCTGCGCACCCCCGGTGCGGCCGGCGAGGACTTCTACCGCTCCGGCCAACAGGCGATGGTGACCTTCTCCAAGGGCAAGGCCTCCGAGGTGGTGCAGAACGGCGGTGGGCTCAACGTCAGGTTCAAGGACCTGATCCTCGACGAGGACACCGAGATGGATTGCGACCTGGTGGTGCTCGCCACCGGTCAGGTGCCCAACAGCGGCCCCGACCCCTACGCCCAACTCGCGGTGGACATGGCCGAGACCGAGGCCGAGAAGGCCGCGGCCCGCAAGAAGCTGGAGGTGGCGCCGCCCTCGGTGCTCAACCTCGACTACCGCCAGGGCACCGACCTGCCCCAGCTCAAGTGGGGCTTCGCCGATTCCCATTTCATCTGCTTCCCCTACGAGACCCGCCGCACCGGCATCTACGCCGCCGGCCCGGTGCGCCGTCCCATGGACATGAAGCAGGCGATGGACGACGCGGCCGGTGCCGCCCTCAAGGCCATCCAGGCGGCGGAGAATGCCGGCCGAGGCCGCGCCGCCCATCCCCGGGCGGGGGATCTTAGTTACCCGAGCTTCCGCAAGGAGGGCTGCACCCAGTGCAAGCGCTGCACCGTGGAGTGCCCCTTCGGCGCCATCAACGAGGACGAGAAGCGCTATCCGCTGTTCAACGAGTCCCGCTGCCGGCGCTGCGGCACCTGCATGGGCGCCTGCCCGGTGCGGGTGATCTCCTTCGAGAACTACTCCATCGACACCGTGGGCCAGCAGATCAAGGCCGTGGACATGCCCGACGAGTTCTCCGAGAAGCCGCGCATCCTGGCGCTGGCCTGCGAGAACGACGCCTACCCGGCCCTGGACATGGCCGCCATGAACGGCGCCGCCATCAGCCCCTTCGCCCGGGTGGTGCCGGTGCGCTGCCTGGGGTCGGTGAGCCTCTCCTGGATCACCGACGCCCTGAACTCCGGCTACGACGGCATCGTGCTCATGGGTTGCCGCAAGGACGACGACTACCAGTGCCACTTCGTGCGCGGCTCCGCCATGGCCCACGAGCGCCTGAGCAAGGTGGGCGACACCCTCAAGCAGCTCAACCTGGAGGTGGAGCGGGTGGCGGTCTACGAGGTGGCGATCACCGACATCGAGCGCGCCCCGCAGCTGATCAACGACATGGCCGCCACGGTCGAGAAGATCGGCATGAGCCCGTTCAAATTCTGATGTAGGGTGGGTTTGGGGCGCCTAAGCGCCCCCAACCCACCGCTGGGATCCAAACCCACCCTACGCGGGGACCGACGATGAGCGATTTGAACCAAGCGATGATCGAAAAGTACCGCACCAACTTCCTCAAGGAGGTGGAGGCGAACGTCGAAGAGGGCGAGTGGGTCAAGATGTGCATGCAGTGCGGGGTCTGCTCCGGCTCCTGCCCGCTTGGCAAGTTCTGGGACCATCCGCCCCAGGAGCTCTTCATGATGATCCGCGCCGGCCAGCGCGAGGCGGTGCTCTCCTCCAACTCCATGTGGATGTGCACCTCCTGCTACAACTGCATCGTGCGCTGCCCCCGGGAGCTGCCCATCACCCACATCATGCACGGGCTCGCCCACTACGCGAAGCGCCTGGGTCTGGTGCCGCAGAACCAGCCCACCGCCAAGTTCGCCCAGCTCATGTGGAACAACCTCTCCAAGAAGGGCCGTGTCAACGAGCTCAAGCTGGGGCTGAGCCTCTACTTCATGAACGGCTTCGGCGAGGGGGTGAAGACCGCCCTCAAGATGAAGGACATCGGGCTTGGGATGCTCAAGGCCAAGCGCATGAACCCCATGGAGGCCCTCGGTGGCCATGGGGTCAAGGACCTGAGCGGCTTCCAGAAGATGCTCAAGAAGGCCCAGGAGCTCGAAGACGCCCGCATCGCCAAACACGGCGCCTGAGCAGGAGACACCCATGGCAAAGAAAGAATACGCGTTCTACCCAGGATGCTCGTCCCAGAAGGGCGCCTCCTCCTTCAACTACCTAGTCTCGGTGCAGGCCATGTGCGAGGAGCTCGACATCCAGCTCAACGAGATCCCCGACTGGAACTGCTGTGCGGCCTCCATCGGCTACGCGGGCGGCGGGGAGCTGCCGCGGCTGACGCTCTCGGCGCGCAACATCGCCCTCTCCGAGCAGCACCTCCCCGGTCAGGAGATCGTCGCCACCTGCGCCGCCTGCTGGCTCTCCACCCGTGAGGCCCAGGAGCGCCTGGCCCACGACAAGGGTCTGTTCGCCGAGGCCAACCAGGCCCTGGCCGAGGCGGGGCTCAAGCTCAAGAACCAGATCCCCATCAAGCACATGGCCGAGGTCCTGATCGAGGACGTGGGCTACGAGGCCATCCAAGCAAAGGTCAAGAAGCCCCTCTCAGGGCTCAAGATCGCCGGCTACGTGGGCTGCCAGACCAACCGGCCGTTCGGGATCGCAGGGGAGTCCTTCGAGAACCCGGTGTATCTCGACAAGCTGGTCGACACCCTCGGCGCCGACTCGATTCCGACC
>CAZFHV010000202.1:0-5357 GCA_964519095.1 uncultured Chromatiaceae bacterium | reverse complement strand
GACCTTGCGCAGGGCGTCGCAGATCACCTGGTCGAAGGTGCCGTTGAAGTTGCCGCGCCGGTAGAGGGTCTTCTCGGCGGTGGCGAGCCGCTCCGCCAGCTTGTCTTGGTAGGGGGCCCGCACCTCCTCGATGTACTTCTGCATCTCGGGGTCGGCGGGCAGCAGGTTGGAGAACACCGGCAGCAGCCGGTAGCGGTAATCGCTCAACTGCCCGTCCTTCACCTCGAGGTCCATCACCCCAAGGAACTTGCCGTTGGAGCCCGCGTTGGTAACCAGGGTCTTGCCCCCCTTGTTGCTGACGAGGCTGGGGGCGGGAATGCCGTCGTGGGTGTGGCCGCCGAAGATGACGTCGATGCCGCTCACCCGCGAGGCCATCTTGAGGTCCACGTCCATGCCGTTGTGGGAGATGACCACCACCAGCGCGGGCTTCTCCTTGGCGCGCACCTCATCCACGACCGCCTGCATGTGCTCGTCCTGGATGCCGAAGGTCCAGTTCGGGATGAAGCGCTGCGGGTTGGCGATGGGGGTATAGGGGAAGGCCTGGCCGATGACGGCCACCTTCACGCCGCCCACTTCCTTGATGCTGTAGGGCTTGAAGGCGAGGCCACTGCCCTCGTTGAACCCAGGGAAATCCGCGAAGCGATAGTCGAACAGGGCCTCCTCCCGGACCTTGATGTTCTGGGCCACGAACTCGCCCTTGAACTCGCCGATGTTCTTGATCACCTCCTCGTCGAGGTAGGTGAACTCCCAATGGCCGGTCATCACGTCCACCCCGAGCAGGTTGCAGGCCCCTACCATGTCGCGACCGCGGGTCCAGTAGGCGGTGCCGGAGCCCTGCCAGGTGTCACCGCCGTCCACGAGCAGGCTGTTGCCGGGACCTCGGGACGCCCGCAGCCGCTTCACCAGGGTCTTGAGGTGGGCGAAGCCGCCGACCTTGCCGAACTTCTGGGCGGCCTCGTCGAAGCCCAGATAGGTGAAGGCGTGGGCCTCGATGCCGCCGGGCTCGATGCCGAAGTGCTTGAGCAGGGCATCTCCCACCAGGTGGGGCGCCTTGCCCAGGGCCTCGCCGATGCCGATGTTGACATTGGGCTCCCGGAAGTAGATGGGATTGAGCTGGGCGTGGGTGTCGGTGATGTGCAGGATGGTGAGGTTGCCGAACTTGGGCACCTCATAGAGGTCCCCCGGCTGGCGGGCAGCGGCGAAGATGGAGCGCGGCAGCATGCCGGCAGCGCCGGCCATGCCCATTAGCTTCAAGAGCTCGCGGCGGGAGATATTCATGGGGTAGGGGTCCTCCGGGGGTGTCGAGGCGGGGTTTGCTCCCCCAAGGGGGAGTGGCGATTGTCGGCGCAGTATGCCCCGAGCCGTGCCAGGTGGGCTAGCCGATCATGCCAAGGGGATTCTGGGGGAATAGGTGGCGTCGGGGGGTGGCAGAGTCGATGACTTCCCCTGAACCCCTTGGAACCAAAGGAAATTTGCTGTCGACATAAAAAGATCCATGGGATAGGGTAATCATGGGTTGTGTTAGGTTATTCGAGTGCCCTCTGCCGGCCTTTCCCCTTGGGAAGGACGCGGCTATCGCGCCCCGGTCGCTCGTCTGAGAAACCCTTCGGCTCCCCCTCTGGAGCAGGTCGGGCGCGATCTGCAGTGCTTCGAGTCATCCTTGTCCCCGGGGACCGCCTGGTTTCCGGCCTCGAGTCGGCCTACACAGTGAAGGAGAGATGCCCATGATCAAGCCGGTCGGTTCCAACGAGCTCAAGCCCCTGTTCGTGTACGATCCCGAGAGGCATCACGCCCTCAAGCACGAGGCGCACGACCTTCCCTCGGTGGTGATCAGCTCTCAGGCGGCCGGCAACGCGGTGATGATGGGCGGTGGCTATTTCAGCCCCCTGCCAGGCTTCATGAATCTCGCCGATGCCCTGAGCGTGGCCGAGACCATGCGCACCACCAGCGGGCTCTTCTTCCCGGTCCCCATCCTCTGCCTGCTGGAGAACGTGGACGCCATCCGCGGTGCGAAGCGCATCGCGCTCCGTGACCCCAACATGGAGGATTCCCCCGCCCTCGCCATCATGGACGTGGAGGCCATCGAGGAGGTTAGCGATGCCCAGATGGCGCTCATGACCGAGAAGGTCTACCGGACCACCGACCCCGAGCACCCCGGTGTGGCCACCTTCAACAGCCAGGGCCGCTACGCGGTCTCCGGCTCCATCCAGGTCCTGCATTTCTCCTATTTCCAGGAGGATTTCCCCGACACCTTCCGCACCGCCGTGGAGATCCGCCACGAGATCGCCTCCCGCGGGTGGAAGCGGGTGGTGGCCTTTCAGACCCGCAACCCCATGCACCTGGCCCACGAGGAGCTCTGCCACATGGCCATGGAGCGCCTCGGCTGCGACGGCCTGGTCATCCATATGCTGCTCGGCAAGCTAAAGCCCGGTGACATCCCCGCCCCGGTGCGCGATGCCGCCATCCGCAAGATGGTGGAGCTGTACTTCCCGCCCAATAGCGCCATGGTCACCGGCTACGGCTTCGACATGCTCTACGCCGGCCCCCGCGAGGCGGTGCTCCATGCCTACTTCCGCCAGAACATGGGCGCCACCCACTTCATCATCGGCCGCGACCACGCCGGCGTGGGCGACTACTACGGCGCCTTCGACGCCCAGACCATCTTCGAAGAGGAGGTCCCCGCCGGGGCCCTGGCCATCGAGATCTTCAAGGCCGACCACACCGCCTACTCCAAGAAGCTCAACAGGGTGGTGATGATGTGCGAGGCCCCGGATCACACCAAGGAGGACTTCGTGCTCCTCTCCGGGACCAAGGTGCGCGAGATGCTCGGCAACGGCATCGCCCCGCCCCCCGAGTTCTCCCGGCCCGAGGTGGCCAAGATCCTCATGGACTACTACCAGTCCATCAAGTAGCTTCAGAGGTACCCGACCCCACCGAAACCCGCTCCCACAAGGAGCGGGTTTATTGTTGCCATGTCGCAGTGGGGACTGGAGAACGAATCGCTTGAGCCAGGGGGTTTCGTGCGCCACAGGATTGGTTCCTCGCCCGACTGGGCGTCCTCCTTCACCCGATTCTTCCCGGGGGTTTTCCCTCCGCAACGGCTTCGACAGTGCCTGAAGAGGAGCGTCGATTTCCGGAGGACCCAGCCTGGTCCTTGTCGGGGTCGGCGCATCAAGGGATAACGCAATGGAATCATCAAGTCTATAATCAAAAAAGGCGCCGCAGGGTCGCGCGTGCCCGCAACCCGACAGGTGATGCCAATGACCGCCAACGCGATCGCCCGCAAGCTTGAGCTCATCGAGCGCAAGGGCGCGATGCGTTCCGTCGATGTGGCCAGCTTGCTCGGCACCCGGCCGGAGACGGTGTCGCGTTGGAATCACGGGAAGGCCTTTCCCCGTCCCCATACCCAGAAGGCGCTCCTTGAACTGGAGTATCTGGTCGAGCAGCTCGGGGACTTCTACGAGCCCCAGGAGGCCCGCCTCTGGCTGTTCTCGCGTCAGAAGCGCCTGGATGGAGCTACGCCCGCGGCGCTGATCCAGCAAGGGCGCATCGATGAGGTGATCGCCGTCCTGGAGCAGTTGCGCGCTGGGGTCTACCTCTAAGGCAGGCACGGGGGTCAGGCTTGAGGCCTGATGCGGGGCTCCTCGAGCGACTCGGCGCCTTCCCTTCCGTCGCCTTCACGGGCGAGACCTTCCGGGTAACCGGCAGGGCGCTGCATCCGCTCATTCCTTCGAGAAGCGGCGGTCGCTGGGCGCCGCAGGGTGGCCCGGCGGTGCTCTACACCAGCACCGAGCCCGCGGGCGCGCTCGCCGAGATCGCGTTCCATCTGAGTCTGTTCACCCCGCTGCCCAGCAAACCCGTGGTCCTGCACCGCATCGGGCTCAGCACCGGCCGCACCTTGCGCCTGGTGCGCGCCAACCTGATCGATCTCGGCATCGATTGGAATCGGTATGGGGAAACGGACTACCAACGCACCCAGGAGATCGGCGCCGCCCTGGCCGAGGGGGGATACGACGGCCTGCTTGCGCCTTCGGCTCGCTGGCCCTGCGAGAACCTGATCCTCTTCATGGATAACCAAACCCCAGGGAGCCGCTTGGAAGTCCTGAGCACGGAGGAGATCGATTGGGTGGCGTGGGCGCGGGCGAACCGCGTGCCACCGACCAGCGACCCAGAGGGCTGAGCGGTCCCCCTGACTGTTCCGAGCGGGGAGGGCCGCACCCGCGCTGAGGCGCGAACCCTATCGGTCACCCTGTGCGATGCCCTGGCCAATGCGGTTCCCCGGGATCAAGTCCGGGGTCACCGGCATCCTGCAAGGGTCGCGGTGCCAGGGTCTTGGCGGGCGGCGCCTTTCCAGAGCTCGCCCGCAGACAAGGGGCCCAAAGGGCCCTCAGCGCAGGTTCTTCTTGTAAGCGGGGATGTTGGCGTTCTTGGCCTGGGAGAAGTTGGCGAACTCCATGGTCACGCTGGCGAGCTCCACCCCCGCGAAGTCGGCGTTGCCAACGTCCGCCCGCCGCAGGATCGCCCCGCCCAGCACGGCGCCCGTGAAGTCCACGTCCCTGAGGTCGGCGTTACGGAAGTTGGCGTCCTCGGCCGAGACCCGGCGTAGGTTGGCGCCGTTCAGCTCCGCCGCCTCCAGGTTGGCGAGGTTGAGCACCGTGAAGCCGTCGTGGAACTGGCTGGAGAGGTCCGCCTTGTGGAGGTGTGCCTTCACCAGGTTGGCGTCGTTGAGGTGACTGTCACGCAGGTCGGCGTGGCAGAGGTTCGCCTCCCGCAGGTTGGCCTTGATGAAGAGGGCGCTGCGGGCGACGACGTGGCAGAGGTTGCTGCCGTGGAAGTCCGTCCCGCGCATGTCCGCGTGGCAGAGGTCCGCCCCTTCGAGGTTGGCGTTGCGCAGTTCCGCGTTGCGCAGGTCCGTGCGCGGGAGCTTGGTGCCCACCAGTCGCGCCCCGGACAGCATGGCGGCGTTGGAGCGGCCTTCCGCCCCCAATCGGGCATGGGAGAGATCGGCCCCAGAGAGGTCCGCCTGGCTGAGGTGGGCCCCGACCAGGATCGCCTGCTGGAGGTTGGCTCCTTGGAGATCGGCGCCGATGAGGTCGCTCGACTGGAGGTTGCAGCCGCGCAGATCGGCCCCGCGCAGGTCCGCACCGTTCAGGCTCATGTCCCTGAGGTCCGCGCCCGCGAGGGTCGGGGCATCCACCCGGGCCAACAGGGCCCCTGTCTCTCGGTGTCTGATCTCGACCATAGATGCCTCCTCCGGTGCACAGGGTTCACTGCGGATTATAGAGAATAATCCTAATTCCTCTGTTACCCCGCCTCCCAAGCCAAGGAGGGCCGGGGCAAGCCGATGGGTGGAGGGG
>CAZFHV010000201.1:0-5391 GCA_964519095.1 uncultured Chromatiaceae bacterium | reverse complement strand
ACGGCCTGAGCCCAGGGGAGCTGGAGGCGGTGCGGGTGCTGTTCGTGAGCGTGGACCCGGAGCGCGACAGCCTGGAGCGGCTGCGGGATTATGGGCGGTACTTCCACCCGCGCATCCTGGGCGTCACCGGGAGCCCCGAGGAGCTGGCGCGGGTCGCTCGCCAGTACGGGGCGGCCTATCGGACGGCGCCACCCGAGGCGAGCGGGGCCTATTGGGTGGATCACTCCGCCCTGACCTACCTGGTGGGCCCCGATGGCCGCCTTGTGGAGACCCTGAACCATGCGGCAGCGCCGGCCCAGATCCTGGCGGCCATTCGCCGCCGGCTCCCGGGCCCTGGAGGCTGAGGGAGGGGCTCGTCCCGATCTTTTTCTTGAGCATTGAGGAGTCTGACGATGAGAACCACTTTGCTGATGGCCGCCTCTTGTGCGGCGCTCGGTTTCTCCACGGCCCTGCTGGCCGCCGGCGCCGCCGATGAGGTGCGGGTGGCCGGGGCCTACGTGCGCGCCGTGCCACCGGGCCAACCCAACAGCGCGGCCTTCATGGGCCTGAGCAACGCAGGGTCCAAGCCCCACGCCCTGGTGGGTGCCCAGAGCCCCGTGGCCGAGACACTGGAGCTCCATACCCACCTCATGGAGGGGGGGATGATGAAGATGCGCCGCGTGGAACGCATCGACATCCCCGCGGGGGGGAACGTGGCCCTGGACCCAGGCGGCTACCACCTGATGCTGATCGGCCTCAAGCGATTCCTCAAGCCGGACCAGGAGATCGAGATCACCCTCAGGTTCGAGGACCAGAGCACCCAGAAGCTCCAGGTGCCGGTGCGCACCATCGAGGCTACCCTGATGCAGCACGACCACTCGAAGCACTGACCCGGTCGCCGGGGGCACCGGGCCGGTGCCCCCTTGGGTTTGACCAATATGGTGATTTTCTGATATACATTGCGGCTGTTTTCCGGCGCCGTCCCGCCCTCCAAAGGGGGGTGTCGACGCCCAAGTCCCATGCCTATGGCGGAGTCTTTTCCCCGCCAAGCAGCCTCATCACCCATCACTCACTGCTCAGGACCGATCATGAAGACTTGGCTGATCTCTGCTTCCGTGGTGTTGGCACTCGCCGCCACCGGCGCCCAGGCGGCGGGGGACGTGGCCGCCGGTCAGGCGAAGGCCGCGACCTGCGTCGCCTGCCATGGTCCAGACGGCAACAGCCCCAACCCCATGTGGCCGAAGCTGGCGGGTCAGCACCCCGAGTACCTCGGCAAGCAGATGCAGAACTTCAAGACCGGCGATCGCAAGAACGACCTGATGACGCCCCAGGTCGCTGCGTTGAATGATCAGGATTTTCAGAATATTGCCGCATATTTTGCAAGCCAGAAGCAAAGTCCAGGGGCTGCTGACCAGGCCGCCGTCGCACTGGGGGAGAAGCTCTATCGGGGCGGCAATCCCGCCACGGGTCTGCCTGCCTGCACCGGCTGTCACGGCCCCGCCGGCGAGGGCCTGGGGCTGGCCAAGTTCCCCCGCATCAACGGCCAGCATGCCCAATACATGGAGATCACCCTCAAGGACTTTCGTGCTGGGAAGCGCGCCAATGACCCCAATGGCATGATGCAGGGGGTGGCTGCGCGCATGACCGATGCGGAGATCAGCGCCGTTACCCAGTATGCCCAGGGGCTGACCCGCTGAGTATCGGCGGTCCTTGCTCGACGAGAGGGCGGCCCCGGCGGGCTGCCCTTTTTTTCGGCCGCCGCGCCTTGGGGTCTCGGCCCTCCAGCGGGCGAGCGGTGGCACCGCGGGCTTTGAGACGGCTTCAGTGATGCGGGTACCGGGCTGGTTGCCTGCCGGCGCCGCCGCTGGAGTCGACACCCCATGACCCTGACGGGTCACAGCGACGAGCCCCAGACCGGGCCCCCTGCCGCCGTCGAGGAGCCGGGGTCGCCGGCCCCCTCTCTGCGCCTGCTGAGCTACAACATCCAGGCGGGGGTCGACACCCAGCGCTATCGCCAGTATCTGACCCAGAGCTGGAAGCACGTCCTACCGCACCGGGAGCGGGTGCTCAATCTCCATCGTATCGCCGCCATGCTGGAGGAGTTCGACATCGTCGGCCTCCAGGAGGTGGACGCGGGCAGCCTGCGCAGCGGCTTCATCGACCAGACGGAGTACCTGGCCCAACGCGCGGGTTTCCCCTACTGGTACAGCCAGGTCAACCGCAGCCTCGGCAAGATCGCCCGGCACAGTAACGGGGTGCTCAGCCGGCTGCGGCCGGCGCGCATCAGCGAGCACCGACTCCCCGGGTTGCCGGGGCGGGGGGCGATCCTGCTCGAGCTCGACACCAGCGACGGGGGGACCTTCGGTGTGGGGGTGATGCACCTGGCCCTGGGGCGGCGCTCCCGGCAGCGTCAACTCGCCTATGTAGCCGAGCTGGTGACCCAGTACCCTTACCTGGTCCTGATGGGGGATTTCAACTGCGACTGTTCCTCCCAGGAATTCCAGGATCTGCTCCAGGCCGCCAACCTGCGGGGTCCCGACTGCGACCAGAAGACCTTTCCGAGCTGGCGCCCCCTGCGTAACCTCGACCACATCCTGGTCTCGCCCTCCTTGCAGATCCTGGCGGGGGAGGTGCTCGATTATTCGGTCTCGGACCACCTCCCGGTACGCATGGAGGTGGTGCTGCCCCAGGGGGTGCAGCTGGTCTGCTGAAGGGCCGGGCCCTAATGCTGGATGTAGAAGTGGTGCCAGGGCTGGGCGCTCAGCACCTCCAACTCCTCGAATAGGGCCGGCACCGGGACGGCTTCACCCGGAAACACGTCATCCAGGGCCAGGAACAGGCGGCCGAAACCCCCGTTCTCCCGCCAGCGCAGGGCGAGGGGCGTCACTGCCTCGCCGCAGCTCGGGCACGGAAAGGGGCGGGCGGGGGCGAGGTCCCATTGGCGGCGATGCACCGGCCAGTCCGCGATGGGGCCGCGGCAGCGGGGACAGCGGGGTGGGCGGCTGTTGCGTCCCCAGGACAAGCGGGGCGTGGGGTAGGGGCCCTCCAGGAGGATGTGGCAGAAGGACCCCGTCCCATCGGCCGGAGGCTCCAGCCGGATGTGGGGCGAGCAGCCGGTGAAGCTGATCCAGGAGAGGATGGCGTCCCCCGCCAGCCAGGCGCTCTGTCCCGGTCCCAGTGCCGGGCCCAGGAAGCCACAGCGCTCGAGTCCCCCCAACAGCTCCCCCAACCCGGGCTCCGCAAAGGGGTCGCACGGGGTGAGCACCAGGCGCCCGGTGTGGGAGGAACGGGCCAGGATCGCGGTGGGGACGGGGGCGAGGGGGTCGCGGATCGGCTAGAGCTTGGCGATCCGGTAGTCGGCGAAGACCCGCGCCAGCTTGGGGTTCTCCTTGGCCTTGCTCGCATAGGCCTGCGCCGCCTCCCGAGTCGGGAAGCCCCCTACGTTGATGCGGTGCCAGCTCTTGCCGTCGGCCTGGATCTTCTGGGACTCCGCGGCGAGCCCCAGCCCGCGCAGGCGGGCGACCTCCTGGGTCGCCTGGGTCGCGTCGGGCACGGACGCCAGGGCGATGACCCAGGGCCCGGGGCCGGCCGATGCGGTAGCGGGGCCGACGGCGGGCTTGGCGGGCGCCGGTTTGCTGGTTTGCGGTGGGGCGGGTTTCTGGGCGGCCGGGGAGGGGCCGGGCGGCCCAGCGCTGGGAGCCGTCTGGGCCAGGGCGGGGGCAGGGGCTCGCGCCGGGCTGCGCTGGCTGTCCACGCGGCCCCCCTCCAGCGCCTGCCAGCGCTGCTCGGAGCGCACGGCCAGGTCTCTCAGGTCCCCCTGCAGGCGCAGGGTGTCGTGGGTGACCTGGGCACGCAGCTGCTCGGTGAGGGCACGAAACTCCTCCCGCAGACCGCTCGGGCTGATGGACTGGAGCTGGGCCCCGCCATTGGCCGGTGCCTTCGCCGTGCCATTGGCCGGGGGCGCGGCCACCGCCAGGCGGGCCTCCAGATGATCTAGGCGCGCCGAGAGACGCCAGATGCCCAGGAGCGCCGCCAGGGCGACCAACACAGCTGCCGTGGCCAGGGGGGCGCCCGCCCAGGAGAGCCGCCGGCCCTGTTCGGGGGATGGCAGGGGGTCGGGATCGAGGTCCTCCGACGGCGACCTCGACCCACCGCCCTGCTCATCGGCCACCAGGCGTGCGAGCCGCTCGATGTCCGCGGCCCCACGGCGGCCGGACTGGCGATGGGACGGCTCATCCAAACCCTCGTCCTCGTGGCGGGGGGTCAAAGGCGGCAGGTCGGTCCCGGCGCCGCCGGTGGGACCCGGATGGTCCAGGCCATGGCGCGCCAGGGCACGCTCGAGGGCCTCTTCGAAGGCCTCGTCGGAATCCAGGGGCAGCTCATCGGGGAAGAGGTCTTCGTCTTCGTCGTCGCGTCTCCACCTGAGATCCTTGGGATCGGCGGGCTTGGGAGGCCGGCGGTGGGAGGGGGGATCGGTGCTCATGGCTCTGGCTGCGGATGGCGGGGTCGAGGGGGGACAGGGAGCTCCAGGGCCCAGGCTCCAACGCTTCGGATCCGAGTTGCTGCCTTGGTGGTCCCTGGAACAAGGGCGATACACCCGTCACCCATGGATCTTGTGCCGCGATGCACGCCCCTCGCTTACCGCAAGACCCAGGCGCGACGGCTGTAGGCCCCCCGCGAGAAGCGGGGACTCATGGGTCCAGAACCGACGGAGCTCTCCGGACACGGCCGGCAGGGTAGGGGGACCGGGCCACGGCCCCGCCGTGGCCCGTGGCAGAGGTCAGTAGCTGATGGTCTTGGGAAGGTCCTTGGCCTGCTGGACCCAGGATTCCACCATGGCCGCCGAGGGGGGTTGCTTGGTGACCTGATCCTTGGCGTTGGTTTCGAGGATCTTGGCGTGGAGGTTGTCCGGCCGGCGGGTCGCCAGCTCCTTGACCGTGTCCACCCCGGCCTTTTCGAGCAGGTCCGAGTAGACGCCGGAGATCCCCTTGATCCGGGCCAGGTCGGCGCGGTTGGTCAGTTCCAGTATGGCACGGGGCTCACAACCGCAGCTCGCCGCGAGCTCTTTGCGCTGGACCGGAGCCGCGGCGGCGGCGACCAGTTGTTCGTTGTTGGTGATCCCCAGCTCCTTGAGCTTGGCGACGATGGCCTCGGTGGCACCCTTCAGTTCTTTGACGGCGGTGGTCATGGTATTTCCTCCTCGGGATTAGGCAGGGGGAAGCATACGACTTTTCGGTGCGAATTTCCCTACAGCATCCTGTGTCTCTTTGAGCCGTGGGCGAAGGCACCGCTACAAGAAGCTACCACGAAACGTGACGCATCGCACAGTATAACGCGGTGAAACACCCAAGGGCCTGGGGGAGTGCCCTCGGACGGGTATCATAGCCCGACCCTGGGGGCACACCCCTCCGG
>CAZFHV010000200.1:0-5410 GCA_964519095.1 uncultured Chromatiaceae bacterium | reverse complement strand
CCCCCCCCCCCCCCCCCGCGCCGCCCCCCCCCCCCGCCGCCCCCCCCCCCCCGGGGGGCGGCTATTATGCCCAAGCGCCCATGAAGGCCCAGGCGCGGCGTCAGTAGCCCTGACCGTTCAGCCTTGGGGTATCAAGCGCCAAAGGGGCAGGGGTTCAGGGCCCGGCTTAGTATCCCTACAGTTTGGTCCTGAGCACTTGTCCGCAGCTCGGGTCAAGGCCGTCCGGGCGGTGGGGTGCCAAGTTGTAGCCCAAAGACTGTAACCTGATCGATCCCGAGCGGTCAGCGCATGAAACCTGTGCACCTGCGCTTCAGTGTGGCTGATGGCGCCTGCGCTTCAGGTTGATCCGCCGCATTAGACCTTCACCCTGAATCGCTGGTCTCCCTTGCACCAGCCCACGTACAGCCGCTTCCCCCCGAAATCCCCCAGCAGGCTCGTCGAACCCACTGCGACGGCTACACCGAAAAGCGCAGCGAATGCGTCGAAGTCATCGAACCAGAGACCGGTCGGACTGAACGAGTGCACCAGCATCACCGCGGCCGTCGCATCGAATTCGCGAGCGACGAGAACTGCCGAGGCGCTACGATGAAGCAGCTGATATCTGATCTCGTCAGGTACGGACTGCAATCCGAACAGCTCACTCAGCCACATGAGGCGCTCAGTCACCCCCGCTGAGTCCTCAGTTCTTTTGTCTCCGACCGCTGGGCCAAATGTTTCGTCTACCTTACCCTCGACCGCCACGGCGACGATGCCAGTAGGCCCACGCATCAGAGCAAGGACGTCAGTCTGACTCGGACGTCGGCCGCCGGGAAGACTGGCCTGGTATTCCGGAATGGCCAACAGCAACTCGAGCCCGCTCAGTTCCCAAGCGCCCGAGGACTCCAGGCAAGAGGCGATCTCGGGCGGCACAAAAGGATGGGCCGATTCCCACGCGCGAGCTAGTGTCATGGCTGAGTAGCCCTCACGCCAGTGCAGGTCCGGCTTGGCTAGAAGGCGCTTCCAGTCTTTAGGCGACTGCGTCGGTACGAAGATTCGCTTCACCCGACTCCCCAAACGATGGGTTTATCGGTTGGCAAGGCTCAGGCGCCAATCTCTGGATTGAGGCAGTAGGTCCCCATGAGGGTCGCCTGGGCGAGGACGTGGCCCTGGATGGCGGCACGAACGGCCGGGCTGTCGAGTTCCCCCTCCACGGGGCAGCGCTCCAGGTCCAGGGCGTAGAGGGTGAAGTGGTAGTGGTGCAGGCGCTCATCGTTCCAGGGGGGGCAGGGGCCGTCGTAGCCCAGGTAGCTGCCGCCCATGGCGGGGTCGCCGGCGAACCAATCGCTGTAGTTGTTGCGTCCGCGGCGGGAGCCGTGGGGACCCGGCTCGGCGGTCTTGCCACCCGGAGTCACGCCCGAGGAGTCGGCGCCCTCGGGGATCTGCCGCGCGTCGGCGGGGATATCCACCAGCACCCAGTGGAAGAAGTCTACCCGCGGGAGGTCCAGGGGGATGCGCTTGCCCTCCTGATTGACGTCGGTGCCCACGCTGGGGACGTCGGGGTCGTGGCAGATGAGGACGAAGGAGCGGGTGCCCGCCGGCACCTGGTCCCAAGACAGCTCGGGGCTCAGGTTGTCGCTTAGGGTGACGTGAGTCTGGGGGTCGGGTTGACAGAAGGCGTAGCGGGCGGGGATGGCCTCGCCCTCGCGGAAGCTCTGGCTGGTTAGGATCATGGGGTCTCCTCCTTCGGATTGGAATGCTGGGGGTAGGCTTCAGCCTACGGCGACAGGCAGATTCTTCCATGCCGCCGACGGTGGCGCCAAGGCGGAACAACCTGCCCCCGCCACCGAGCAGCCTCAGGGGCCGAGCTTGGCCTTGAGAAGGTCGTTGACCTGCTGGGGATTGGCCTTGCCCTGGGAGGCCCGCATCACCTGGCCCACGAAGAAGCCGAACAGCTTGTCCTTGCCGGCGCGGTAGTCGGCCACCTGGGCGGGGTTGGCGGCGATGATCTGGTCGATGATCTGCTCGATGGCGCCGCTGTCGCGGATCTGCCGCAGCCCCTTGGCCTCGATGATCTCGTCCACCGTCCCCTCGCCCTGCCAGAGGGCGTCGAACACCCCCTTGGCGATCTTGCCGCTGATGGTCTCGTCGCGAATGCGCTGGATCAGGTCCCCCAAGGCGGCCGGGGTGATGGGGCAGTCGCCGATCTCCCGCCCCTCGCGGTTGAGGGCAGCGGTGAACTCGCCCATGATCCAGTTGGCGGCCAGCTTGGCGTCGCCCCCCGCGCTGGCGGTGGCCTCGAAGTAGTGGGCCAGCTCGGGGGTGGCGGTGAGCAGGTTGGCGTCGTAGGGGCTCAGGCCGTACTGGGTGGCGAAGCGCTGGCGCTTGGCATCGGGGAGCTCGGGCAGGTCCGCGGCCACCGCCTCCAGGAAGGCCCCGTCGATCTCCAGGGGCAGCAGATCCGGGTCGGGGAAGTAGCGGTAGTCGTTGGCCTCCTCCTTGCCGCGCATGGAGCGGGTCTCGTCCCGGTCCGGGTCGTAGAGGCGGGTCTCCTGGACCACCCGACCGCCGGATTCGATCACGTCGATCTGGCGCTCGATCTCGTAGTTGAGCGCCCGCTCCAGGAAGCGGAAGGAGTTGAGGTTCTTGAGCTCCGCGCGGGTGCCGAGCCGCTCCTGGCCCCGGGGCCGCACCGAGACGTTGGCATCCATGCGGAAGGAGCCCTCCTGGAGGCTGCCGTCGCAAATACCCAGGTAGCGGACGATCTGGTGGATCTTGCGCGCGTAGGCCACCGCTTCTTTGGGGGAGCGCAGATCCGGCTCCGAGACGATCTCGAGCAGCGGGGTGCCGGCGCGGTTGAGGTCGATGCCGCTCAGGCCGTGGAAGTCCTCGTGCAGGGACTTGCCGGCGTCCTCCTCCAGGTGGGCGCGGGTGATGCCGATGGACTTGGTCCCGCCGTCCTCGAGGATGATCTCCACCTGGCCAGGGCCCACCACCGGCAGCTCGTACTGGCTGATCTGATAGCCCTTGGGGAGGTCTGGGTAGAAGTAGTTCTTGCGGGCGAAGACGGAGCGCTGGGCCACCTGGGCCCGTACCGCCAGGCCGAACTTCACCGCCATGCGCACCGCCTCCCCGTTGAGCACCGGCAGCACCCCCGGCAGGCCCAGGTCCACCGCGCAGGCCTGGGTGTTGGGGCTGGCGCCGAAGGCGGTGGAGGCCCCGGAGAAGATCTTGGAGCGGGTGGCGAGCTGGGTGTGGATCTCCAGGCCGATGACGGTTTCCCAGGACATGGTGCGTGCTCTGCGTGGGGTGCGGTGAGAGGGCCGGTCGGTCGCCGGGGGTCGGCTGGGCTCAGGCGCGTGCTCTGCGCCGGGAAGGATGCGCCATCGCCTGGCCCGTCCTCAGGCGAACCCCTCGGGGACCGCCAGGTGCCAGTCGGTGACCTGCTGCAGCCGGTGGGCGGCGTTGAGGAGCCACGCCTCGGTGAAGTAGTCGCTCACCATCTGCAAGCCCACCGGCTTTCCGTCCACCGGGGCCACGGGGATCGACAGGGCCGGGAGGCCCGCCAGGTTGGCGGCGATGGTGTAGATGTCGGAGAGGTACATGCTCACCGGGTCGTCGATCTTGGCCCCCAGCTCGAAGGCGGGGGTAGGGGCGGTGGGGCCCAGGATCAGGTCCACCTCGGTGAAGGCGCGGCGGAAGTCCTCCGAGATCAGGTGCCGCAGCTTCTGGGCCTTGAGGTAGTAGGCGTCGTAGTAGCCAGCGGAGAGCACGTAGGTGCCGATCATGATGCGCCGCTTCACCTCCGCCCCGAACCCCTCGGCGCGGCTGCGCTTGTAGAGGTCTTCGAGGTCCCTGGGCTCGGCGCACCGATGGCCGAAGCGCACCCCGTCGTAGCGGGCCAGGTTGGAAGAGCACTCCGCCGGGGCCACCACGTAATAGGTGGGCACCGAGAGGGGGCTGTTGGGCAGGCTGATCTCCCGCACCACCGCCCCCAGCCGCTGGTATTCCCGAATGGCCTGCTCCAGGCTGCGGGCTACGGCTGGGTCCAGTCCCTCGCCAAAGTACTCCCGCGGCAGGCCGATGCGCAGGCCGGTGAGGTCGTCGTCCAGGGTGGCGCCGTAGTCGGGCACCGGGCGGTCCACGCTGGTGGAGTCCCGCGGGTCGAATCCCGCCATGGCCTGGAGCAAGGCCGCGGCATCGGCGGCGCTGCGGGCCATGGGACCGCCCTGGTCCAGGCTGGAGGCGAAGGCGATCATCCCATAGCGGGACACCCGGCCGTAGGTGGGCTTGATGCCGGTGATGCCGCACAGGGCCGCCGGCTGGCGGATGGATCCGCCGGTGTCGGTACCGGTGGCCCCCACGCAGAGGCGCGCGGCCACCGCCGCGGCGGATCCCCCCGAGGAGCCGCCGGGCACGCACTGGGTGGCCCAGGGGTTGCGCACTGCCCCGTAGAAGCTGGTCTCGTTGGACGAGCCCATGGCGAACTCGTCCATGTTGGTCTTCCCCAGCACCACCGCGCCCGCCGCCTGCAGCCGCTCCACCACCCCCGCATCGTAGGGGGCGATGAAGCTGTCGAGCATGCGCGAGCCGCAACTGGTGCGCAGCCCGTGGGTGCAGAAGATGTCCTTGTGGGCGATGGGGATGCCGATGAGGGGACCGGCCTCACCCTGGCGCAGGCGGGCATCTGCCCGCTCCGCCGCTTCCAGGGCCCTGTCCGCCGCCACGGTGATGAAGCTGTTCAGCCGCGGGTCGAGCCGCTCGATGCGCTCGAGAAAGTGCTCGGTGAGCTCTACGCTCGAGAAGTCACCGGCGCGCAGACCCGCCGCCAGCTCGGCAATGGTTCGGTTATGCATCGACAACCCGTCTCGGCGCGGGGGCGCCTATTCGATGACCTTGGGCACCAGGTAGAGCCCCCGCTCGGTCAGGGGGGCGATGCTCTGGAACAGCTCCCGCTGGTCGGTCTCGGTGACCTCATCCATCCGCAGCCGCTGGGCCATGTGCAGGGGATGGGCCACGGGCTCCACCCCAGCGGTGTCCAGGGCGTTCATCTGGGCCACCAGGTCGAGGATCTGGGAGAGATCGCGCGCGTAGGCCCCGAGGGCCTCCTCGGACACCGCGAGCCGCGCCAGGTGGGCGATCTTCTCCACATCGGAACGATCGAGAGACATGGCTTGGGGTTCCTCCTCCGGCCCGTTCGGGAGGGCGACAAACTAGCATAGAACCCCTTGGGGGTGGTACGGGCGTGGAGTGGGTCGGCCTGCAGGCCGACAAGGCTCGGCCACGAATCGCCATTCCTTCGGGAAACCCCCTGCCTGGTATCCCCGCGTGCAACGGTGTCCGGTTGACCAATCGAGGGTGGCCACAAATTGCCGCTGCCTGAGCGTCTGATAGGGTCACAGTCGCCGCCGCAGGGTTGTTTGCTTGTTTCGCC
>CAZFHV010000199.1:0-5463 GCA_964519095.1 uncultured Chromatiaceae bacterium | reverse complement strand
ACGTGATAGCGAACCCCGGCAGCTTCGGCGGTTTGCGACAGCATGCCGCACCAGCGGTTCAGTTCGTCGAGCAACTGGGGGGTAAAGCAGGGACGGGGGTCAGCGTGCATATAGCACCAGACGAGCTCGTGCCGCTTGTCATGATAGGTGGTCATGGCCTTGAAGCTACGGCTCAAGGTGTCGAGGGCGGTAATATTGGAAAGTGCCAACGCGTTCATTTGTTACCCCTTTTTCATGACAGTATTTACAGAACAAATACCCTCTCCCCGCCCGCGCGACTTGCCCTGGTGGGTGGAAGGAATGAAAGGGAAAGAATCGCAATCACAGGGACTCGGGCGAGGCCTCGGGTCACAGCCACAGGGAGGTCTGGGCTTCGTGCCAGGGAGGTGGCGCGCATCTGGTTGACGCCAAGGGATACTGGCGGGGGCGCAGCGCCAGGGATGGGCGCCCACTGGACCCGACGGGGTCTGACCCCTGATGGCGGAAGCGAGCGAAGGAGACCATCGTTCCCAATCCCGGCCGCGCCAATTGCCCAGTACACGCCTGACGGGGAGAATCTCGGCCGCTCACCGGGATCCGGGAAGGCTGAGAAGGCATTCGCCACGCCAGTTTTTTCAAGAATACGACAAACGCGCTTCTTATGGTGTTACGGTGCCAATCTGCGGGAGATCGCCCGTTCGTGGCCCAGGAATTGCGGGATTCAGATCACAGAACGCCCTCAGAGATCCGCGAGATCCCCCTTCTCCTGTAACCAGTTGCGCCGATCCGCCGCCCGGCGCTTGGCCAAGAGCATGTCGAGCAGGCCTTCGGTGCCCTCCCCGTCCTCCAGGGTCAGGCGCACCAGCCGCCGGGTATCCGGGTGCATGGTGGTCTCCCGCAGCTGTTGGGGATTCATCTCCCCCAACCCCTTGAAGCGGACCACGTTCACCTTGCCGCGCCGTCGCTCCGCCTCGATGCGATCCAGGATCCCCCTCTTCTCCGCGTCGTCCAGGGCGTAGAAGACCTGAGTGCCCACATCGATTCGATAGAGGGGCGGCATGGCCACGTGCACGTGCCCCGCCGCCACCAGCTTACGGAAGTGTCGCAGGAACAGGGCACAGAGCAGGGTGGCGATGTGGGCGCCATCCGAGTCCGCATCCGCCAGGATGCAGACCTTGCCAAAGCGGAGCCGGCTCAGATCCTCACTGCCCGGGTCCACGCCGATGGCCACCGCGATGTCGTGGACCTCCTGGGAGGCGAGGACCTCCGCTGGGTCTACCTCCCAGGTGTTGAGGATCTTGCCGCGCAGGGGCATCACCGCCTGGAACTCCCGCTCCCGCGCCTGCTTGGCGGAGCCCCCAGCGGAATCCCCCTCCACCAGAAAGAGCTCACCCCGCTCCGGATCGGTGGCGGTACAGTCCGCCAGCTTGCCCGGCAATGCCGGCCCCTGGGTGATCTTCTTGCGGACGACCTTGCGGCCGGCACGCAACCGGGTCTGGGCGGCGCCGATGGCCAGCTCGGCTATGGCCTCGCCGGCGGCGGTGTGCTGGTTGAGCCAGAGGCTGAAGGCGTCCTTGACCACCCCCGAGACGAAGGTGGCGCTCTCCCGGGAGGACAGCCGCTCCTTGGTCTGGCCCGAGAACTGAGGCTCGAGCATCTTCACCGAGAGGATATAGCTGCAGCGCCCCCAGACATCCTCGGGGGCCAATTTCACCCCCCGCGGCAGCAGGTTGCGGATCTCGCAGAACTCGCGCACCGCATCGGTGAGACCGCTGCGCAGCCCGTTGACGTGGGTGCCGCCGAGTACGGTGGGTATGAGGTTGACGTAGCTCTCCGTGACCAGGTCACCGCCCTCGGGGAGCCACACCACCGCCCAACTCGCCGCCTCGTTGGGAGCCTCAAAGTTCCCTGCGAAGGGCTCGGCGGGCACCCCGGCCTGCCCGCCCATCTCCTGGAGCAGGTAGTCGCGCAAGCCGTCCCGGAAGATCCAGGTCTGCTCCTCGCCGGTGGTCTCGTCGCGAAAATGCACGCTCAGGCCCGGACAGAGCACCGCCTTGGCCCGCAGCAGATGGGTGAGCTGCCGCACCGAGAACTTGACGGAGTCGAAGTAGCTCGGCTCCGGCCAGAAGCGCAGGGTGGTGCCGGTGTTGTTACGGCCGACGCGGCCGATGGCCTCCAGATCCGATACCTTCTCCCCGTGGGCGAAGGCCATGTTGTATTCCTGACCCTCGCGGCGCACCCACACCTCGAGATGGCGCGAGAGGGCGTTCACCACCGAGACCCCCACCCCGTGCAGCCCACCCGAGAAGCGGTAGTTGTTCTGGGAGAACTTCCCCCCCGCATGCAGCTTGGTGAGGATGACCTCCACGCCGGGCACGCCCTGCTCGGGGTGGAGGTCCACGGGCATCCCCCGGCCATCGTCGCTCACCTGCAGCGAGCCGTCGGCGAACAACACCACTTCGATGCGACGCGCGTACCCCGCCAGGGCCTCATCGACGCTGTTGTCGATCACCTCCTGGGCCAGGTGGTTGGGCCGGCTGGTGTCCGTGTACATACCCGGGCGCTTGCGGACCGGGTCGAGGCCGCTCAACACCTCGATGGCCGACGCATCGTAGACGGCCGGGGATTTATCGTTCATATCTATAAGGTTGTGGATGATTTCTCACTCAAGATATAGCCACGAGCGTGGCCTGTCACCTCCAACCGGAACCCAGGTCCAGCCGAATGGCCAGATCCCGGCGGTCTCGAGGGTCATCGTCGAGGCGGGGTCCGGCGGGAGCGTCGCGGAGAAGGGTGTCGTTGACCCGGTGCGAGACGCTACGGTACCGTATTTGGTTTGTTGGAGCACCCGCCGCCGTGACCCGCAAGGCCCCACCCCCTAGCTTCGAACAGGCCCTGAGCGAGCTCGAATCCCTGGTGGCCAGGATGGAGCAGGGGGAGCTGTCCCTGGAGGAGTCGCTCAAGAGCTTCGAGCGCGGCGTGGAGCTTACCCGCTTCTGCGAGCGCACCTTGACCCAGGCGGAGCAGCGGGTGCGTATCTTGAGCGGCGGCGCCCCAGACGCCGAGCCGGAACCCTTCCAGGGTGCATCCCAGTAGTCCCCTGGCGCCATTCCTCGAGCGCTGCTGCTCAAGGGTCGAGCAGGCGCTGGAGGGTTGGCTGCCCGCGGCCGATGCGGAGCCGACCCGGCTCCACGGCGCCATGCGCTATGCGGTCCTGGGTGGGGGCAAACGGCTGCGCCCCACCCTCGTCTATGCCACCGCCGAGGCGCTTGGCCTGCCCTGGGGCAGCCTCGATGGTCCCGCCTGCGCCGTCGAGCTGATCCACGCCTACTCCCTGGTCCACGACGACCTCCCGGCCATGGACGACGACGACCTGCGCCGTGGGAGACCAACCTGCCACCGCGCCTACGACGAGGCCACGGCGATCCTGGTGGGCGACGCCCTGCTGCCCCTGGCGTTCCTGGTGCTCGCCTCCGATCCCGCTCTACCCGCGGGCGGGGAGCGCCGCCTAGCCATGATCCAGTGCCTGGCGCGCGCCAGTGGCTCCCAGGGGATGGCGGGTGGACAGTCCCTCGATCTGGCGGCCACCGGCCAACCCCTCGACCTGACAGCCCTGGAGAACCTCCACCGGTGCAAGACCGGGGCACTGATTCGCGCCAGCGTCCAGATGGCCACCCTCGCCGCGCCCGGGATCGAGGAAGAGGTAGCGACCAGCCTCGATCGGTACGCGGCCTGCATCGGTCTCGCCTTTCAGGTGCGCGACGACATCCTCGACGTGGACGGAAGCACCGCCACCCTGGGCAAGACCCGGGGAAAGGATGCCCTGCAACGGAAAGTCACCTACCCTGCCCTGCTCGGACTGGCCGGGGCCAAACAAAAGGCCGAGGCCCTGTGCGAGGAGGCATTAGGGCACCTCGCGCTGCTCGACGAGCGCGCCGACCCCCTGCGCTGGATCGCCGGCTACATCGTAGGCCGGGATCGCTGATTGAATTGCCCCCCCCGGCCCCCACCTCCTGGTTAAGTCCCGCTGCAACGCCGAGCAACCGCCGGTCGGCTCGCGCGCGGAGAGCTGCTACCCGTGACAGGAACGCCCATGAGCCTGTTTTTCAAAGCGATCTCTGAGCCAAGCTTCGGTTTGGGGCCCATTCTGCAGGGACCAAGCGGCGGGGACGACCCACAGGGGGACAAACGCCCATGATCGACAATCGACTCAGACAAGGATCCTTGCGGATATCGGGCATGGGGCACCGCTTCGGCACGGAGGTCACCCTGGACCCCATCGCCGACGTGCAGAGCTCCGCGGACAGCCGGCGCCTCGCCATCGACAAGGTCGGCATCAAGGACATCCGCCACCCGGTGCGGGTACGTGACCGCAGCACCGGCGAGCAGCACACCATCGCCAACTTCAACATGTACGTGAACCTGCCCCACAACTTCAAGGGCACGCACATGTCGCGCTTTGTGGAGATCCTCAACAGCCACGAGCGGGAGCTCAGCGTGGAGTCCTTCCACGAGATGCTCGCGGAGATGGCCTCCCGCCTGGAGGCCGAAGCGGGTCACATCGAAATGAGCTTCCCCTACTTCGTCAGCAAGCGCGCCCCGGTCAGCGGCGTGCAAAGCCTGATGGACTACGACGTCACCTTCATCGGCGAGATCCGCCACGGCCAGCCCACCATGTACATCAAGGTGGTGGTCCCGGTGACCAGCCTCTGTCCCTGCTCGAAGGAGATCTCCGCCTACGGGGCCCATAACCAGCGCTCGCACGTCACCCTGCTGGTGCGCACCAAGGGCTTCATCTGGGTGGAAGAGCTCATCGACCTGGTGGAGAGGGAGGCCTCCTGCGAGCTCTACGGACTGCTGAAGCGACCCGATGAGAAGTACATCACCGAGCGGGCCTACGATAACCCCAAGTTCGTGGAAGACATGGTCCGCGACGTAGCCCTTCGGCTGAACGAGGACGAGCGGATCGGCGCCTACGTGGTCGAGTCCGAGAACTTCGAGTCCATCCACAATCACTCCGCTTATGCCCTCATCGAGCGCGACAAGGATGCCGACCCGAGGAAGACCCAAGCATCCAACCAGCGCTAACCCATACCCTTACACACAACTGTAGAGCCGCCGCGTGGCGTGCGTTGTTTCCATAGTGTTGAGGGTAGCATGAGCTGGGCGGAGGAGGAGTTTCGGGGGATCGATTTGGGCGACAAACGTCGTGACCGTCGGGTGATCCAGCTGATCGAGCGTTTGGCCGAGCGGCCCACAGCGAGCATCCCCGGGGCATGTAACGGCTGGGCGGAGACCCAGGCAGCCTACCGGTTTCTCTCCGGGGAGGCGTATGAGTGGATGGACATCCTGGAGCCTCATCGCCAGTGCACCCGGGCGCGGATGGGGGAGCATTGCGTGGTGCTGTGCTGGACACACCACGGAGCTGGACTGAACCGCCCCGAGAATTTCGGAGGCTCGGTGGTGTGAGTCACGCCGCCAGAG
>CAZFHV010000198.1:0-5579 GCA_964519095.1 uncultured Chromatiaceae bacterium | reverse complement strand
TTTCTGCCCTCAACCCGCACCAGCCCTGAGGTTGCAGCAGTTTCTAAAAGGTCAAATGAGAAAAATGGGATAAAGGGAAATCTTGATGTTGCTGGGTGCCGGGGATCAATCGAGCGTCGGTAGCCCGCTTGGCACCTGGGATGGGATCAGGTGACGTAGGTCGAGGCATTTGGGATCGGTGAGTGCCTGGAGGAACTCCATAAGCTCTGATATTTCCTGGTCCGTGAGCGGTAGGGCGGCGATTTCGCTGGCTTCCCCGATAGCCCCCCGGCGCTTCGCGTTGGACTGGACCTGGAGGTCGAGAGCGTCGAGGTCCGGCCTGGAGGGGAGCACCGCTTGGCTTGGGTCATACTCGGCCAGGGCCCGTTGGGGGTCCAGGTGGTGGCGCACCATCTGCTCGAGGTCGTTGTAAGCCCCGTCGTGCCCCCAGGGCCCGGTGAGTGCCACCTGGCGGAGGCTGGGGGTGCGGAACTTGAAGCGGTCCTGGGGGTTGCCTGTCGCATCTTCTCGGCCCAAGTCGTCGAGGCCATCGGAAAACCCCTCCTGGTTGCCGCCGCGGCCAGGGCCGATCTGCGGAATGCCGATCGCGTGAAAGGCGTGGTCCGTCTGGAAGGGCCCTGCATGACACTGCACACAACCAGCTTTGCCGTAGAACAGGATGGCGCCCGCGAAGGCTTTGGGACTGACGACGCTCTGATCACCACGCATCGCTTGGTCGAAGATGGTCTCTGTGCAGCGGAAGGCTACAGACTCAAAGGCGGCGATGGCATTGGCGGCGTGCACGAACGTGATGTCACCACGCTGCCGGATCTCTGGAAAGGCGACCTTGAATAGCTCCACGTAAGCGGGGATCTTGCGGATCCGCCGGGCGAGGCGGTCCCAGGCGCCGTCAGGGCCTGCCGACCGGTCGGCAAAGACCGCATCAGCGACCTCGTTGGTGCCCTGTTCTCCCGCCATCTCGAGAACCGAGACCACCGGTTGCAGTGCCTGGGCGGCTAAAACGCTGTCCAGCCCAGGGGGTACAGGAACCCCGTCCAACGCTCGGATCTGACCACCTGGAGGCGGGCCTGCGGCCAAGCGGCCATCATGGAAGAGGGTGCGGAACTCCCGGGCGCCGAGATTGAACAAGCCGGGGGCATTGCGAGGGACCCGCTGTAGCGTCCCCTGAGGACCTGACTCTGGCCGGCGCGTCGGGCCTAAACCAACCCCGCCCGCCCCGACTGGGAGCGACAGCCCATCGCTGCTCCCGGTGAAGGGGTGATGGCAGGTGGCGCAGGAAATGTTGCGATTGCCACTCAGGATCTTGTCGAAGAACAACAACCGACCCAGTGCTTCCTTGTCTGGATTGCGGGGGTAGAAGTGAGCATCCGTGACCAGGAAATCAGAGACGTCGGCTGCCGGCGCAACCGCGTTGAAGAGCGCACACCAGCCGGCCAGGCCGGCGAGGACAAGGCCGCGCAAGGATGTCGGGTGACCCATCGACTGCTCCTGGGTGTGAAGCCTCTGGGATTGGCACGATCAGGCGGCAACATGGACCACCGGCCAGGACCCAACCTAGCGACCGGGTCTCCCGCTTCCGCAATTGCTTGTAGATATCGGAGCCGAAACTGGCTTATCTTAGTCGAATTTAGCCAGCAACGCCTGGGCGGGAGGGGGCGATGAGACCGCTGTCAGGCGCGACCCGATGAAGCTGAGGAACAATAAGATGCGGAAACTGCCATTGCTTGCCGGAGCTATCTTCTCTGCCGCCTGCGGACTGGCGAGTGCCCAGCAGGCCGCCGATCCCCAGACTGGTGCCCAGGCGACCAATCAGGGAGGCCAGCTCACCTACGTCGGCAGTCGTGCCCAGCTCTCCCTGGGCTACGACTCGGAGTTCGACCTGGTGGGGGAGGTCGCCGGCGTGCTCTACGAGACTGCCACCGATGCCTGGCTGGCGTCGGGCTGGCTGGGCAACGACGCCGGCGGGGCCCAGTTGAACTATCACTGGCTGGTGGGCGGCGAGCCCAACGAAGACCCCGACAAGCTCTCGGTGCAGAAGGCCTTCGTGGCGTTCGACCAGAATCAGCAGCATGACCGCAAGATCACCGCAGGCTGGGGCATGGAGAAGCAGAACTACTTCCTCGGGGCCTATGGGGCGGCGGGGATCAGCGGGAAGCGGCGGGTCTCCCAGTCCGTGGATACCACCACCGAGACGCGCAACGTCATCGACAATGGTGTTCCCTACCAAGAGACCTGGGATATCACCACGGTCACGAGCCTCTACGAGCGGCCTTACGACTATGGCATCGGCCTGCGGGCGGGCCACTTCTACGAGGAGCCGCTGCTGCGGGTGGTGACGGGTCTGGACTTCGAGTGGGGTAAGGAGAACTCCAACCAGCTCACCTTCATGCTCGGCGCCGAGAAGTTCTTCCGGAATTCCCCCCACAGCATCGCGGTGCGGGGGGAGGTCTATAAGAAGTCGGGCAACTACGACTCCGAAGACACGGACGCCCGCATCCTGCTCCTCTACACCTACCACTTCGGCGCGCCTTACCGGCCGTCGACGACTCCGCTGCCGGCCCCAGAGCCCACCCTGGTCAAGAGCGAGCTGAGCCTGGATTCAAACGCCTTCTTCGATTTCGATCGCGCGACCCTGCGTCCAGCCAGCCGCAACAGCCTCGACGAGGTGGGCAGCAAGATCAAGGGGGGCCAGGTGGTGGGTACGGTCAAAGTGGTGGGCCACACCTGCAGCATCGGTACTGTCCCTTACAACCAGAGGCTCTCGGAGCGCCGGGCGAAGGCAGTGCGCGACTACCTGGTCCAGCAGGGTTGCGATCCCAACCAGCTGATCGCCTCGGGCCGTGGCGAGCTGGATCCCAAATATCCCAACGACACTGAGGCCAGTCGCCAGAAGAACCGCCGTGTCGACATCCAGGCGACCAGCGTCCAGCAGCCGGCCACCGTGGCCGCCGCCTGGAAGACCGAGCCCGTGTGGGTGGAGCGGGCCCTGCACAATCCCATGGACCATAAACGGACCGTGGATTACTACCGGACCAAGAAGACCAGCACCACCAGCGAGCTCAAGGATCGCCAGCCGCTCAACCGCGACCCTGTCGCCCGTGACGATGCGGCGACGGTGCCGCAGAACAGCGCCGGGCAGGCCATCGGCGTACTGGCCAACGACAGCGATCCCGACGGCGACACCCTGTCGGTGGACCGGGTCACCCAGCCGGGCCATGGCTCCGTAGTCAACAACGGCAGCTCGGTCACCTATCGGCCCAATGCCGGCTTTACCGGCACCGATACCTTCACCTATGTGGCGAAGGATGGCCGAGGCGGCTTCAGCAACACGGCGACCGTCACGGTGACCGTCTCCCAAGGCGGGGGGCAGAACCGCCCGCCGGTCGCCCGTGACGACTCCGCGACTGTGGACCAGGACAGTCCCGGCCAGTCCATCGCCGTGCTCAGCAACGACAGCGATCCGGACGGCGACACCCTGGCAGTGGAGCGGGTCACCCAGCCTAGCCGCGGCTCCCTGGTCAACAACGGGGGATCGGTCACCTACCGGCCAAACCCGGGGTTCTTCGGCATCGACTCCTTCACCTACGTGGCCAACGATGGCCGCGGGGGCTTGAGCAACACGGCTACGGTGACGGTTAACGTGCGCCAGGGTGGCGGTGGGCAAAATCGGCCGCCGGTGGCCCACGACGACTCGGCGACGGTGGACCAGGACAGCCCCGGCCAGTCTATTGCCGTGCTCAGCAACGACAGCGATCCGGACGGCGACACCCTGGCGGTGGAGCAGGTCACCCAGCCCAGCCATGGCTCTGTGGTCAACAACGGGGCATCGATCACCTACCGGCCAAACCCGGGGTTCTTCGGCATCGACTCCTTCACCTACGTGGCCAACGATGGCCGCGGGGGCTTGAGCAACAGTGCCACGGTGAGGATCACCGTGCGCCAGGGCGTCGGCGGGCAGAACCGCCCGCCGACGGCGAACGATGACCAGGCGGTCACTAACCCGGGCAAGACGGTGAAGATCGAGGTCCTTGCCAACGACTCCGACCCCGACGGCGACCCCCTCAAGGTCTCGGCCATCACCCAGCCGGCGAACGGCACCGCCACCACCAACGGCACCACCGTGAGCTATAAGCCGAACCTGGGCTTCCGCGGTACCGACACCTTTACCTACACCGCCAATGACGGGCGGGGCGGCACGGATGTCGCCAACGTCACCGTCACGGTTCGGCGGTACTGAGTGCGAGGCGACCTGGGCGCCGGTGGCGGACCCTGGGCCACCGGCGGCCGAGGAGAGCATCAGGGACCGCGGTCGCGGGCTGCCGCCGCCTGTCGATTGTGGTAGTATCTTCGTCGTCGTGAGGCAGCGAGCATCTGCTAACCGACTGAAATCGTTGAATGGCTGAGTGGCAGAGTGGTTATGCAGCGGCCTGCAAAGCCGTGTACCTCGGTTCGATTCCGGGCTCAGCCTCCATCTCACCTATCCGACGTACCCCTGTTCTCTGTCGGTCGGATGGGTTCCCTTGATCCCGCCCGGGTGGCGAAATCGGTAGACGCAAGGGACTTAAAATCCCTCGGCTTCGGCCGTGCGGGTTCGAGTCCCGCCCCGGGCACACCGCAAAATCAAGCTCTTTGCGCGAATAGATCCATCGCTCTAGCCCGCCTTGGCGCACTCATGGCGCACTGGCGCACAACAACCCACCACAAGGCGCACCCCAAGTGCGCCATGACCACCCCCGGCAACGCCCCGAGACCACCCCGCGAAGGCCCGGCAAAACTGACCTAGAGCACGTTCGCGAAGGCTGTTTTTTCCTGAGTGCGCCGCTAGTGCGCCATGCGTTCGTGGCGCACTGGGAATCTATAGCTAGATCATACAGTTGTGTATGGCGTGCATAGGATGTTTAATCCTAGGTTGCCTTTTGCAGCCTTTTTGGTACGTTGTAGGCTGTTCTTGAAACGGCCCCCAGGGGTGCGACCAACACCCCCGAGGCCCTGCCCACCACCCGACCTGAGAGGAGGTTCGGCAATGGCTACCATCACTCTACGGCCCCAGGCCGATGGTTCCAAGAGCTACCGCGTCGACATCCGGCTGAAAGGCCACTCGCGCCAGCAGGCCACGTTCGAGCGTCTGACCGACGCCAAGCGCTGGGCTGCCGCGACCGAGTCCGCGATCCGCGAAGGGAGGCACTTCCCCACCCCCGAAGCCAAGCGCCACTCTCTCACCGATGTGATCGAGCGATACACGCGGGAGGTGCTGCCCACCAAGAAGGACGGCCCCCACCAAACCCGGCAACTTGCGTGGTGGAAGGCCCAGATCGGCAAGCGCACCTTGGCGGATGTGACCCCCGCCTTGATCGCCGAGACCCCCGACCGCCTGGCCGCGCAGCCCACCCCCAGGGGGCCGACCGCCAGCCTATCGACCGTGGTGCGCTACCTGGCCGCCCTGTCACACGCCTTCACCATCGCCGTGAAGGAATGGCAGTGGGTAGAGTCCAATCCTCTCGCCAAGGTGAGCAAGCCCAAGGAGCCGCCGCGAGGGTCCGGGGCAAGAGCCAGGTCCTGTTGGCCGAGGAGCCCGATCT
>CAZFHV010000197.1:0-5579 GCA_964519095.1 uncultured Chromatiaceae bacterium | reverse complement strand
CTGCTGCTGGGCCAGGTAGGTGCCGTAGGAGGGCCCGTCGCCGACGATGGTCGCCGGCGTGCCGATCTTGACGTGCTCGAAGAGGATGGGTGCGAAACTCTTGGGCATACGGATGCAGCCGTGGGAGGCGCGGCTGCCCGGACGGGGAATGGGGCCGGCGTGCAACCCGATGCCATCACCGGTGAGGCGCAGGAAGAAGGGCATCTTGGCGCCCTCGAAACGGCCCCCTGGGGGCACGGGGTCCACGTCCGCCTTGGCCTCGGCGCGGATGAGCCTGCCGTTGCGGTCGTAGATCTTGCCGTAGAGATTGGACTGCTTCTCCTCGACCTTCTCCTGCACCGAGAACTTGCCGGTGGGGGTGGGGTAGGTGCGCAGGCCCGAGGCGATGGTGGTCCAGCCGATCTCTTGGTCACCGTCGTAGAAATGGGCCTTCTGCTCATCGACGTTGATCTCGATGCGCGAGACCCAGCGCCCTTGCCCCTTCCAGACGTAGAGCGGGCTCGGTGCGGGCTGGGTGGCGGGGGCCGGCTTCGCGGGCTCCTGCGTCGCGAGGGCCTGGGCGGTACCCTGAGGCTCTAGCCCGGTTTCCCGCTCGACCGAGGGCGTTGCAGCGGCGACTTCGGGCTTGGGGAGCCCGAACTGGGCGCAGGAGGCCAGCAGCGCGGCGCCGAGGGTCGCCGTCAGGGCGGGCAGGAGTCTGTTCAGGCTAGTGGCCAGGGGGGTCTTGTTGTTCATTGGGTTTCGGAGATGGAAAGCCGGAAACTGTTCACCTTACGCAACATTAACATAAATGATACGCTCGAAACGAAGACTTTGCCGCGAGAACTTCTTATGCGCGGGAGACTCAGTCTCCGCGACTGGCGGGTTGCTCCTGGGGGCGCAAAGAGATCGGGCGGTCGCTCAGTCCGGGTCGAAGCGGTAGCCGAGGCGCTCGATGTCCGGGGCGAAGTGCCGGGCCACCAGCTCTGCGGTCTCCGCCGTGTAATAGGCGCGGTAGTCCTGGGCGCGATCGGTGGCCTGACGCTTGTGGGGCAGGGGGGGCTGGCGAATGCCGATGCGGCGGCAGACCTCGGCGAAATCCTCCTCCAGACGCTCATGGCGGCCGATGAAGTCCACCAGCAGCCGCCCGTGGAGGTCCACTAGGTAGTCGGTTTGCAGCTCGATGGAGGTGTCGAGGTGGTACTGGTAGGGTCGTGAGGGGTCGAGCTTCCAGTGCAGGAAGGGGCCGAACTCGGTGTGCCCCCCCAGGTATTGGGGCCGCTCCCGGCGGATGTGGTGGAAGGAGCTCACCTGCAGGTCCCAGGGGTTTCGGATGAAGGCGAACTTGAACAGCCGCTCGAACAGCTCCCGCGGCAGCAGCTCCCGGGCGGCGATGATCTTGGCGTGGCGCGGCAGCTTGGTGCCGATGCGGTGGCCGCTCAAGTGACTGAGGCGGCTGCACAGGAACATGGGCCAGTACCAGGGGTCCCGCCAGCGCAGCCCCTGGAGGGCGGCGCGCACGCTGGTACCGCCGGTTTTGGCGATGTGGACGAACAGGAAGCCGTAGCGCGGGGAGAGGATCATGTCAGTGCGGCCCTGGCTCGGGGAGCCTCAGCGCCTCCAGGTAGGCCGCGGCGCTGGTCTGCACATTGTACTCCGCCACCGCGGCACGCAGGGTCGCCGGTGGCAGGGGATGGCGTAGGGTCTCGGCCATGGCCCGCGCCAGGGCCGCCACGTCGCCTACCGGGACCAGGGGCCCGAAGCGCCCATCCTCCAGGATCTCCCGGGGCCCGCTGGGGCAGTCGGTGGCGACGACCGGCGTACCCAGGGCCAGGGCCTCGGTGAGCACGTTGGGGGAGCCCTCCCAGGCGGAGGAGAGCGCAAACAGCCGCGCCCGGGCCAGGAAGGGGTAGGGATTGGGCTGGAAGCCGGCCAGCTCGACCCGTCCCCGCAGGTCCAGGGTATCGATCAGTCCCTCGAGCCCGGCACGCCCGCGGCCCTCGCCCAGGATCAGCAGGCGCGCATCCAACGTCTCGACCAGCCGTGCGAAGGCCCGCAGCAGGGTGGGAAAGTCCTTCTGCCGCTGGAGGCGGCCCGCCGCGAGGATCACCGGAGGCTCGCCAGGCTGGAACCAGGGGTGGCCCAAGGGCTGGGCGGCCAGGGTCTCCAGCTCGGGGGTGATCACCGGGTTGCGAATCACCCGGATGCGCTCGCGGGGGACGCCGGCGATGCGGGCGGTGTCCTCCGCCACCCCCCGGGACACCGCCACGATCTGGTCGAGGTGTGGATAGAGCCAACGGATGGGCCAGTAGCGCAGCGATCGGCTCAGGGCCGGTCGCTCCGCCATGGCGGCGGAGAGGTGCGTCCCCAGGCGCAGCACCAGGCGGGTGGGTACCCCGCTCAGGGCGCGGGCCATCACCGCCACCCGTCCGGCCCGCTCCTTGGCGGCCAGCAGGGCCACCGGGCGGCGCTCCCGCAGGTAGCGCATGAGGGCCGGGAGGGCCAGGAGGCTGTGGTTAGTGCCCAGGGGGATCCGGTTGACCGTCGCGGGCAGGCCTTCCAGGTGTGGCCCCTCGGTGCGCACCAGGAGCAGATCCACGCCATGGCCCAGAGCCACGAAGCCGCGGATCAGGTTGGTGACCATACGCTCCACCCCCCCCGCCCCGGAGAAGGAGAGGAGCACGGCGATGGTCGGGGAGGCAGGTGGGGACATCGAGGGAAGGGGGGCTAGCCCGAGGGGCGCCTCGAGCGCGGGTTTCCCAGCAGCCAGCCGCCCAGCAGCAACAAACCCATCCAGGCAGCGGCGAGATAGCCGATCACCCCGTCGTAGCTCCCCACCAGGAAGGCGTAAGGTGAGGCGGGATTCCCGTCGGTGAACAGGCGCGTCAGCTTGATCACGAATACCCAGCCGGCGTGTACCCCGATGCAATAGCCGATGTGGCCGCTACGCTCCCGCAGCGCGGCGAGCAGGAGCCCGGCGAAGAAGAGCGCCACCAGGGAATCGAGATTGGCGAGGAGGGAGGTCCCGCTGAAGGCGCCTCGGAACAGGTCCCAGCTCAGGGACCAGCCAAGGGGCTGATCCCCTGGCAGGGCGGCGGGTTTGAGGAAATGAACGAGGGCGAATAGGAGGCTCGACCCCAGCAGGGCCTCCGCTGCCGATCCGCGCCGACGGATGGCCGAGAACAGGGCCCCGCGGAAGAACAGCTCCTCCCCCAGGGCGATCAGGAGCCCCGCCGCGAGGGCCTGGGTGGCCGCCATGGCGAGGACTGGGGCAACCGCGTGCGTCGTCGCCACGCGTATCCCCGACCCGTAGAGCCCGACGCTCAGGGCGAGCAGCATGGCCACGCCGGCCAGCCAACCCAGGACCAAGGCCCGCCCCAGGGCCACCCAATCGCGCCCCAGGCCGAGGCCAGGACGGTTGGCGAGTCCCAGGGTCCTCAGCAGGGGCCAGATGCCGAGGAGGATCAGCAGTTGGGTGAGCCGGGTGGCGATGCGATGGGGTGGGGCATCCACCAGACCGCCAAGCAGCAGGGGATAGGTCAGTAGGCTGCCAACCGCCAGGCAGGCGACCAGGAACAGGAAGAACAGGGCGGCCGGTTTCACGGGGCGTCGCCGCGCCAGGGTTCTCGGCACCTCCGGGTACCCGACACGGGGTTAGCCCTCCAACCCCGCCGAGCCTGTACCCGTCGCCGTGGAACCGGCT
Organism: uncultured Chromatiaceae bacterium; assembly: GCA_964519095.1. Classification (GTDB taxonomy): domain Bacteria; phylum Pseudomonadota; class Gammaproteobacteria; order Chromatiales; family Chromatiaceae; genus JAEHCY01. The sequence continues at coordinate 1,897 of CAZFHV010000197.1, read as the reverse complement.
TGCATCGCCCTTACCGGGGCCAACGCTGTTGTGCCCGCGGGGGATCCCCGCGAAAGAGATTCCGGCCCCCCGACCCATTCCCTTTTCGGCGCCGGGTATTGACGGAAGGGTTGGGGCCGACTATTTTCTGTATACATGCCGATTTCTAGGCGATTGAAGCTCGCCGGAGGTGCGGCTGGACTGCCCGGCAACGTGCAGTAATTATTAGCAATTTAGCACCCGATCGAGTGGAGGACTCTTGATATGACCGAGGCTACCCGTAAGTTTCTGGGCTTCTGTACCTGGTGCTCTTTGGGCGCCCTGACCGCCATTGCGGTGGTGTCGGCGGCGACCCTCATCTGGGTCTTGGCCCTGTAGCACCCCAGCCCGAGGCGGTGCGGCCGTCGGGGCCGCATCGCCGCCCCAACCGCCATCCCCCGCCGTTTCCCCAGAGCGGGCCACACCCAAGTCCCCAAAAACACACCGCGGGGGTGTGGCGCCCTAGCCCTTGCCCCGGAGCCGCTCGCCCAGCAAGTCCCCGAGGGTGGCAAAGCCGGGCTTGGGCTTGCCGTAATCCGACACGGCCCTCACCTCGCTGGCCGCCGTCGCTTTCTCCGCATCCAGGCTGAGGCTCAGGCGGCGCTTCTCCGGCTCCACCGCGAGTACGCTGGCCTCCACCTCGGCCCCCGTCTCCAGGACCTCGCGGGGATGGGTCACCCGCCGGCCGGCCCCCAGCTCGCTCACGTGAACCAGGCCCTCCAGGCCGGGCTCGATCTCCACGAAGGCGCCGAAGGGCTGAAGCCGGGTAACCACACCCCGGACCCGCACCCCCACCGGGAAACGCTCGACGGCGTCCGCCCAGGGATCGCGGCTCAGGGCCCGGAGCGAGAGGGCGATCTTCTCGGGCTGCCTGGGGTTGGTGCTGGGCTCGATGCGCAGCACCGAGACCTCCACCGGCTGTCCCACCGCGAGCACCTCGCTCGGGTGCTTGACCCGGCCGTAGGCCAGCTCGCTCAGGTGGATCATCCCCTCCACCCCGCCCAGGTCCACGAAGGCCCCGTAGTCCTTTAGGGACGTGACGGTACCGGAGAGGGTGGACCCCACGGCGAGCCGGGCGCGGGTCTCCGCCGCGCGGGCCTGTTGCTCCGCCTCCAGCACCAGGCGCCGGGACACCACCAGGTTGAGGTGCCGGCCGCCCTCGTACTTGGTGACGCGAAAGCTCAGGCGCTGGCCCACGAAGGTCTGGAGGTCCTCCACGAAGCGGATGTCGACCTGGGAGGCGGGACAGAAGGCCCGCTGGCCGGCGATCTGCACCTCGATGCCCCCCTTGGTCAGGGCCGTCACCTGGCCCTCCACCGGGAGCTGGTTGCGGAAGGCGTCCTCCAGCTCCGCCACACCGTGCAGGGAACGGCTCTGCTGGGTACCGAGACGCAGTGCCCCGGTGCCCGGGTCCTGACCGCTCACGGTGGCCTCCAGGGTGTCGCCCAGCGCCACCCGGAGATGCCCGTCCGGGTCGGTGAGGGCGGCGGCCGCCATCACCCCCTCGGTCTTGCCGCCCAGGTCCAGGAAGACCTGGTCCTCGCGGATGGCCACGACGGTACCCCGCACCCGCTCCCCCACCTTGGGCTCGCCGCGGGCGGGGCGGGCCTGCTCGCGCTCGAAGGCGCGCAGCAGGGCGGCGAAGTCTTCGCTGTCGTTGCTCATGGGCGTGGGTCTCGAAGGGGTGCCGAGTGGGGATGGGGCATCCTGCCTTGGATAGGGGCGCGGATCAACCCGCAGTCGACGGGCGTGTATTGTTGCTAGGCTCCTAACGCTCGCCTTCGAGATCGATCTCACCGAAGCGCTGCATCTCGATCTTCATCGGCGTCTCCTGGGGATTCCCAGGGAGTCAGTATAGGGCAGGGGTCAAGGCCCACCG
>CAZFHV010000196.1:0-5587 GCA_964519095.1 uncultured Chromatiaceae bacterium | reverse complement strand
TGGAGAGCTTGACCCAGTCGGACCAAGTGGCGGTTCCACCGCGCACCAAACGCAGTGTCTCGCGCGCAAGCGCAATGAAGCCGGCCGTGTTCTTCTTGCCCGTGGCGCGCTCCCTCCACGGGTGCGGCGGCATTCAGCGAGTGGTTCACCCACCAGTACGAGGCAATTGCCAGGGAGCAATTCCTGGTGCCGCCGCCGGAATCCGGACGCAAGGACCCGGTGCCGGTGCTCACCGAGCTGCGCCGGATTGCCCTGCTGACCGCCATTGCGGAGAAGCTGCGCGATCAAGGCGTGCCCTTGCCGTTCTGGATGCGCGATTACCCGGTGCAAGCGGTGGCCTTCGAGAAGACCACCCCGGCGCTTGATAACCCCCGCAGCAAAGCCAACCGTACGGTGCGCATCTTCGGTGGCGTGAGCCTGTCGCCGCCCAGTGCCGACGTCAAGCTGCTCACCGACGCAGCGGAGGTCGGGCGCCTGCCGAAAGAGGAGCGAGCGGCCGCACGGGAGATCCTGGACCGTTCCGCATCGCTGGCCCCGGCCGTGCGCACCCAGATGGCGGCGCCACAACTGCTGGCGGTGAAGCGCCTGACTGGCGCGGCAGCTGGCTACCAAGGGCTCGCCGTCCCCGGCGGCGACACCCAGGCGCTGGCGCCGGCGATTCTGGAGGAGACCGACCTGGCCATCCCCATCGGCGGCGGCCAGGACATCCGACTCGTGCGGCGCTTCAACGCCTTCTTCGACCCCGTTGGCCCCTGGGGCAAGGGCTGGGCCCTGGACCTGCCCCGTCTGCAAGAGGTGAAGGTGCCGGAGAAACGCGAGGCGGAGGGGAAGGTCACCGATCATCTCGTCCAGGAGCTGGTCACCCCGCTAAACAGCGTCTATGCGCGATTCGCCCGTACCGCGGCGGTCCCGGAGCTGAAGGCGAGCCAGCTCCGGGTACCCGACAGGCCTGGCCAGCTCCTGGCCTTGGCGGACGGGCAACCCGACTTTCTGACACGACCCACGCGGGCGGTCATCCGCAAGGACGGCGGCCGCTGGCACTTCAGCGAGGCGGGTGACCTGGTGGCCACCGAGCACAACGGTTACCGCACCTTCTACGAGCGGGATGCCGCCGGGCGCATCAGCCGCATCCTCGGGCTGCAGGGCAAGAGCCTGGCGGCCTCCATCCAGCTCAGCTACGACCCGGCCAGTGGTCGTCTGAAGGCCGCATCCGGCCAACGGGAGACGGGACGGGCCGCCCGCGACGAAGACCGGGTCAGCGTGCGCTATGAGTATGGTCCCGACGGCCGCCTGAGCGCCGCGCATGGCGTCCAGGGCCGCATGGGCTACCGCTACGAGGGCCCTCGGGTGGTGGCCGTCACCTACCAAGCAGTGGGCGCACCCGGGGCGGCGCCAAGCCGGGAGATCAGTCTGCGCCGCTTCGAGTACAACCCGCGCGGGCAGTTGCTGGCCGAGACCGATGCCGACGGCAACCGCACCGAGTACCGCATTGGCGCAAGTGCCACCGAGCACAGCCTGGCGGTGGTCCCCAGTGGCGCCCCGGGGGCAGGGGCGTCCGTCCGCTACGATCTGGCCTTGCGCCCCATCGAGGCCCAGTATGCGGATGGCAGCAAGGCGTCCTGGACCTATCCCCAGGGCGGTGGCGTGGCGATGGAGCTGATCCAGGCCGACGGCGGGAAGATCGGCTTTACCGAGACCGCGGATCTCAGCCGCCGGACCCTGGCGCTCGGTAAGCACTGCACGCTCATCGGCAGCTATGACGGCGCCGACCGACTCACCTCACTCACCGACAACGATCGGTTGCTGCTGCGGCAGGCGTGGTCTGCGGACGGGCGCCTGACCCTGGCGGCCGCCGAGACCGCCGCCGTTCATCCGAACTACGATGCGGAAGGCCTGCTCACCCGTCTCGTCCAGACACCGCCGCAGGAGCAGGGTCCGTTCAAGCGCTGGCAAGAAACCAGGCTCGACCCTGCGGGTCGCCCGCGGGAGATCAGCGACTACCGGGGGCTGAAGGTCGCGATGGACTATGACGGCTCCGGCGACTTGATTGCGATGAGCACCCAGCGGGATGGCAAGAACTACGGCTACCAGATCAACCGCGACGCCGCGGGGCGAGTCAAGGAGGTGAAATCATCCTGGGGCGGCAAGCAGCAGTATGCCTACGACAAGGCAGGGCAGCTTCAGCGGCTGGACCTGGAGGAGGGGGGCGCCAAGGCCCGGATCGAATGGAAGGCCGGCCTGCTGGCTCGTGTCGAGCAGTTTGACGGTGGCAAGCTCGCCATCGATTACTATCAGGACGGGTCGCATGCCGGTCTGCCCGCCAAGATCACCACACCCAACGCCCTGGTGCTCAAGTACCAGTACGATGCCTCGAATCGACTGGCCAGCGTAGACATCGGCAGCCAGTCGCGCCTGGCGCTCGGCTACGACGCCAAGGGGAGAATAGCAGCTTGGACCCATACGCCGGCGAGACCCTGAGACACCGGTCGGGAGAGGCCAGCGGAGACCCGCCGCGATGGCGGTGCCTTACTGGCGGGCGTCCTGACATAGCGGGGGCGATCCCCTCACCGCGATCGAGCCGGGCACTGGGCTCAGGGGCCCACGGCGGGCCGATCACAGGCTCAGCCGGCATCCGCTACCGGAGGCGCGCATCGACATGACCAGCAACACCCCTGACCTGGCCAAGTACCAAGCAGCCGTGGAAGCCTACGCGGCCGTACGGGACCATTACCGGATACTGGATGCGATCGTCGAGCGCGTGCTCAAGCGCGCTACCAGCGAGCTGGGCGTGGAAGCCATCATTCAGGTTCGCGCCAAAGCGCTCGCCAGCTTTGCCGAGAAGACCCTCCGCAAGCAGATGCATTACACCGATCCGCTCAGCCTGATGACGGACCTATGCGGCGCGCGCGTCATCACCGAATCCACCAACGACGTCGCTCCGGTCTGTGCCTTCATCCGCAGGCACTTCGGATCGACGAGCCCCACACCGAGGACACCCTGGTGCGCCTGGGTGTGGGCGAGTTCGGTTATCGCTCGGTGCACTTCATCGTCTCCCTGAAGCCCCAGGCGTTTCCCGATAAAATCGAGGCGGTCAAGGCCAGCAACCCCCAAGCCGCGGCGATCATCCCCCGGTTGTTCGAGCGGCGTACCCCCCCGCCGATGCCAGCCAGCAGTTCGATCCAGGTCCGCGCTACCGGATGGAGATCCAGGTGCGCTCCCTGCTCCAGCACACCTGGGCGAGCCTCTATCACGACCGGGTCTACAAGAGTGACCTCAAGCTACCCTCCGAGCTGCGGCGGGAGCTGATGCGCATCGCCGCCATTCTCGAAGACGCCGATCAGAGCTTTGCGCGCGCCATCGCGACCCTCGATGGCTATCGCGAGTACTACGGGACCTATCTGCCCCGGGACCGACTCGAGGAGGAGCTGGAGCAGCTCCGACAGGTACGGGGGTTCGATCCGAGCAATCTCAAGCTGGCACTCAAGACCGCGCGGATCGCCGTCGCCCTGGAGCGCTGGGAGGATGTCAGGGACACCCTGAGCGGATTCGTCACCCAGTGGGAGCAGCGCCCGAAGACCACCGAGGACGGTGAGACCACCCTCGGCGCGGCGCTCGACGCCGCCCTGGCGAGGGAGGAGGCGGCAAACCTGGCCGGCGACCGCCACCGGGGCCGGGAGGCGCTGGAGGCGTTGCGCGATCCCACAGCCGCCAACCTGCTTCTCGACTACGGTACGGCCCTGTGGCACCTGGGCGATAAGACCCGGGCACGCCACTGGTTGAATCGCGCCATCGGACTCGACCTCAGGAGCGCGGATGCCCTGATCATGCTGGCGGACACCTATGACGAGGACCGAGTGGGCGGCCCGCGGGAGGCCTTGCGTCTCTACGGCAGGGCCTTCGAGGTCAACGCCCAGGAGCCGCGGGCGGTGCGCGGTTACCTGCAGCTCACCGCCGAGGAGGATCGCAACCTCAACTTCGTCGCCCCCATGCGCCCCACCCTGCACAACGCCATCCGACACTGCAGAGAGCGGGCCTCCCTCGGCATCTACCTTCCCTGGGCCTACTTCGATATCGGCTGCTTCTCCTTGCTGCTGGGTGACCCTTACGGGGGCCTCGAGGCCTATGCCAAGGCCGTCGAGCTGAGCCAGTCCGACACCCCCCTCGAGGCGGCGCTCAAGCGCGCACGGCGCCTTTGCGATGCCCTGCACCGCGGCGGTTCCACGGAATGGTCCCTGCTCGAGCGCTTCCTCCTCATCGCCAAGCTGGCCAAGGCCCATCGGCGCCTCGAGCACGCCCGGGCGAGCATCAGCGCCAAGGAAGCCACCCTGGCCAAGCTCGACACTGGGGCTGCAGAGAGGGCCCGGACCGAGCTGGAGGCGCTGCGCGCGGAGATCGCCCCGCGGGTCGCCAGCCCCGCGTGTCCGCCCCTGCGCGCAAGGCTGGTCATCGTGGCCGGCGCCTGTGCCCCGGCCGACGAAGAGCGTCTGAGGGACTACGCGCCACTGCTGACCCAGGCCTTCCGCGACTTCTCAGGCACCCTCTTCAGCGGCGGCACCTGCTGCGGCATTGGGCAGATCGTGGGTGATCTGCCCGACTCCTCCCGCGGCCCCCTCCTCAAGGTGACCTGCCTGCCCCAGGCCCTGCCCATCTACTACGAGCGGCACAGGGGCTACCGCTTCTACGCGCACCCCGGACAGAGCTTCTCGCCCTGGGGCGCCGTTCAGGTCTGGGCGGACATCCTCAGCCAGGGCATCCTGCCCTCGGAGGTACGGGTCATCGGCATCAGCGGAGGCAAGCTCGCCGGGTTCGAGTACCGGCTGGCCCTGATGATGGGGGCCAAGGTCGGAGTCCTGAAAGGCAGCGGGCGTGCCGCCGCCGTCCTGGAAGACCCCGACTGGTTGGACCACCCCAACCTCATCGCCCTGCCCTACGACCCCCAGACCGTCAAGCTGTTCGTGGCCGGTTTTTCCTCCGGGGCGTTGACCGAAGACCAGCGCGAGGAAGCCGCTCGGCGGGACCACGAGCGCGGCGTGGCCGAGCGCAGGCGCGCCAGCGTCGTGGACGATCGGCCCGAGAACCAGCCCTGGGACAGGCTGCGACCCGACCTGAAGGGCACCATCCGCGAGCGCGTCGAGTTCATCGCCGAGCAGCTCAATGCCCTTGGCCTCAGGGCCGAGAAGCGCGATCGACTCCCCCCCGGCGCCGCGCCGGTGGAGGCCTTCAGCCCCGAGCAGATCGAGATCCTGGCGGAGATGGAGCACGGCCGCTGGTGTGTCCGCAAGTTTCTCGACGGCTGGCGCCTGGGTGACAAGAAGGACGACGACCGCCGAACCCATCCCGATCTCATCCCGTGGAAGGATCTACCCGATCAGGAGCGCGACAAGGATCGCCAGTACGCGCGGCAGATCCCGCGGGTGCTCGGCGACCAGGGCTATGCCATCGTCCCGGCGGAAAGGGGGGACGAGGGCCGGTAGTTGCCCCCCGGCGAGCCGTGGGCACCCCAGGGGGGAGGGGTGGCAGGGCCGTAGATCTTATGAAGGCCCGCAGGGGTTAGCCTCTAGGGGGTGAGCAACCAACCCAAGAGGAG
>CAZFHV010000195.1:0-5614 GCA_964519095.1 uncultured Chromatiaceae bacterium | reverse complement strand
GCCCTAATGCCGTTTTTGGTGGTCGCCTGGTGCATCGCCCGGCTGATGCCTCTAGGCCGAACCCTATCCGATCTCGATGCGGGGCTACTCTTGGAGCCTGAGGAGTGGCAGGCGGCCTACATCCTCACCAAAAACCTCCTACCTGACAACCCCCGAGTTTCAACGAGGTGCTGCACCTCATCGCACGCCTTGGAGGGTTCCTCGGTCGCAAGGCTGATGGGGGAGCCGGGGGTGAAGACTATCTGGCTCGGACTCCAACGCATCATGGACTTTGCCGCAGGCGTCAAACATGCCAGGGAGGCCTATGGGGTGTGAGATGTGTGTAACGGGATGGCCTGAGCGGCGGTGCCACATGCGATAATGGGGTTATGGCCGATGTCACCACACAATATAGTCTTCCATAACTATTATACGACGCTCAATCAGAACAACTTCATGTTCGAGCATGAGGACGTTCCGGGCGTCGGCGAAGGACTGCTCAAGCCGATGCAGGTGATCCGGCACATGGCGGAAGGACGCGGCATTCGGGTCGGGACCTGGGACAACTTCCCGATCAAGGAGGCGGTGGACGGTTTCGTCTTCCTGGACCTGCCGAAGGAATCGGACCCGGTCTTCCGGTTCGCCAAAGGTTCATGTAGGCCCCTGTACCTGATGCTGCTGGAGAGCCCGCTCATCCGGCCGGAAAATTACCAGCGGGAGCGACACCAGCCCTTCAGACGGATATTCACCTGGGACCCGCATTTGGTGGACGGCGACCGCTATGTCAAGACCTGCATCGCCCAGAACCCCACACCCGCCTTGAACTTCGAAAACGCCTGCCGTGACCGGCTGCTGGCGCTGATCACCTCGAAGCGCGCGTCCGGCGTCGCGGGCGAGCTCTATTCCCGGCGGCAGCAGGCCATCGAGTTCTACGAGCACAATCACCCGGGGGACTTCGGCTTGTATGGACGCGGGTGGGATCGGGATGTCTTCAGGGGCCTTCTGCGGCCGCTGAATATCTTGAACCTGTTCCCTTTTCGCCTGCCGTTCGCGCTCCAGAAGAGATATCGAGTCTACTGTGGACCGGCGGCCTCCAAGCTTGCGACGCTGGGGCGCTACCGGTTTTCGATCTGCTTCGAGAATTGCGCGACCGCCGACGGCTACATCACTGAAAAGCTGTTTGACAGCCTATATGCCGGGTGCATACCGGTGTATCTCGGGGCTCCGGACATCACCCGCTACGTCCCATCCGACTGCTTTGTGGACATGCGGCAATTCGCCTCTTTTGCAGACTTGCACCGTTTCATCTCCACTATGTCCGAGTCGGATCGGCTGCAATATCAACACGCTATCCGTCGATTTCTGGGGAGCGATGCATACCACGAGTTTTCACCGAGCCGGTTCGCCGAGCGGCTGCTGCACGAGATTGCCAATGGTTAATCGGGGCGTGGTGCTGATCGTCTTGGGGCGTGGTCTACATGCCATCATCGCGATTCTCTCACTCACGATCATGACCGCGCTGCTCGCTAAGGAACAGGTGGGGATCTTCTATCTTATGAATGCCGTATTGAGCTATATAGGACTTGCCTTTATCGCCCCCGTAGGGTATTACTGCAATCGACAGTTATTCGTCTGGCAGGCTGGACAGGTCTTATTCCAACGCCTAAACTTATATTTTCTGTACGCCATACTGATATGTCTGGTACTTCTACCGGTGGCGTCGATCTTTCGCACCACCCTGCCCCATCTGGCCTATTCCGACCTCATGGTGTTCGTTCTCCTGGGTATCGTCCCTTGGACCATCGTTTCGGCCCTGGTCTCTTACCTCAACGGATTGGGCCATCGTGGTATCTTCGTACTGCTGTCGACGCTGAATCTCGTCGCCATTCTGGTGGCCTCAGCGGCCTTCGCCTATTTGGGCGCCCCCACCGCATGGAACTGGTTTCTCGGGCAATTTCTCGCCCAGGTGATCTTTGCGGCGATCTCGCTGGTCGTCTTTCGGCGTCATGTCCGGTCCGAGGCCAGAATCGTCCCTCGCCTGCGCGAACTCGACCTCGGCAAGATACGGCAGGTATGGGTGTTCGCGTATCCGGTGGCCATCTCCTCGTTTTGCCTGTGGTTCATCCTGGAGGGGTACCGATATCTCCTGGAGCCCAAGCTCGGACTTGCCTATGTGGCCGAGATCTCGGTGGGGTTTACGATCGCCCACCGCGCATCCACGGCGGTGGAATCCATCGTGCAGCAATTGTATTTCCCGGCGTTCTACCGGGAGTCGGCACAGGGCGGCAGAGATGAGGTCGGTTCGGCCTTGCGCACCGTGGTATTGGAGGCCCACCCCCTGTATTTCGTGACGACCCTGGGGGTCATCTTCCTGGCCCCGTTTCTGCTGCGCATCCTGGCGGGCGAGGCCTATCAGGGGGCCGTGTTCTTCGTCGTCTGCGGCGCCGTGTTTCACCTGCTACGCAAGTATGCCGCACTGGCGTCGCTCAGCTCCCACGCCCTGTATCATACGAGCATGATGATATGGCCCCACCTTTACGCCGCGTCGGCCCTGTTCGTTCTGCTATACGTTCTACCGCCCCAGTGGGCCCACGATCTGGTGCCCCTCGTGCTGCTGCTGTCGGGTGCGTTGCTGCTCCTGATCCTGAACCGACGGGTTCAGGGCGAGTTGTCGTTCTCGCTCCTGCCGCTGCTCGGTCGCCTCGACCCGATGACCTGGATGGGAGGCGGCGCCGTGGTGGGCATTCTGCTGTGGCCGTGGGCGTCGTCCCTCTGGGTGTCGTTTCTCACCGTCGCGATCTGTGGGCTGATGATGTCGGTCTATCTGTACCGCCGTTGTTTCGCCGCCGCGACTGCGTGATCGAAACGACGCTTGGCTGTCCCTTGAATCGGGCCATGAAGCGATACGATCTTTCCCAGCGCCAGGACTATCTGGCGGCAGCGCGCATACAGGTCTATGTGCTGGCCCGCGACCGCCCGGAGATGCTGCGCGAGACCCTATGCTCTGTACTCTCGCAGGAATTTGTGGGATATGAGGTGATCGTATCGGACAACTCCGAGGGCGACGCGGTAGGCGCCATGGTCCAGGCCGAGTTCCCCGGGGTTCGATATATCCGCAGGAGACCTGCGCTGGCCTCGCCGGATCATTTCGGGACTGTGTACCACGAGTCGTCCGCTGACTACGTCGTTTATTTTCACGACGATGACCTCATGGCGCCGAATTATCTCGGCACCTTGTCGGCAGAGTTGGACCGCGACGCCGAGTTGGTGGCCGCGGTCTGCAATGCGTGGACGATTCGTAACGGCATGGCCCTCTGGCACGGGCGCATGGGTTGGATCACCCGGCCGTGGCGGATAACCTCGGCGGCGGAGTTCTTGGCCCCCTATCTGGGCTTCACCCGCATCCTTCTGGCGGCGCCCTACCCTGGTTACATGTACCGGCGGAAGGCCATCCGCGGGCTGTACGAGGGGCCCGTGCTGGAGGGGGGAAAATATGCGGACGTGGTGTTCCTGCTGAACGTCCTGGCGCTGGGTCCGATTCTCTGTCTCCCCGAGCCCTTGATGTGGTATCGGGAACACCCAGGGAACGACAGCGCCACCGAACAGGTGGGGCAGCGCCTGAAGCTGCTGAGGTTCATCTACGCCCACACGCCGATCGATCGACGATCAGCATTGGTCACGGCCTACCGATTTCGGTACTGGATCGGCTGGTGGCGGCAGATTGGGCGCGCCCGTCGCGGCTCGTGGCGTGAATGCATCGTACGCAAATTCCTCATCGCCAATGCGCTGCGGATGCCGATCGTACAGCCGGGGGTCTGGCTCAAGCTGGCCGCCAGGGTCTATCGAGCCCTGTGGCGGGGCAGACCTCCGAAGGAACGACTGCGCGACTGGTGCAGGGAGGTCAGCAAGTAGCCCGCTGATGTGCCTTTCGGAGGCTTGGTGGGCGCGATGAATCGACGAGGGGCCCGTCCCCGGAATCACCGCGGGGGCTTAGAGCCTGCACCGCAGTGGGGAGGATACCATCCCTGGGCTTTCCCATCCGTTCGGGTCCTGCCAAGGGCCGCTGGGTGTCACACCTTGGTGCCGGCCCGACGCGGGGTCAGGTAGGGGGAGCAGCCCAAAGAGTCCGAGTGCCAACGACAGCCTTGGGCCGCGATCCTCGCAGGCTCGCTAGGCCGGGCGCACGACGTGGCCAAAATGTCTGCTGGGGTGGGGTCCACGCCGCGGCACTTGCCGCCACCGCCGCGGTCTCACAGAGCGCATCCGGTCGAGCGGGTACAATCCTTACGCCGATACCCCAGACCTCCCATCCGCGATCGCCACTACTGAGGAGTCCCGAGCCCATGACCCCGGACACCGCCGTCGCCGTCCCCGCGGCCCCTCCCAGCACCGCCCAGGCGGCCTTCCAGCGGCTGCGGGCCGATCTCTCCCGTCGCATCCTGGGGCAGGTGACCCTGGTGGAGCGGTTGCTGATCGCCCTCCTGGCGGATGGGCATCTGCTGGTGGAGGGGGCACCTGGCCTGGCCAAGACCACCGCCATCAAGGCCCTGGCCGAGGGGCTCGAAGGGAGCTTCCAGCGCATCCAGTTCACCCCAGACCTGCTGCCGGGTGACCTGACGGGTACCGATGTGTTCCGGCCCCAGACGGCGGACTTCGAGTTCCAGCCCGGTCCCCTGTTCCACAACCTGGTGCTGGCGGACGAGGTCAACCGGGCCCCGGCCAAGGTGCAGTCCGCCCTGCTGGAGGCCATGGGGGAGCGGCAGATCACCGTGGGCCGGCGCACCTATCCCCTGCCGGAGCCCTTTCTGGTCATGGCCACCCAGAACCCCATCGAGCAGGAGGGCACCTACCCCCTGCCCGAGGCCCAGCTCGACCGCTTCCTCATGCACGTGCGGGTGGGTTACCCCCAGGCGGAGACGGAGCGGGCTATTCTTCACCTGGCGCGACGGGAGGTGACCGCGGGCCACGAGCGGCCGAGCCTTCGCCTGACACGAGAGCAGATCGCCGCCGCCCGCGCCGAGGTGATGGGCCTGCACATGGCTCCGGTGGTGGAGGACTACCTGGTGCAACTGGTGCTGGCCACCCGGGACCCCAGCCCCTACGGGCCGGACCTGCGCCGCCTGGTGGACTACGGCGGCAGCCCCCGGGCCACCATCGCGCTGGATCGCTGCGCCCGGGCCCACGCCTGGCTGCTGGGCCGGGACTACGTCTCCCCGGCCGACGTCCAGGACATGGCCCCGGACGTGCTCCGCCACCGGGTGCTGATGAGCTACGCGGCGGAGGCGGAAGGACTGGACGCGGATCGCCTGGTGGGAGAGCTGCTGAATCGGGTCCCCGCCGCTTAGCAGAAGGGGAGGGTGCAGGGGGGCATGGCGGACGAGCGCTTCGTTGCCGACGACCCGCGGGTGCGCGTCCAGCGCGAGGACCTCCTCGCCCTGCGCACCCGGGTGCGGGGCCTCCATCTGGGGGGGCGGCGGCCCGCCGGCTCGGCGCTGGCGGGCGCCCATGGCTCGCGCTTTCGCGGCCGCGGCATGGATTACCTGGAGTCGCGCCACTACCAGCCCGGCGACGACATCCGCAGCCTGGACTGGCGCATCACCGCCCGCACCGCCGCGCCCTATACCAAGGTGTTCCA
>CAZFHV010000194.1:0-5619 GCA_964519095.1 uncultured Chromatiaceae bacterium | reverse complement strand
GTAGAGCAGGTAGGTGCCCGACTCGATCTCGTCGGCGATCGGCAGGAAGATCAGCTTCGCCATGAGCTTGACGGCGTCGCGCGGCGTCCAGTGCTCGCCGGCTTCCTCGTTGTTCTCCTCGTTGAAGCGGCGGACCAGTTCCTCGAACACCGTGCCCATGCCGTGGTTGTCGAGGCCGGGATGCTTGACCGAGCCGTCGCCGTTGAGCACCGGGATCGGGCTCAGGTTGATATCCGGCGAAGTCAGCTTCTCGATCAGCGTGCCGAGGGCGTCGGCCTTCGACAGGCGCGGGATCTGGTTGCGGAATTCGAAGTTTTCGAGGATGTCCTGCACGTTCGGCGAGAAGCCGTCGAGGTAGGCCTCGAAGTCCGCCTTGAGCTGCTGCTGGCTGGCGCGCGCCTTGAGCTCGCGCAGCGTGAACCGGGAGGTGTTGTAGAAGGCCTGGCCGGCGGCCTGGCGAAGCGCCGGATCCTGGTGCACGACGCCTGCCCCGTCGAGCGTGGCCTTCATGTCGAGCACCGCGGCCTTGCTGGGCTCCAGCACCGCATCCAGCCGGCGCAGCACGGTCATCGGCAGGATCACATCACGGTACTTGCCGCGCACGTACAGGTCGCGCAGTACGTCGTCGGCGATACCCCAGATGAAGTTGGCGATCCAGTTCAGTTGTTGGGGTTCCATGGGATGCTGAATGTCGAATGCTCGTAGCCGGTGGACCGATAGGAAGGCCGACCCCGTCCAAGGAATGCAACCCGGATGTGCGCGCATTGTCCCCAGGCCGGTGGAGTATCCGCGGCTATCGATCCCGGCGCGACTTTCATCGTAAGTTACCGATGCGGCGCGCTGGGGGTCGTCGACCCCTTGTCGCCGTTCGCCCATTGTATCTGGGTCCTTGCGGCGGGGGATGTGGTCGCCATCCTGTTCGTGGCCGCGTTGCCGCTGAAAAGCGCGGCGCACTCGGTATCGGTGTCTCTCCGCCGATCGGGTGCTTGGTACGAACCGTCTCGGCTGCCCGCCGGATTGAACGCAGCGTTCCATCCGGCCCTTATCCCCTCGGCAGACGTAAAGCCGAGTGCCCTGCCTTTGCACAGGCCCCGGGCATTTGGCACGAGATCTGCCACACCGGGAGAGTCACCATCCTCCAGAGGTCCGGCATGACCACCAGCGCACAAGCTACGAACCCCAGGCAGCGGTTGACCCCCCTGGACTGGCTCGCCATCGCCGGCGGGCTGGTCAATCTGGCGGTGGTGTCCGCGATCTTCGGCTATGCCCTGTTCGGCGGCTGAGGCCGCCCGGGCCACCCAACGAGGGAGTCCATGAGCGCCCAAGCCGAAACCCCACTCAGCGTGGGCGATGCGCCCCGCCCCGGGTACGGGTCCATCCTCCTGGCGGTGGACTCCTCGGACCATTCCAACCGGGCGGTGACCGAGGCCCTCGCCTTGGCGCGCCTGTGGCAGACCCCCATCACCGCGGCCCACGTCTACGCGGCCAAGCTCCACGACCTGCGCTTCCGCCAGATGGAGGGGGGGCTGCCGGAGCGGTTCCGGGCGGAGGCCGAGTTGGAGCGGCAGCGCGAGGTCCACGACGACCTCATCACCCGGGGCCTCTCGATCATCTCGGACGCCTACCTGGACCAGGTGGAGCGCCAGACTGCGCCCCTGGGCCTCGCCCTGCACCGCCGCGCCCTGGAGGGCAAGAACTACCGCGAGCTGGTGCGCGAGGCCGAGGCCGGCGGCCACGACCTGCTGATCCTGGGGGCCCTGGGCCTGGGCCGGGTCGCGGGCAGCCGCCTCGGCACCGTCTGCCGGCGGGTGGTGCGCCGGACCGGCATCGACACCCTGGTGATCAAGGACCCGGACCGCGCCATCGCCGAGGGCCCCATCGTCGTGGCGGTGGACGGCTCGCCGCGGGCCTGGGGCGGGCTCCTCACCGCCCTGGAGCTGGCCCGCGCCTGGCAGGTGCCGGTACGGGCAGTGGCCGCCTTCGACCCCTACTACCACTACGTCGCCTTCAACCGCATCGCCGGGGTGCTCTCGGCGGAGGCAGGGCAGATCTTCCGCTTCCGGGACCAGGAGCGGCTCCACGAGGAGATCATCGACTCGGGGCTGGCCCGCATCTACCAGGGCCATCTGTCCGTGGCCCGCGGCCTGGCCGAGGGGCAGGGCCTGAAGCTCGAGACGGTGCTGTTGGACGGCAAACCCCAGGAGGCCATCGGGCGCTACCTGCGCCAGGCGCGGCCCTCCCTACTGGTGCTGGGGCGCACCGGCATCCACGCCGACCCGGACCTGGACATCGGGGGTAACGCGGAGGGTCTGTTGGAGGATGCCGAGTGCGCCGTGCTGCTCTCCGCCCGGGGGCACAACCCCGAGCTGGAGCGGGTGGCGGCCGTGACCACGAGCTGGACCCGGGAGGCGGAGGCGCGCATGGAACGGGTGCCGGGCTTCGTCCGCTCCATGGCCAGGATGGCCATCCTGCGCTACGCCCAAGAGCAGGGGCACAGCGTCATCACCGAGCGCCTGGTGGAGGAGGCCACCGCCAGGCTCATGCCGGGCCGCCCGGAGCAGGCCCTGGCCGAGATCGTGGCGGCCCATGACGCGGGCGCCACGGCGCCCACCCCCCTGCCCTGGTCCGAAGCGGCCACTGCCCGACTGCTCCAGGTCCGCGACCTCGCCCTGCGTGGTCCCCTGAGCCTCAAGGTGGAGAAGAAGGCCAGGGCGGAGGGGTCTGCCAGCGTGGAGCTGGACCACCTCGCCGCCTTCCTCGGGGCGCCCGACCCCGAGGCCCCCCCGCACTGGCAGGCCGCGGCCCTGGCCCGGCTGATGCGGGTCCCCCAGGGCTTGATGCGCGATCGGTCCAAGGCCCGCATCGAGGCCTTCGCCCGCTGCCAGGGGGCGAGCGAGGTCACCCCGGACCTGGCCGAGGCGGGGCTGGCCGAGGCCCGCGCCGCCATGTCGGCGCAGCAGGCGGGGACGGCGGGGGACGCGGCGCCGCGACCAGGCGTCTGCCCCTTCCCCGGCGCATCCTGCTCGGCGGTGCCGGACCCCGCCGTCTCCCTGACCTGGACCGACGAGGCGCGTGCCCTGCTCGCCGGTGTGCCGGTGGGCTTCTGCCGCGACCTGTCGGTCAATGCCGCCGAGGCGATCGCCCGCCAAAACGGCGTCTCCTGCATCGACGCCGCCTTCATCGGCCAAGTCCTTGAGACCATCCGGAGCGGCTCCGAGGCCGTCGCCACCACCCTGCCCTGGGCCCCGGAGGCCGAGGCGCGGCTCGCCCGGGTGCCGGACTTGGTGCGCGGAATGCTGGTGCGGGAGATCGAGTCCTGGGCCAAGGGCCAGGGGCGGTCGCGCATCGACCCCGAGGCGGTGGACGCGGTCAAGGCCCAGTGGCAGGCACGGGGGGTCTTCCACCTGGACCCGACCGACCCCCGCTCGCGGCTTCGGTCATGACCGGCCCCGACCTCTTCCTCCTGGCGGTCAATCTCACCCGCCGCTGCAACCTGGCCTGCGGCCACTGCTACCTGGACGCCGGCACCCGCGGCGCCGGTGACCAGGACGAGCTGACCACCGCCGAGGTCATCGGGCTTCTGGAGCAGGTCGCTGCACGCCGCAGCGACACCCTGGTCGTCCTCACCGGCGGCGAGCCCCTGCTGCGCCGCGACCTGGAGGACCTGGCGGCCCGTGGCAGCCGCCTCGGCCTGGCCATGGTGGTGGGCACCAATGGGGTCCTGCTGGATGAGGCCCGGGTCGGGCGCCTCAAGGCCGCGGGGACCCTGGGGGTGGGCATCAGCCTGGACTCGCTCGACCCGGAACGCCACGACGCCTTCCGCGGACGCCCGGGGGCCTGGGTGCGCACCCTGGCGGGGATGGAGGCCTGCCGGCGCCAGGGGCTGCCCTTCCAGATCCATGTCAGCGTCACCGAAGCCAACGCGGGCGAGATCCCGGACCTGATCGCCTTCGCCCGCGCCGCCGGGGCTCATGTCCTCAACGCCTTCTTCCTGGTCTGCACCGGGCGCGGCGAGTCCATGAGCGACATCAGCCCCGCCCGCTACGAGCGGGTCCTCGGGCAACTGCTCGAGGCCCAGTCGGAGAGCCCGGACCTGCTGATCCGCGCCCGCTGCGCCCCCCACTTCAAGCGCATCGCCTACCAGCGCGACCCCGCCTCCCCCCTGACCCGGGCCCAGGGCTACGAGGGGGGCGGCTGCCTGGCGGGCATCCACTATGCCCGTATCACCCCCGAGGGGGACCTGACCGCCTGCCCCTACATCCCGGATCCCGAGGGCAACATCCGGCGGGACCCCTTCTGGGCCCTGTGGGACCAGAGCCCCGGTCTCGCCCGGTTGCGGGCCCCGGTGCTGCAAGGCAAGTGCGGCGTCTGCGAGTTCCGCAAGCTGTGCGGGGGCTGCCGAGCGCGGCCCCTGGCCCTGGGGGGGGACCTGATGGACGCCGACCCCTGGTGCTGCCATGAGCCCGGCGGCGGGCCCGTCATCGAGCCCCTCGCCGAGGCGCCGGTGCCCACCCTCGCCTGGACCCCCGCGGCCTGGCAGCGCCTCTCCCGGGTGCCCGGATTCCTGCGCAAGATGGTGCGCAAGCGTGCCGAGGACCATGTGGCGGGGCTCGGCGAGGCCCTGGTGACCCCCGATCACCTGGCGGCCCTGGCCCAACGGCGCTTCGGCGATGGGATGCCGGGGCGGCCGTCCGCCGCGGCGACGCCCGCCCCGGAGCCCCCTGCCCCCCCGCTCGCCTGGACCGCCGAGGCCCGGGCCCACCTGGAGGCCCTGCCGGGGTTTCTGCGCGAGGGGGTACGGCAGGTCGCCGAGGACCTGGCCCGCGCCGAGGGGCGCCTCGAGGTCAACCAGGGCCTGCTGACCCGCCTGGAGCAGGAGGACGAGCCCTGCCGGCGTCTGGCCTGGACCCCGGCCGCCGAGGCGGCCTTGGGGCAGGTGCTGGACACCCGACCGCCGTCGCTCCGCCCCTTCCTCCAGGGTACTTTGGAGGCCGCCGCCGAGGCCGAGGCCCGCCGGCGCCGCTCCCGCCAGGTCGAGCCCGCGGACGTGACCCGCTTCGCCGACCCCGACTTGGCGGGGGTCGCCTGGTCCCCCCAGGCCCTGGCCCGGATCCATGCCGCCCCGGAATTCATCCGCGGCGGCATCAAGAAGGCGGCGGAATTCAACGCCCGCCGGGAGGGCCTGGCCGTCATCGGCCCCGAGGACCTCACCCGCTTCCGCAACCGGGCCATGCTGCGGGCGGTGCGCCGCATCAAGGCCCTGGGCCTGAGGGAGCTGTCCTTCGACGCCTACGCCCTCGCCCGAGAGCGGGTGCCGCGGCTCAGGGACAACGACCAGGGGGCCCGGCGCTTCGCTGCGATCCGCGACTACGTAGAGACCCATCGGGACCCCGAGAGCGGTGGGCTGGGGACCCTGGGGCGCGACCTGATCGAGCGGATGAAGGCGGAGCTGAAACCTTGACAACCGGCCACTGACCCTGGACACCGAGGTCCTCATCGTCGGCGGTGGTATCTCCGGGCTCACGGTCGCCTGGGGCCTCGCCCGCGCCGGGGTGGCGGTGGAGCTGTGGGAGGCGGCCGAGCGCCCGGGGGGCAAGATCGAGAGCCGATGGGAGGGCG
>CAZFHV010000193.1:0-5657 GCA_964519095.1 uncultured Chromatiaceae bacterium | reverse complement strand
CTGGTGGACGGGGACCTCGGTGAGGTCCTCCCCGGCGTAATGAATCCAACCGGCGCTGTCGGCAGTAGTGGTCGCCATTCTCCGCCCCTGAAATCGACTTGGATCCATTCTAGAATTACGGAAAAATAGTGAGGCTTCGATTCCTTGATCGCAGGATCGCCTCGTCTGCGTCCCGGGAGACTATGGACTTCACCGCCTCCGCTAGCCCCCTCGCCACTCACGCCGACCGCCACCGCCTCTACGAGCTCGCGGTGCAATCTGCGGGTCTGGAGGTGGCGTTCATCGAGTCCACCTTCCACCGGCTACGGGGGCGCCGGGCGGCGCTGTTGCGGGAGGATTTCTGCGGCACCGCCCAGCTCTGCTGCGAGTGGGTGCGGCGCGGCCGGGGCCACCGCGCCGTTGGCGTGGACCTGGACCCGGAGGTGCTCGCCTGGGCTCGGACCCACAACCTCTCGGGGCTGCGCGCCGACCAGAGGGAACGGCTGGAGCTGATCCGGGCCGATGTGCGGGAGGTCTCCACCCCCGCCCCGGATCTGATCCTGGCGCTGAACTTCAGCTACTGGCTGCTCCAGGAGCGGGCGTCGCTCCGGGCCTACTTCGCCCGGTCGCGCGACGCGCTCGCGGAGGACGGTGTGCTGCTCCTCGACGCCTATGGGGGCTACAACGCCTCCCGCACCCTCGAGGAGCGCCGAGCGGTCAGCGGGGACTTCGGCCCCTTTACCTACGTCTGGGAGCAGACTGACTACGACCCCCTCAGCGGCCGGCTGCGCTGCCACATCCACTTCGAGTTTCCCGACGGCTCGCGGCTGGAGCGGGCCTTCAGCTACGACTGGCGGCTCTGGACCCTCCCCGAGATCCGCGACCTGCTCCTGGAGGTGGGCTTCCAGCGGGTACAGGCGTTCTGGCAGGGCTGGGACGAAAGGGGCGAGCCCGACGGGCGCTTCGAGCCCGTGGAGCGGGCGGAGCCCGATGCGAACTGGACCTGCTACCTGGCGGCGGAGCGCTAAGGGAGGCCGGGGGCACCGCCGAGGGCCTCAGCGATGGCGAAGGTCTTGGCGGAGAGCTCCAGGGAGCAGGTCCACTTGTAGGCCAGGTTGAGGGAGGGGGCACAGGCATAGACCCCGTGGCCCCGCACCACCGCCACCGGGTGATCCCGCAGCGCCCTGGCCACCGCCTCCGGCGCCTGGCGGACGTAGTCCTCGTAGGGGATGCGGATCACCGGCACCGCCTTGAAGTACAGCCATCCCTCGAAGTCCACCGGCCGGAATTGGCCGCCGGCCAGGGTCACCCCCACGCTGTAGGGACCGTGACTGTGGAGCACCGCGGTCGCCTGGGCGTTGTACTGGTAGATGCGCTGGTGGAGGGGGGCGTCGAGCGAGGCCCCCGGCGGGCAAGGTCCCTCCAGGGGACATTCCAGGAGGTCTCCCGGGGCGAGGGTATCGGCGCAGGCCCCGGTGGGGGTGACCCAGAAACGATCCCCCAGGCGGATCGAGGCGTTACCGCTGTGGGAGTCGTTGTAGCCGTACTGGCGCAGCCAGCGGTAATGCCTGACGAGGTCTTCCTGCGGGGTCATGGGGCTCACCTGGGACTGGACTGCAGCTCGACTCGGCGCCGCACCCCGCCGAGGGGACCGGCGCTTTGTGGGATAATAACCCCGTTGCCGGCTGCGGCGACCCACCGGCACCGACGCCCGCGCGGCTCGCACCGCCCTTCCCTCAGCCCCAGGCTCCCCGGAGCCACAGCGAGACAGTCCATGGCGCAGTACATCTTCACCATGAATCGGGTGGGCAAGATCGTGCCCCCCAAGCGGGTGATCCTCCAGAACATCTCCCTCTCCTTCTTCCCAGGCGCCAAGATCGGCGTGCTCGGCCTCAACGGCTCGGGCAAGTCCACGCTGCTCAGGATCATGGCCGGGGTGGACCAGGACATCGAGGGCGAGGCCCGCCCCCAGCCCGGCATCCGCGTGGGCTTCCTGCCCCAGGAGCCCCAATTGGATGCCACCAAGGACGTGCGCGGCAACGTGGAGGAGGCGGTGGCGCCCATCCAGCAGGCGCTGGCACGGCTCGATGAGGTCTATACCGCCTACGCCGACGCGGATGCCGACTACGAGGCCCTGGCCCAGGAGCAGGCGGAGTTAGAGAACCTCATCCAGGCCAGCGACGGCCACAACCTGGATCGCACCCTCGACATCGCTGCCGATGCCCTGCGGCTGCCGCCCTGGAACGCCGGCGTCGCCACCCTCTCCGGCGGGGAGCGTCGGCGGGTGGCCCTGTGCCGGCTGCTCCTGTCGCGCCCGGACATGCTGCTGCTCGACGAGCCCACCAACCACCTGGACGCGGAGTCCGTGGCCTGGCTGGAGCACTTCCTGCGGGACTACCTGGGCACCGTGGTTGCGGTGACCCACGACCGCTACTTCCTCGACAACGTGGCGGGCTGGATCCTGGAGCTGGACCG
This sequence comes from uncultured Chromatiaceae bacterium, assembly GCA_964519095.1. Classification (GTDB taxonomy): domain Bacteria; phylum Pseudomonadota; class Gammaproteobacteria; order Chromatiales; family Chromatiaceae; genus JAEHCY01. Next base: position 3,203 of record CAZFHV010000193.1, on the reverse strand, counting down.
GGGCCACGGCATCCCCTGGGAGGGCAACTACTCGTCCTGGCTGGAGCAGAAGGAGCGGCGCATCGAGGTGGAGGAGAAGCAGGAGCAGGCCCGCCTGCGCACCATCAAGCAGGAGCTGGAGTGGGTGCGCGCCAACCCCAAGGGACGGCATGCCAAGAGCAAGGCGCGACTGGCCCGCTTCGAGGAGCTCCAGTCCCCCACCTTCCAGCAGCGCAACGAGACCAACGAGATCTACATCCCACCGGGACCCCGGCTCGGCGAGCTGGTGGTGGAGGCCAAGGGGCTGCGCAAGGGCTACGGGGAGCGGCTGCTGTTCGAGGGCCTCAGCTTCGACCTTCCCAAGGGCGGCATCGTAGGCATCATCGGCCCCAACGGCGCGGGCAAGACCACGCTGTTCCGCCTCCTCACCGGCCAGGAGCAGCCCGACGGTGGGACGCTGCGCATCGGCGAGACGGTGGAGATCGCCTACGTGGACCAGAGTCGCGACGCCCTCGACGGCAGCAAGAGCGTCTGGGAGGAGATCTCTGGCGGGCTCGACATCATGCAGGTGGGCCGCTTCGAGATGCCCTCCCGCGCCTACGTGAGCCGCTTCAACTTCCGCGGCGCCGACCAGCAGAAGCGGGTGGCCGACCTCTCGGGCGGGGAGCGCAACCGCCTGCACCTGGCCAAGCTCCTGAGCCGCGGCGGCAACCTGCTCCTGCTCGACGAGCCCACCAACGACCTCGACGTGGAGACCCTGCGCGCCCTGGAGGAGGCCATCCTCGCCTTCCCCGGCTGCGTGGCGGTCATCTCCCACGACCGCTGGTTCCTCGACCGCATCGCCACCCACATCCTCGCCTTCGAGGGGGACTCCCAGGCGGTCTGGTTCGAAGGCAACTACGCGGACTACGAGGCCGACCGCCACCGCCGCCTGGGCACCGAGGCGGACCAGCCCCACCGCATCCGCTACCGTCGCCTCGAGGGCTGAGCGGAGGCCCTGACCTTGCCAATGACCGAGCAACCCACCCTGGGGGGCGACACCGGGAGCTGGGAGCGCTTGCTGGAGCGGGTCGGCGAGCTGCTGGAGCGCGTCGGGGGCCTGTTGCCCCCTGCGGCAGCCGAGCCCGACTGGTCCGTACCGGCCTTCTACTGGCGGCGCACCCCGGCTGGCGGCCAGCTCTCGGCAGTGCCGGAGATCCACGAGATCGAGCTCGACGACCTGCTGTTCCTGGATCGCCAGAAGGCCCTCCTGGTGCAGAATACCGCCCAGTTCCTCCAGGGCCGCCCGGCCAACAATGCGCTGCTGTGGGGGGCTCGGGGCACCGGCAAGTCCTCCCTGATCAAGGCCCTGTTCCAGCACTTCCGCCCGCTGGGGCTGCGCCTGATTCAGGTGGAGCGGACCGATCTGGTGGACCTGCCCCTGATGCTGGGGCAGCTAAGGGGGCGCCCCGAGCGATTCCTGCTCTTCTGTGACGACCTGGCATTCGAGGCGGACGATGCGGCCTTCAAGGCCCTCAAGAGCGTGCTGGAGGGCTCCATCTTCGCCCCGCCGGAGAACCTGCTCCTCTACGCCTCCTCGAACCGCCGCCACCTGGTGCCGGAGTACCAGAGCGAGAATCGCGACAGCCGCCTGGTCGAGGGGGAGCTCCACCACGGCGAGAGCGTCGAGGAGAAGATCTCCCTCTCCGATCGGTTCGGGCTCTGGTTGGCCTTCCACCCCTTCAGTCAGGCCCAGTACCTGGCCGCCGTGGACCACTGGGTGCGGCGCCTGGGGGCACCCTGCCCCGACCCCGCGGCCCTCCAGGCCGCAGCGCTGCGCTGGGCCCTGCAACGGGGCTCCCGCAGCGGCCGCACCGCCTGGCAATTCGCCCGCGACTGGGCGGGACGCACCACACCCTAGGGCGGGTACCGGCCCCGCAATCCGGCTGACCCGGCGTCTGAAGCGGCCTGCCGAGTAGGTGGCCCCATACAACCCTATGATTTATATCCACATCCGCTCTTGCCGAGAGCATAAGCGTTTGTTAATGTTTCTTCAGATCCAACGTCCTAACCCATTTGGAGACCTCAACCCCATGACCGTAGAGCGCATCGTGCTGGCCGTCGCCGGCAGCTTCATCCTCATCTCCCTGCTCCTGGCCCATTACCTCAACCCCAACTGGCTCTGGTTCACCGCCTTCGTGGGCGCCAATCTCCTGCAGGCGGCCTTCACCGGGTTCTGCCCCATGGCCATGATCCTCAAGCGTCTCGGTAAGTCCTCCGGCCCCGCGTTCTAGGCTTCTCCCCATCCCGCCCCGGCGCAGACTTTCGCGCCGGGGTTCTTGCGCCCTTCCTGGCTCGCATCGCTCGGCACCCGGCACGGCGATGCTCTCTAGTTGCTTGGCTGGCGAGGGTTTACACTGCTAGCAGGCACCGGGGCCGGCTGCGCACGCCCCGTCCCCAGGTTGATCCGATTCCCATTGGTTGCCGGGAGCCCCCATGCTGAACATCAGCCCCGAGACGGTCTGCTTCTTCATCGCCCGCGCCCGTGAGTTCCAGGCCAAGGAGGAGGTGGTGATCCCCGACACGCCGTCGAGCCCCAGCGACGACTGGGCGCTACAGGTGCTGGCGGATCACATCGACGACATGTCGCTGCTCGAGGTCAAAATGGTGGTCAATGACCTCACCCTGGAGCAGCAGGCGGAGCTGGTGGCCCTGATGTGGCTCGGGCGCGGTGACTACGACCTCGAGGAGTGGTATACGGCGGTTGAGGACGCCCAGCACGCCCAGAACGACAACACCACCGAATACCTCATGGCCCATCCCTATGTGGCCGACCACCTGGAAGAAGGGTTGCTCCAGCACGGCTATTCCTGCGAAGAGTAACCCGCCCGGCCAGTGTGTCCCCCTGATCCGGACTCATCCCCCTCTGCCGGGCCTCCGGCGCTTGATCATCGGCTCGACTCCCACGAGCCTGACCAATCGACCGCACTCCAAGGGTTCATCCGCAAGGGGCTCGGCTGCGCCTGCCCGCCGGTGGTCCTGCGCGACATCGGGGTGGAGCCTCCGCCGCCCGATCTGGCGGCGCTCCCGGTGGATTGGCTGCTCAAGGTGGGCGGCCGACTGCTGGTGCTGATCTGCCGCGCCGACCTCGACATCACCGACGCCCGGACCCTCGCCCGCCTGGGTGAGGCCGCGGCGGCCCTCCGAGATGCCTGCGGCTTCCATCGGGTGCGCATCGTCCTGCC
>CAZFHV010000192.1:3749-5708 GCA_964519095.1 uncultured Chromatiaceae bacterium | reverse complement strand
AAATCGGATCGGACCCATTTCAGGATTCACGAAAAATGGCGACTCTCCGGAAAGCCTTTGCGATCTCGGACACCAACACGGCTTTCTGGTCTTCTCAACTCTAAAGAGATGTCCTCAAGCGGATGGCCGAGAATGGCTTTATGATCAGCATTGGCGAATTGCCAGTGACGACACCCTTGTACGCATACCGCTTGCAATGGAAATTGAGTGGGGTGGTAGTCGCCCTACACGTGAGAAGAAGATAATTGAAGATTTCCTGAGGCTTGTCCAAGCAAGAGCAGATATTCGTGTTATGGTTTTCCAGTGCAACGATGTGCTTAAAATGACGGATCGCCTTATTGATCTTGCCGAGCATTTCGAAGGTGTCCAACAGGGTGACAGATATTTCTTCGCAGGGTGGGATTTGAATGTTACCCAGAATACCAATGCGATGAGATGTCGCTGTTACCGCGCATAATCCTTGTTTAAGGAAGCTCTGAATTAGCAGGCAATTTGAGTGCCCCGGCTCCGATTTTTCTGGACACGAATTTGGGGTTAAATCTTGTCTGAAGAAGGAGCTGTGAAATGTTGAATGAATCTAAGGTTGGAAGGGTTGCGCCGGGCTCGGCGGAAGGAGCGCGTAGCGCGACTGGAGGCGAGGCCGGCGCGGTGGCCGAGGTCAAGCGGCGGTCGGTGGGGCGCAAGAAGGAAGTCGTGCTGCGGCTGCTTCGGGGCGAGCCGCTCGATGGGGTCTCGCGCGAGGTAGCGGTGCCGATATACAAGCCCGAACGCTGGCGGGCGCTGGCGGGCATCGACGCGGGGCTCAAGGAACGCGAGAACGATCCCTCGAGCGGCAGCTCGGTGAGGCCAACCGGCGCATCGGCGAGCTGGTGATGGAGAACTCGTAGGGCGGGAAAGCGAAGCGCATCCCGCCTGTCGTGTTACTCGCGGCCAAGATTCCGAACCGCGTCGCTCACCGCCCAAACCGGCGGATAGAAGCCCTGATGCGCATAGCGCGGAAAGCCAGGTAGATACGCATTGCGTACCTTTTCCAAAGCTTGGTTGGTGAGTTTTGACAAGAGTATGCGGTGCATACCCTACATGATTAAGGAACTCGTAGGGAGGGCGCAGTGGGAGAAGTCGCGTTACTCGCGATCAAGATGGCGAACCGCCTTGCTCACCGCCCAATCGGGCGGATAGGACCGTAGGGCGCGAGCGCATTTTTTGGTCTTTGTATGAGGTTAGTTCAGACTGCAGATCTTGGAGTTGAACTCCGCTTTATCAGGCAGGCGTCCCGTCCTATAGGAAGACTTGCACATAACAGACAGGGCCTTCTTGTCGATCTTGACTGACTCCACGTTACCCCTTGAAGCATTGGAGAGATCGGAAAGTCTACCGCCGTTTTCCTTGCACTCCTCCATGACTTGATAGTAGAGGATATGGCAAGTCTCTCCGTCCACACGGGGGCTCTTGCCGCACTTCTCACGGATTCTCATCAGGAGCCCGGAACCGGAAACACCCACTTTATCCGGTGGTGTCGTTGCTTCAACATGGCGCCGACACCTATCCCACGAATCCGCTGCAACGCTACTAGTCGCCAGGAGGACCACTGAGAAAAACAGGATTCTTGCTTTCACTGGCGTGCTCCGATGGAATGGGTCAACATACCTTTGCGATCAAGCCAGGTCGGCTACCCATCGCGTACGGTTTCCAAAGCTTGGTTGGTGAGTTTTGACAATGGTATGCGGTGCATACCCTAGTGATCACGGAACTCGTAGCCAGGTAGGGTACGCATTGCGTACCGTTTCCAAAGCTTGGTTGGTGAGTGGACAATGGTATGCGGTGCATACCCTACATGATTACGGACCTCGTATGTAGGGCGCAGTAGGAGACAATTCCAGCGCTCAAGCGGACCTCGCCAACAGCAGCAGCCAGGTAGGGTACGCATTGCGTACCGTTTCCAAAGCTTGGTTGGTGAGT
>CAZFHV010000192.1:0-3739 GCA_964519095.1 uncultured Chromatiaceae bacterium | reverse complement strand
GATGCGGTGCATACATGATTTGGGAACTCGTAGGGAGAGCGCAGTGGGAGACGATTCCAGCGATCAAGCGCCCTCGCCAACAGCAGCAGCCCGCGTAGGGCACATTAGGCACCAGCCGTAATGCGCCGCATGGGTCTCATACCATAGCCCCGACCGCAGCCGAAAACTCGTAGGGCGGGTAAGCGATTTGTCCAGGGCGAAGTCGAAGCAAGCGAATCCCGGCCTACGCGTTTATGCCGCCTTCAGCAGTGCTTTTTGCAACGCAAGAGGAAGATCGATCGGAAAGAAGCGATCCCTACTGTAGCCGTAGTCTTCCCCGCTCTCGTCGATGACCCGGAGATAGCCGTGAGATTCTGCCACAGGGTCTGGGATCACTTGATAAAGCTTACCAACCTCCAAGGAGGCTGGATAATCATCATTGCTGATACAAACGGCAAAGCGGACGTTATCGGGTATGTGGGTAGCCATGGTGTTGTCAGTCGACCAATGGAAACTTGATCTTGAATTCTTTCTTGCCGATGCCGTGGGCCTCATACCAATGTACTTCTGCGGTATGAACGGTGCCATTGATGAGTCGAACCCTTGCGAAGCCTTTCATCTTTCTCCAATTACCCTGACCGTACAGTCTTCGTAGCCGCGGCAGATTGCGAATGCCTTGACCTACCGCGATAGGTTCGATGTCCGTTATACTTCCGATTATCTCGAAATCCATGACTGGCGGCGATTCCTGTTGCGCGAAATGGGTTTCGGCGGAAGAACAGGCACCTCAACCATTGTTTCATTCGCACTAGAGCAAACAATCGCTGGTTATGTCAAGTAGTTACCGGCCCCAGACGCCGCCGCGTCGGGGGATTGGACGACCACTTCGGTGCCCTGACGTGACCAATGCTCACCTACTCGTCGCAAGCGCGCAGCGGTTTCCGGTGGTGCCCACGCAGGCAAGGCCCGCCTGGCCGCCCGAGTGCATTTCAGGATCGCGCTGGCGCTCAGGCCGTTCTCGCCAACAGCAGCAGCCGCGCCTCCGCTCTTGTCGTCACGGGTAAGAGACCAGTCGTCACCAGCACCTCGCCCCCAGGCGCGATGCGCCGAGCACAGGCTTCGGCGATGCCGTCGTAGGTGGCGAGGCTGATGTCGTGCAGGCTCGCTTGCCATGGGGCGATGAGGGCTTTCGGCCGTGCGGTGCCGATGTCGTCGAGGCAACGGTCGATGGCCGCCAGGGGATCGGCACCCTGCTCGACCCCGGCAAAGGGCGCCGATCGGGCCAGCCAGAGTCCGCCACTGCCGAGGGTCTGGCGGAGGTCGTGGAGGTTGCAGTCGATGAGGCTTGGCGCCAGGGAGAACAGGTCGAGGGTCTGCACCGGTGTGTCCTGCGGGTCCGTCCAGGCGTCCCCGATCGCCTCGCTATCGGGCGCCAGCGTCAGGGCGTGCGTCGTGGCCCTGAGCTCCGCCAATCGCCCCTCCTCCGCAATCCGCTGCCAGGGCATCTCCGGTGGGTGCACCAGCAGGGCCAGGTTGAGCAGCGCGCCGCGGACCTCGATGGCGCGCGCCATCTGGGTCGCAGCCTCCAGGGCCTGGGGGTCGTTGCTATCGAGGACCACCAGGCACAGGGCATTCTGATCCACCCCCTCGAGCGCTGACGGTATCTCGGCCGGGTCCAGGGCACCGAAGCGGTCGAACTGGGGGCGCGGCCCCGCCCGATCGGCGAACCGCCGGCAGGCGCCCACGCCTCGTGCCCCCAGGCCGAAGAACAGGCGGCGCAGGGTTGCGTAGTCGCTGGGCTCGATGGAACCGAGGGCGAGATCCGGCCCTGTGGTTAACGGGGAGCTGGCGTGGCAGGGAGGCCATCCCGGTCCGGCGATACTGATCAGGAGGGTCTGGAGAAAGGTGCGGCGTCGCATGGCTGGTTGCCTCGGGGTTGGGTTGGGGGGTTGGGTGTTGCGCCCCGCTCCGCGGGGGGGGTTTCCATAGCGCTCTAGCCTGCCGTTTTCCGGTAGCCTGAGTTTTCGGATTGTCCTGTCCCACGGTGGCCGGGGTCAGGATAGGGCGGCGATCCGCGGCTTGCCCAGGCCTCATCCGCGCGTTGTGCAACTCCGCGTTCCCCGCTATAAGAACAGAATAGAGCGACATCTGATGACGCAGGTCGTGCGCTCAACTGCGACGCGATCTGTCGTCCCCGCGCCCTAACCTTGCCCCCCGGAGGTTCCCGCCATGGAAGCCACTTTGCTGCGCTATCTCGCGATGCTGCGTCACATCCCGCGCCATCCCCGCCGGATCACCGCCCGGGAGCTGGTCGATAAGCTGAAGGGGGAAGGCTTCCAGGTCACCCTGCGCTCGGTGCAACGGGACCTCGAGGGGCTCTCCAGCCCCTTCCCCCTGGTCTGCGACGACCGGGCGCGGCCTTACGGCTGGTCTTGGAGTCGGGATGCCCAACTCGACATTCCGGCGATGCAGACCCCCACGGCACTCACCTTTGCCCTGGCCCACCAGTTCCTCGAGCCCCTGTTGCCGCGCTCCAGCCTGGACGGGCTCAAGCCCCACTTCGAGCAGGCCGCCAAGCTGCTCGCCAAGACCACCGGTTACCCGTACGCCCACTGGCCGGAGAAGGTACGCAGCCTGCCCCGGGGGCTGAAGTTGCAGCCCCCCGAGGTGAAGCCGGAGGTGCTCGACCTGGTCTACCAGGCGCTTCTGGAGGAGCGGCGCTTCGCCGCCGACTACCGCCCCCGCGGGGCCTCGGCGGAGACGCGCTACGAGGTCAACCCCCAGGGGCTGGTGGTGCGTGACGGGGTGCTGTACCTGGTGTGCACCCTCTGGGACTACGACGACCTCAAGCAGTTGGTGCTGCACCGGATGAGTGCCGCGGAGCTGCTGGATGCCCCGGCGAAGAAGGCTCCGGGCTTCGACCTCGACGGCTACATCCAGTCGGGGGCCTTTGCCGGCCTCCAGGGGGACGGGACCTTGTCCCTCGTGGCCCGCTTCGCCCCCGGCTGCGCCCTGCACCTGCGCGAGGCCCACCTGAGTGAGGATCAGACGCTGGCGGATGAGCCCGATGGCTGGGTGCGGATAACGGCCACCCTGCCCGACACGGCGGAGCTGCGCTGGTGGCTGCTGGGGTTTGGCGAGGGGGTGGAGGTGGTGGAACCGCCCGAGTTGCGGGCGGAGCTGGCAACCAGGGCACAGGGGATGGCGAGACTGTACGGCGTGTGAGCCCGGAGCGGGGCTCATGCTTCGACTGCGCTCAGCACAAGAGCCCGACCCACGGCTGGACTCTTGGTGAGTCGGACTTCAGTCCGGCAGTCGAGCGCTCCCATGCTTCACTGCGACACCAGATGACGCTTGGCCCCGCTATAGTGGTCCCCAACAGAGACCACCGAGCCCGCCCCATGAGCGTCCGCTTCCTGTCCAAGTCTCGCATCCTCTCGGGGCTCCAATGCCCCAAGCGGCTGTACCTCGAAGTGAACCAACCCGACCTCGCCCAAGTGGAGGCGCGCACCGAGCGGGCCTTTGCCATCGGACACCAGGTGGGGGAGGTGGCGCGGCCGCTCTGGCCCGGCGGTCATCTCATCGCCCACGACCAGGACCTGGACGCCGCGCTGGCCGAGACCCGCCGCTGGCTGGCCCTCGCCCCCGCCACTCCGCTATTCGAGGCCACCCTGCGTCACCAGGGGGTGCTGGTGCGGGTGGATATCCTCGAAGGAGCACAGGAAGCGGAAGCGAGTGCGACGCCCCCCGCGTAGCCGTA
>CAZFHV010000191.1:0-5741 GCA_964519095.1 uncultured Chromatiaceae bacterium | reverse complement strand
CCACCGAGGCGTCGATATCGGCGGGGCGCAGCCGTGCACACAGCAACTGCTCGCCACAGAAGATGTAGAGCGGCAGGTAGCCCTATTTCCGCAACCAGAGGCATGGGCGAGCGTAACTGGTTGATAAAAGAAGATCGAGGAAAAGGTCACCACTACAGCCAGTTTCTCGCTCAGGCAATCCGGGCCGGTTGTGACTGGATACGCGGAGGTGGTTGCTCGGGCAGCGTGAGCTTCAGTTGGGACAGAAGCAGCTTCTGGTCGGGGTCTGGCTGGGTGTAGCGGGGCAGGATCAGAACGCGGCCATCGGTGGTCGGCACCCGCACATCGAGCATCTGCATCGGCGCGAGCTTCTCCAGCGCCGTGCGCGGGGTCAGCCCCGGGGCTAGAGCCTTGAGCCGATACTTCAAGGTGACCTGCAGACAATAGGCGATGAAGGCGACGAAGATGTGGGCCTCGATGCGTTCATCGGTTTGGTGGTAGATGGGTCGGATGGCCAGGTCGCTTTTGAGTTCCTTGAAGGCCTGCTCGATCTCGGTGAGCTCAATGTAGTACCGCCACAGTGCGGCGGGATCCTCGCCGGTGAGATTGGAGCGCAGCAGGTAGCTGCCTTCGCGCCGACGCACAATGCGCAGCTTGTCCTTGCGCAGGGCGAAGGTGAAGGTTGCGGAGGTCACCTCCTCGCCCGGGGCGGAGAGCTGGATGGCAACCAGAGCATAGGCGCGCCCGGCCTCTTTCTTGGCCGCGCCAAGCTTCAGTAACAGCTTGTCGCGGGTAAGCTTCTGCCGCTGTAGGTCGTGCAGGCGCCGCCAGAGTTTTTTGAACCGCCGTCGAAGCATGGCGCGCTCATTGTTGCGCCGCCCCTCGCTGAGCGCCAGGACATAAAGCTCCGTTCCCTGCTCCAGGAGCTTGACCTGGACCTGCTCACGCACCTGCTCCCAAGGTTTCGCCAGGAAGGCTTTTTCGAGCTTGCTCAAGCCGCCCTTCGGAGTTCCCACTAGATAGCGAACCGGGGTCTCGGTGCCGCGCATCCGCGCGAGCACTTCTTCTGTGGGAATGCCCCGGTCCATAACCCAGATGCGCTCGGCCTTGCCGTATTGGGCTTCGATCCGATCCAGAAAACCGGGTAGCGTCGTGGTGTCGGCGGTGTTGCCCGCCATGACCTCGTAGGCAATCGGGAAGCCTTCCGGGGTCACGATCAGGGCGATGACTACCTGCACACAATCAAAGCGCTTGTCGGGCGAGTAGCCGAACGGGCGCTTGCCATGGCCAGGGGGGTCGCACTCGAAGTAGGTGCTGGTCAGGTCGTAGAGCAGGACCTCGAAGCGGACCCCGAACAGATCTTGCCAACGCCCACGCAGGTAGCTGAAGAACGGCTTCTTGTGGGCCAACAACTTGTCCAGGCAGCGATACAGCGTATCGTCTTGCGCGACGCCTTCGTCTTCGCCCAGCAAATCCCCCAGCGCACTGTGGTGGTACCAATGCCGGTGCAGGCGCCACTCGCTGTCCGGATCAATGAGGCGGTAGGTCGCCAACGTCTTGAGCACTTTCAGCCAGCGGGTTCCCTGACGACTCGGGGGGAGCCGTGGCGACCAGAATCCATCCAAATCGAGCTGTTCCCACAGCTCGAGGGCCAGCCAGCATGCCCCCCACTGGCGCGGGCGATGCAACGAGAGCTCGCTCAAGCGGATCTGCACCACCTCGCAATCGAGCGCCGGGGCCGCCCGGTCATCGGGAAAGATCGCGACCTGCCGCGCCTCACCGTCGTCGGCGAAAACCTCGATCGCCCGCGCCCAAGCCGCCTGCTGGCTGTCGCTGATCTCCCCGAGGTAGAGCACTTGGCGCTGCAGCACGCGATCGTCTGCTGTGCGCCGGCTCTCCACCACGCTCCAGTAGCGATGGAGCTTACCGTCTTTCTTGCGGGTGTTGGCTCGCAGGAACATGCCGCCATTGTGAGAGAAAAGCCAATGGGGTCAATAAGGTAGGTCTCCACTACAAGCGCTTTTCGCCCTTTTTGCCGCACACGGCAACAGACATTCAATGGGTTGCCGAGCCTACCGGACCGGGAATTCGGCCGAATGTGGGTCGAGTTGCGGAAGTCGGGGTAGCAGTAACACCCGTGAGTGGCCGTGGAAGAACCGCCCCTCCTGTTGCCCGTGGATGGGGTCGTCGGTGGCGTCGAGATCGAGCCAGATCTCCGTGGGTGGTTTCCGATAGGACTCCAGGACACAGTCCACCAGCAACCGATCCATTCCCCCGGGGTCGGCCAGGATCTTCTGGTAGCCTGCCTTGGCGCCGGCATCCTCGGGGGTGAGCTCCAGGCGATTGAACGTGCTGGAACTGGCCAAGGGCTTGCCCCGATCCATCGGCAGCCGCCGATCCTCACCGCTAAGCTACGAGGACCTCAACGACCACGACGTCTGCGCCGGGATCCGCTGTATTACTAACGGTGCTGTGAGGGTTTGTCCTAGCCGTCCCTAGGTATGTAGTCGTTGTGGCGTTCCATCAGGTAGCAGAGACAGTCCTGACGGATGACCCGCGCGTCGCGGGTGATCATCGAAGGGGTCGCCGCCGCCCGCAAGCGGATCTCTCCATCCGCCACCTCCAGGTAGTGGCCTGTCACCTCCTGGCCCCCCTCGTCGCGCACCTCGAGCCAGACCGCTTCCTCTCCCTCCACCGTACCGATCAGGGTGCCCGCGGGAAGCTCCTGAAAATTGAGGCGATCCAGGTCCGGGGCGAAGCGGATCCCCGGACCAGACCCCGCGCCGTCGAAGCGGAACGCCACGCCTTCGGGGACCCGCACCTGGGCGACGCTGTGGTAGAGGTCCAGGTCCCTGAGGGCGGGTGGATGCTCGGGCAGGTGGGCCAGATGCAGGCAGGCGTCGAGGTAATCGGCGGCGTGGGCTACGCCGTGGCGCTCTCCGACCTTACCGCACTCCAGGGTCACCGCGGGGGCAAGGGCGGCCATGGCCATGGACTGCACCCCCTTGGGGCGCAGGAAGTACACCAGGGTGCGGCTGAACAGGGCCGCCAGGTGCAGGAACGGCGGGTCCAGGCGGTTGACGCAGGCGTAGTGGGGGTTCCAGCCGGTGTTGCTGTGGATGTCTACGCTGGCGAAGATCCCCCGTTGGGCGCTGATACGCACCACCTCCGCCATGAGGCCATGCTCGGGGGTCTCCGGGAGCTCGCCGCCGGGCCAGACCCGGTTGAAGTCGGGTTGGCCGTCCAGGTGGCGCTGCCCGGCGGCGGCGGCGGCCAGGTTGCCGATGAAGAGGCTCAGGGAGCGGGGCAAGGGTCGGCCCGGGTGGGTGCTGGACCGCCGCCGCAGCAGGGTGCGCGCCGCATCCCATCCCACCGTCTCGTTGCCGTGCAGGAGGATGGAGACGAACAGGGGGGGCTCGCGCTCGCCCGGGAGCTGGATCAGGGTGGGCCCCCCGAGGTGGCAGGCCAGTTCCCGTGCCTCCCGCTCCAGCAGCCCGGGGGGCAGATGGTCCAGTTGTTGCAGCACCGCTCGCTATCGTCGATTCAGAGGGGCCAGCGATGGACGGGCAGCCCGCTCTCCTGCCGCTCCAGGTAGGCGAGGATCAGCTCGTGGGGATCCGCCCCATGGCGTGCCGCGAAGCCCCGCTGCCAGGCGGCGCCGGTTTGCCCCGTCTCCAGGCGGGCCTCGATGATGCCGAGCCAGTGGCGTATTTCGGCGGCGTCGATCTGGAGCCGCGCCAGGCCCCGGTGGGCGGCGGGCAGGAGGTGGTGGCGGATGACCTCCTCTGCGGTCGCGCCCCTGCCGTCCAGCCAGTGGAGGCGGGCCCCGAGACCACCCTTTGCCGCGGCATAGAAGTTGGCTCGGGCCTCGGTAAAGGGTAGGCGCTGCTCCGGGGGCTCGGGGTCGTTCGCCAGGCTCTCGATGGCGCCGAGGAAGAGGGCCGCATTGGCGATCATGTCGGGGAGACTGGGGCCCGCGGGCAGCACCCGGTGCTCGACGCGCAGGTGGGGCGGCCCCGACTCACCGAATCCGATCAGGGGTCGGTTCCAGCGCCAGATGGTGCCGTTGTGCAGGCGCAGGTGGGGGAGGCGTTCCGCTGGCTCGTCCAGGCGCTGGGGCAGCAGCACCGCGAAGTGCGCCAGGTTGTCCTCGAAGCACTGGAGCACCGAGCCTTTCGCATAGCCCAACCCGAAGGTGACCCGTTTGGTCTCGGGGCCGCCGCTCAGGCCGACCGCCTGCTCGAAGAGGGGGATGCGGGTCTCCGCCCAGAGGCTGCAGCCGAACAGGAAGGGTGAGTTAGCGCCCACGGCCACCAGGGGGGCGGCGAGGATCTTGGCGGCGTTGTAGAAGCGGGCCGACTCGCCGGGTCCAACCTTCCGATGGATCTGGAAGGAGGTGGCAGCGGCCTCCAGCATCACGTCCTGGTGCTGCATGCTGAGCTGGTCATGACCCTCGATGTGCAGCTCCAGGGGGCGGCCGCGGCGCAGGCCGAAGATCTGCTGGTTCAGGGCCCGGTAGCGGCGGCGCGGGGCCATGTGGGCGAGGCTGAACTGCTCGGGGCGGGCGGTGGGGAGGATGCCGATCATCGCCAGACGCCCGCCGAGCCGTTCCGCCGCCTGCTGGCAGCGTCGCCAGGTGGCGTCTAGCTCCCCACCGAGCCGACTCAGGGCGTCCCCTTCGAGCCGGGCAGGGGCCCCGTTGAGCTCCAGGTTGAAGTCGCCCAGCTCCGGCACCACCAGGGGGTCCCCGATTGCGGTCAGGAGCTCCTCGGAGCGGGCGAGGGGCTCTCCCCGTTCATCCACCAGCCAGGCCTCCAGCTCGAAGCCCCCGGTGGGCGGACCTTCTTCGAGATCCCCTTCGGCGAAGCGTTCGCGGAGCAGCGCCGTCTCCAGCCGCAGCCGCTCCCCGAAGGCCGCGAAATCGGCGGGCGTGAACTCAGTCTCGCGGATCTCCTGCCCCATGGGCGCTAGTTCCCTGGCTGGTCTGGGTGCTGCGCAATTCAAGGTCCAGGGATTGTAAGCGTTCGGGGGTGCCGATATCGAACCAGCGTCCCCGATGCCGCTCGCCCCCCACCCGGTCTTCTCGCATCGCCGCCCGCAGGAGGGGTGCCAGGGGAAAGGCCCCGGGAGTGCAGCCCGCGAAGAGCGCCGGGCGGTAGACCCCGATGCCGCTGAAGGTCAGGCGGGGCTCCCCGGCTTCCCGTACCCGCCCTTGGATCAGGGCGAAGTCCCCCTGGGGACGGAAGGGGGGATTGGCCACCAGCACCAGGTGGGCCAGGTCGCCTTCGCCGATGTGGGCGGCGGCGGGATCGTAGTCGCTCCAGACGTCCCCGTTGACGACCAGGAAGGGGTCGGGCCCCAGCAGGGGCAGGGCCCGGAAGATCCCCCCGCCGGTCTCCAGGGCGGGGTGCTCCGGGGAGTAGCGGATGCTTACCCCCCAGCGGTCCCCTTCGCCAAGGACCCGGGGGATCTGCTCGCCCAGGTGGGCATGGTTGATCACCAGCTCTCGAAAACCCGCCGCCGCGAGCCGTACGATGTGATGGACGATCAGGGGCTGGCCGCCGACTGTCAGGAGGGGTTTGGGGGTGTGGTCTGTGAGGGGCCGCATCCGTTCCCCCCGACCGGCGGCCAGGATCATGGCGCGCATGGCTGGTCCTCGCGGGAGGATGGCGGCCGCAGGCGGTGGACCTACGCCGCGGCCTTGCACGGGGGTGGCATCAGCCGGCCTTGGGCATCGTAGCGGGCCAGGCAGCGGGGGCCGT
>CAZFHV010000190.1:0-5775 GCA_964519095.1 uncultured Chromatiaceae bacterium | reverse complement strand
GGGCGAGCATCTCGGCCAGCGCGGCCGGGTCCCCTGCATACTGGAGGTTGAAGGGGTGGTTGTGCTGTTGGCGCAGATCGTCCCGCCAGGCGGGTAGCTCTCGCCAGAGCTGGGTGCGCCAGGCCTCGGTGGAGCTGACCCGCAGGGGCTGGTCCGGGCGGGCGGCCGCCACCTCCTGGTCCTGGAGGCGGTAGGTCTGCACCCCATAGACCAGCCCGATCGCCGCCAGGCTCACCAGGGTCAGGTCGCGCCAGTGACTCTCCAGATGGGTGTGGCGGCGATAGGCGATGCCGAGGGCGGCCACCCAGGCCAGGCCCAGGGTGAGGCTGCCCAGCACCAGGGTGAGTCCGGCCGCGCCGAGGCAGAGCTGGGCGAGGCCCACCAGGGCGATGAGCACCCCGGCGATGCCGTAGGGCAGCCAGCGCCAGTGGGTCAGCATGCCGCGGGCGATGACCACCGAGAGAAAGCCATAGAGGACACTGGTGCGCATCACCTGGCCGGTGCCCGCCGCGGTACCCGGTCGTCCCTCGAGGTGGGGGATCTGGAGGAGGCTGCCGAGGATCAGGGGGGCGCCGAGGCCGAAGGCGAGGGCGGCGAACCAGTAGAGGGCGGTGCGCCGGTGCCCCACGAGCCAGAGATAGGCGACCACCAGCAGGCCCACCCCCAGCAGCAGACCGAGGTCGCCGAAGCGGCGTAGGGCCACCATCAGGTGGTCCCCGAACGGCGTGCGTATCGCTTGGAGGGCGTCGAAGACCAGGCGGTTGATCCCTGCGAGACCATCGCCGGAGAGGGTGATGCTCACCAGGGTCACGGAGGCGAAGCCGGTGAGGAGCAGCAGCGTGGCCAGTATGGCCAGGCCGCGCGCGTCGGGGTGGTTCGGGTCGGCGAGGGCGGCGGCGATCTCGCCGAGCTTGGGGTGGAGCTCGCTCCAGCGTAGCAGCGACCCCAACCAGGCGTTGGCGTGGGGACTGAGCAGGTAGAAGGCCCCGCGCACCATCCAGGCCACCAACCAGACCAGGGCAAGGATGGCCCCGAGCAGCACTACCAGGTGGAAGGCCACCTCGGCGGCCAGCTCCAGGGAGGCACCGAACACCATGCCCGGAAGGAGGTAAGCGGGGGCCCAGGCCAGGGCGGAGAGGAGGTTGGCGATGAAGAACCGCAGGGGCGTCATCCCCAGCATGCCCGCCACCAGGGGGATCACCGCTCGCACGGGGCCCACGAAGCGGCCGAAGGCCACGCTCTTGCCGCCGTACTTCTCGAAGAAGGCGACGCCCGCCTTGAGGCTGTCCGGGTAGCGGTTGAAGGGCCACATGCCCATGAGGCGCTCGCGGTAGTGGTAGCCGAGCCAGAAGCTGGCCCCGTCACCCACCACCGCACCGACCACCGCCCAAGCAAGGACTGGCCAGAAGTCGAGCGCGCCCGCAGTGACCAGGGCCCCCAGCCCGAACATCATCACCACACCGGGCACCAACAGGCCCACCACGGCCATGGACTCGGCGAAGGCCACCAGGAACACCGTGAGGTAGGCCCAGCCGGGGTTGGCCGCCACCCAGTCGAGTAGTTGCTGGAAGAGCTCGCCCATGGGCCTAGGGGCGGGGGGTCGGGAACCCGGGAATCAAATCCCCCGATCCCTAGCGCGCAATCTCCGCAAATGAGAGGGCCGCCGCGGAGAGGGTGGCCGAGAGGACATCCTCCCGATGGGCGGCGGAGAGGAAGCCCGCCTCGAAGGCCGAAGGCGCCAGGTAGACGCCGTGGCGCAGCATGGCGTGATAGAAGGCCCGGAAGCGTCCCAGGTCGCAGGCGGTGGCCTGGGCGAAGGTCTCCACCGGGTCGGTCTCGGTGAAGAAGAGCCCGAACATGCCGCCCACCTGGTTGGTGCTCAGGGCAATGCCGGCGGCCCGGGCCAGCTCCCGCATGCCGTCCATCAGGATGCGCGTGTAGCCACCGAGGCGCTCGTAGAAGCCCGGCACGGCGATGAGCTCCAGGGTCTTGAGGCCTGCGGCCATGGCCACCGGGTTGCCCGAGAGGGTGCCGGCCTGGTAGATGGGCCCGGTGGGGGCGATGCGTTCCATGACCTCGCGCCGCCCGCCGAAGGCGCCCACGGGCATGCCCCCTCCGATCACCTTGCCCAGGGTGGTGAGGTCGGGCCGCACGCCGTACAGGGCCTGGGCCCCGCCGAGGGCGACCCGGAACCCGGTCATCACCTCATCGAAGATCAAGAGGGCCCCGTGGCGGTCGCAGACCTCCCGCAGCCCGGCGAGGAACCCCGGTCGGGGTGGGATGCAGTTCATGTTGCCCGCCACCGGCTCGACGATGATGCAGGCGATCTCCGCCCCGTAGCGGGCGAAGGCATCCCGGACCTGCTCGAGGTCGTTGTAGCTCAGGGTGAGGGTGAGCTCCGCGAGGGTGGCGGGGACCCCGGGGGAGCTGGGCTCCCCCAGGGTCAGGGCCCCCGAGCCGGCCTTCACCAGCAGGGAGTCCGAGTGGCCGTGGTAGCAGCCCTCGAACTTCAGGATGCGGTCGCGCCCCGTGAAGCCCCGGGCGAGGCGGATGGCGCTCATGGTGGCCTCGGTGCCGGAGGAGACCATGCGCACCAGCTCCATGGAGGGCACCAGCTCCGTGACCCGCGCGGCGATGCGGGTCTCCAGCGCCGTGGGGGCGCCGAAGCTCAGCCCATCCACCAGGGTGCGTTGCACCGCCGCGATCACCTCCGGGTGGGCGTGGCCCAGGATCAGGGGACCCCAGGAGCCCACGTAGTCCACGTAGCGGTTCCCGTCCGCATCAAAGAGGTAGGGACCCTCGCCGCGGGCGATGAACAGGGGATCGCCGCCCACACCGCGAAAGGCGCGTACCGGGGAGTTGACGCCACCGGGGATGAAACGCTGGGCCTCGAGAAACAGCTCGTGGGATCGGCTCATGGGACGACACCTTGGTCGGCGAACAGGCGGTTGAAGGCGCGGCAGGCGACGCGAATGTGGGGCTTGCCAAAGACCCCCTGGATCACCGCCAGCATGTCGGCCCCCGCCGCCACCAGGGTGGCGCCATTCTCGGGGGTAATACCCCCGATGGCAACCAGCGGCAACCCCAGGGGCCTGGCCTCCCGCAGCAGCGCCGGATCGGCGGGGACCGCCTGGGGTTTGGTCCCCGAGGGAAAGAAGCGGCCGAAGGCCAGGTAGTCGGCGCCCTCACGAGCGGCGGCCCTGGCCCGCTCGATCTCGTTGTAGCAGGAGACCCCGATCAGGGCCCGCGGCCCCAGCAGGGCGCGGGCGGCGCGGGGGCTCGGGTCGTCCCGGCCCAGGTGGACGCCGTCGGCCCCGATGGCCGCAGCGAGGGCCAGGTCGTCGTTGATGATCAGGGGCACGCCCTCGCCGCGGCAGAGCTCCAGTAGGGCGGCAGCTTCCATGCGCCGTCGATCCGAGTCGCTACCCTTGTCGCGGTACTGGACCAGGGCGACACCCCCAGCGAGGGCCTCGGCGACGGCCTCGATCAGGGTCAGGCGGGCCGGGGGTTGTCCGGGAGTGATGAGGTAGAGCCCCCGCAGGGGCCGACGGAGGGGGTCAGGGCTCATCGGTCTTCTGGAACAGTCGGTTGGGGGTCCACTGGCAGCGGCCGGTCTGGAAGGCCCGCTCCAGGGCCGTCCAGGTGTACTGCTGGGCCCGGGCAGCCGCCTCTGGTACCGCCAGTCCCCGGGCGAGGAGTCCGGCCAGGTGGCTGGCCAGGGTGCAGCCGGACCCATGGTAGCTATGGGGGAGCCTCGGCCACCGCCAGGCCTGGCGGGTGCCGTCAGGGCCATAGAGGCGGTTGATCACGTCCCCGGTGGGGGCATGGGTACCGGTGATCAGGGTCCAGCGACAACCGAGTTCGAGCAGGATGCGCGCGCACTCGTCTGCCTCGCTGACCCCCGCCAGGGTCTGGGCCTCGGGGATGTTAGGGGTGATGAGGGTGCAGCGCGGCAGCAGGGTCCCACGCAGGGCCTCCAGGAGTCCCGGGCCGGCGAGGCTGTCCCCCGCGCCAGAGGCCAGCACCGGGTCCAGCACCACCGGCAGCTCGGGTGTTTCCTCGATCAGCGGGGCGAGGGCCAGGGCCTGGTCCGCGCCGGCGAGCAGGCCGATCTTGCAGGCAGCGATCGAGGAATCCTCGCGCAGCAAACCCCACTGCTCGACGAGCTGATCCACGGGCTGGGGGATGAGGCGGCGTACCCCGCAGCTATCCTGGCTGGTCAGGCAGGAGACCAGGGTACAGGGCCAGGCGCCTGCAGCGCGCACCGCCTCGATGTCTGCCTGAAGGCCGGCACCGCCGCTGGGGTCATGGCCGCCGACGCAGAGGACCACGGGGTGGGACGGGGGCATGATCGCTGCGCCTCAACAAAATAGAAAAACAGGTAGGGTGCTGCGTCCTCGTAGCCTCTATACTACCCGACCCCTCGGCGACGCGTTTTGAGATGTTGGTCCAGAAACGATTTGTTTTTGCGACCGCCTTTGAGACAGTTCAACCCTGTTTTCGACCCCCCGCCCGTTCGCGGTAGGGGGCACAGGAACCGGTAACCCCCATGGCCTACAAGCGTTACATGTGCGTGATCTGCGGGTTCATCTATGACGAGGAGCAGGGGCTCCCCCAGGAGGGCATTCCCGCCGGTACCCGCTGGGACGACATCCCCCTCAACTGGAAGTGCCCGGAATGCGCGGCGGGCAAGGAAGACTTCGAGCTCTTGGAGATCTGACCCGTGGCCCCGGTGCCGGTCGGCCCAGCGAGCCGGCCAAACTTGTCTACACTTGAGTTGCCGATCAGCGAGCAGCGGACTGGCATGAATCCTGAGACCCTTGAGATGGCTTCGTTGGCGCGCCGTTACTGTGAAGTGATCGAGGCGTCCGGCGAGGCGAGTGGGGAGTGGCTGAGAGAGGTCGCCGATCTCTTGCCGCGACTGCACGCCGCGGTGAGGCTGCTGCAGCCCCAGGTGGATGGCGCCGAGGCTAGTTGGGTACCGGATTTCGATGCCCGGTTCGAGCTCTTCAGTCACCTGCGCGGGCTACTGGGTGACAAGGACGGTTACTGGCTAGAGTACGATCGGGCAGAGGGGGGGCAGCCGGTCATGACCGGGAGCCTCGCCGATGATCTCACCGATATCTACTGCGAGCTCAAACAGGGCCTCAGACGTTTGGATGGGGCGCCCCACAACGCACTGACCCTTTGGTATCGTGGCTTCAGGTGCCACTGGGGGCAGCACCTGGTGGATGCGGAGCGCCATCTCTTCGCCCTCGAGACACGGGGCTCCTTGAGATAGGCCGCGCGTTGCGGTTGGGCGCCCGGCAGCGCCACGCTGGAAGAGAGACCCCGCGCGGTGGTAAGATAATCGCATTTAGTGATTACGAGGTCTCCTCAATGTTTACAGCATTAAGCGAGCGCGATATCAGCCTGACGGGTCCGGCCCAGGTGAAGATGTCCGAGTTGTTCGACCAGGTGGATGAGGCGGTGCAGGGCGTGCGCGTCTATGCCACGGCGGGCGGTTGCAGCGGCATCAGCTTTGGAATGACCTTCACCGATCGTATCGAAGAGGACGACGGGGTCCTCGACTGCGGCCGCTTCAAGGTGGTGGTGGACGACGGCACCCTGCAGTTCCTGCGCGGGGTCGAGATCGACTTCGTGGATGGGGGCGACGGCCAGGCCAGCTTCGTCTTCAACAACCTCGCTCCCATGGGCGGGGGCTGCGGGGGCTGCGGCTCCGGTGGCGGCGGGGGCGGGGTGATGGTGTTGCTCGGTGTCGACCAGGGTCCCCAG
>CAZFHV010000189.1:0-5786 GCA_964519095.1 uncultured Chromatiaceae bacterium | reverse complement strand
TCTTGACGGCCCAAGAAGGTCATCGCGAGGCTCAAGTCCGACAGGCTGCTAGGAGTCGCGAAAAGAGACGCGACCGCCACTTGTCGCGCCGCGCCCACGGCTTGACCACATCCGCCTTTGCCGCTCCAATGTGTGACCATGATCACCGCCGTCTTGCTCGTGCTCGGGGCCTATATCCTGGGCTCCATCTCCAGCGCCATCCTGGTGTGCCGGCTCATGGGTCTGCCGGACCCCCGCACCCAGGGCTCCAACAACCCCGGCGCCACCAACGTCCTGCGCATCGGCGGCAAGAAGGCCGCCGCCATCACCCTGGCGGGTGACAGCCTCAAGGGGCTGGTGCCGATGCTGGCGGGGCATCTGTTGGGGGTCGATACCCTCACGCTGGCCGCCGCCGGCCTGGCGGCCTTCCTGGGCCACCTCTATCCGGTGTTCTTCGGCTTCCAGGGGGGCAAGGGGGTGGCGACGGCCCTGGGGGTGCAGATCGGGCTGTACTGGCCGGTGGGCCTCACGGTGGCGGCGGTTTGGCTGTTCATGGCCTACGTGGTCAAGATCTCCTCCCTCTCGGCCCTGGTGTCCATGGCGATGGCTCCCCTGGTGGTCTGGTACTTCTGGCCGGAGCCGGTGCTGCTGGGCATGCAGTTAGTGATCACCGGGCTTCTATTCCTGCGCCACCGCAGCAACATCCGCAACCTGCTGACGGGGGCCGAAGACCGCATCGGCAACGGCGACCCGGACTGAGGCTCAGGCGGGCGGGAGGCTGTCCAGGGCCCAGCGGGCCCTGGGGGTGAAGGCGAGGCCTTCCTGCTGACCGGCGGAGAGCCGCTGCCAGCCCGCGTAGGCGATCATGGCCCCGTTGTCGGTGCAGAAGAGGGGCCGCGGGTAGTAGGTCCGCCCACCCTGCTGGGCCATCATCTCGTCCATGCGCGTGCGCAGCCGCAGATTGGCGGCCACCCCCCCGGAAAGGACCAGCCGACGGCAGCCGGTGGCCCGCACCGCCCGGCGGCACTTGATCAGCAGCGTGTCCACCACCGCCTCCTCGAAGGCGCGGGCCACGTCGGCCTTGAGCCGGTCGGGATCGGCGGCCTTCGGCAGCTCCTCCTGCAAGGTATTGAGGGTGAAGGTCTTGAGGCCGCTGAAGCTGAAGTCCAGTCCCGGGCGGTCGGTCATGGGACGGGGAAACTCGAAGCGCCCCGGGTCGCCCTGCTCCGCCAGCCTCGCGAGGGCGGGGCCGCCGGGATAGGGCAGCCCGAGGACCTTGGCGGTCTTGTCGAAGGCCTCCCCGGCCGCATCGTCCAGGGATTCCCCGAGCAGACGGTAGCGCCCCACCCCCGCCACCTCGATGAGCTGGGTATGACCCCCGGACACCAGCAGGGCTACGAAGGGGAATTGCGGGGCCGGCGACTCCAGCATGGGGGCGAGTAGGTGGCCCTCCATGTGGTGAACCCCCAGGGCCGGGACCCTCCAGGCCCAAGCCAGGCTGCGGCCGATGGCGGCCCCCACCAGCAGGGCGCCGATCAGGCCGGGCCCCGCGGTGAAGGCCACCCCGTCGACCCCGTCCGCGGCCAGACCCGCCTGGGTCATCACCTGGCGGATCAGGGGCAGGGTCTTGCGCACGTGGTCCCGGGACGCCAGCTCGGGCACCACCCCACCGTAGTCGGCATGCAGGGCCACCTGGGAATAGACCGCATGGGCCAGCAGCCCCGCCTCCCCGTCGTAGATGGCCACCCCGGTCTCGTCGCAGGAGGTCTCAATGCCGATCACGCGCATCGGGGGCACCCTCCGCCGATCAGAAATCGATAAGCATCGGCGGCCCACCGGGCGGGGCGGGGGGACCAGGAGGGGGCGTGGCAGGGCCGCGAAGGACCTGCCACGCCCCGAGTGCGCCATGAATTTTGCATGTGCGGCTCCGAATCAGCTAAAATTTTTGGCCTTTATCTTCTTGCCATTATCCCATAGCAATTGAGAGGTAAGCGGTCCCGATGCCCAGCGTGCGCGTTAGAGAAAACGAACCCTTTGAAATCGCCATGCGCCGTTTCAAGCGCTCCTGCGAGAAGGCCGGCATCCTCGCCGAGGTGCGCCGCCGCGAGTTCTACGAAAAGCCCACCGCAGAGCGTAAGCGCCAGCGCGCCGCCGCCGTCAAGCGTCATCTCAAGAAGCTCCATCGCGAGTCCCGCCGCTGGGAGCGCCAGTACTGATCCCCGGGGCACCACCCCACCATGCTCAAACAGCAGATCCAAGAGGACATGAAGGCCGCCCTCAAGGCGGGCGCAAAGGCCCGCCTGGGGACGATCCGTCTGATCATCGCCGCCATCCGTCAGAAGGAGATCGACGAGCGCATCGAGCTCAGCGATGACCAGACCCTCGCCGTGATCGAGAAGCTGATCAAGCAGCGCCGCGACTCCGTCAGCCAGTTCCGCGCCGCTGGCCGAGAGGATCTGGCCCAGAAGGAGGAGGCGGAGATCGAGGTCTGCCAGTCCTACCTGCCGCAGCCCCTCGATGAAGCGGAGATCCGGGCCCTGGTCGAGGCGGCCGTCGCCGCCACCGGGGCCAGCGGGATGCGCGACATGGGACGCCTCATGGCAGAGCTTCGCCCCCAGATCCAGGGCCGGGCCGACATGGGCGCGGTGAGCGCCCTGGTCAAGGCGCGGCTCACGGTCTGATTCGCCGGTGAGGCCATCCGCCCGCGGCCACCAGGCCCAACCGCGCTGAGGACCCGGCGCCGACCACCCAATCCTCCTGTTGGTTCGCCCCATGACCGGCAGGATCCCCCCTGAGCTCATCGACCAACTCCTTGAGCGCATCGACATCGTCGATGTGATCAACCGCCGGCTCAGCCTGCGCCGGGCGGGCAAAGAGTACCAGGCCTGCTGCCCCTTCCACGACGAGAAGACCCCCTCCTTCACCGTCAGCCGCGAGAAGCAGTTCTACCACTGTTTCGGCTGCGGGGCCCACGGTACCGCGGTAGGGTTTCTCATGGCCTACGACCGTCTCGGCTTCCCCGAGGCGGTGGAGGAGCTGGCGCGCCAGGCGGGCCTGGAGGTCCCCCATGCCGCCGGCGCCCAGCAGGGCCCGGACCTCACCCCCCTGTACGCCACCCTGGAGGCCGCGGCCCGTTGGTTCCGCCAGCAGCTCCGCAGCCACCCCAAGGCCCAGCATGCCGTGGACTACCTCAAGGGGCGAGGGCTCTCGGGAGAGATCGCCGCCGAGTTTGGCCTCGGCTACGCCCCGCCGGGCTGGGACAACCTGCGCTCCGCCCTGGGCAGGGACCACCAGACCACCGAGCGGCTACTCCAGGCGGGTCTCCTGGCGGAGCGCCCCGGGAGCCTCTACGACCGCTTCCGCGACCGCATCCTCTTCCCCATCCGCGACCTCCGCGGGCGCACCATCGGCTTCGGCGGTCGCATCCTGGGCGAGGGGGAGCCCAAGTACCTGAACTCCCCCGAGACCCCCCTGTTCCACAAGGGTGCGGAGCTCTACGGGCTCTACGAGGCCCGGCAGTCCCTGCGCCAGATCGAGCGGCTGGTCGTCGTGGAGGGCTACATGGACGTGATCGCCCTCGCCCAGTTCGGCATCCGCTACGCCGTGGCCACCCTGGGCACCGCCACCACCCCCCAGCACCTGGAGCGGCTCACGCGCAGCGCCCCGGAGATCCTCTTCTGCTTCGATGGGGACGCCGCCGGCAAGGCCGCCGCCTGGAAGGCCCTGCAGATCGCCCTACCCTTCGCCCGCGCCGGAAGGGAGTTTCGCTTCCTGTTCCTGCCCGAGGGGGAAGACCCCGACACCCAGGTGAGAAAGGAGGGCCGGGATGCCTTCGAGGCCCGCCTCGCCAGAGCCCTACCCCTCTCGGAGCTCCTTTTCACCCATCTCCAGGCGGAGTGTGACACCGGCAGCCTGGATGGCCGGGGGCGCCTGGCGGCCGCCGCCCAACCCCTGCTCCAGCAGGTGCCAGCGGGGCTGTACCGGGACCTCCTCACCCAGCGCCTGGCGGAGCTGGTTGGCATCGAGCAGCGGCGCTTGGGCCTGGGGTCCCCCGCCCCGGCGGCACCCCACCAGGCCCCGCGACGGGGCCCGCGCAACCCCCAGCAGATGAGCGCCATCCGCCTGGCCATCGCGCTGCTGCTCCAGAAACCCGACCTGGCGACCCTGGTGGAGCAAGCGGCGGGGGACTGGCGGGGGCTGGAGCAGCCAGGGGTCCGCATCCTCGAAGGCCTCCTTGAAACCCTGCATGCATCACCCCACTTGAGCACCGCCGCCCTGCTCGAGCGGTGGGAAGACCGCGAGATCGCGACCTATCTCCAGAAACTCCTCGCCCTGGCCCCGGCCACGCCGGAGGCGGGGATGGCGAGCGAGCTCATCGGCGCATTGGAGCGGCTCAACCAGCAGTTCGCCGACCAAGAGGCCGCTCGCCTGGCCAGCCGGAACAAACCGAGCGAGATGTCGTCAGAGGAGAAGCGCCAACTCCTGGAGCTGCTCAAACGCCATCCGCCCCGCTCCACAGGCGATTAAGTGTGGAGCGAATCACAACCTTATTGTTATAATAATAAGTTTAATAAGCCGCCCTTCTCGCTTCGAGGTCCGCCGCATCATGGATCAAGAACAGAATCAGTCCCAGCTCAAGCAGCTCATTGCCAAGGGCAAAGATCAGGGCTTCCTCACCTACGCGGAGGTCAACGATCACCTGCCGCCCGGCATCGTCGAGCCCGACCAGATCGAAGACATCGTACGCATGATCAACGACATGGGGATCATGGTGCACGAGACCGCCCCGGACCTGATCGACCAGACCCTCAGCGATGCCATCGTCAGCGACGACGAGGACGCCGAGGAGGCCGCTGCCGCCGCCCTTGCGAGCGTGGATGGGGACTTCGGCCGCACCACCGATCCGGTGCGCATGTACATGCGTGAGATGGGCACGGTGGAGCTACTCACGCGCGAAGGGGAGCTGCAGATCGCCAAGCGCATCGAGGACGGCCTCAACCAGGTGCTCGCTGCCCTCTCGGTCTATCCCCTCGCAATCGAGCGGCTGCTCGCCATCTACGAGCGGGTCCAGCGGGAGGAGATCCGCCTCACCGACATGATCTGCGGCTTCATCGATCCCAACGAGCCGGATCTGATCGCCACCCCGGTGAACAAGACCGAGGAGGTCGTCGCCACCGAAGACGACGAGGATGCGGCCACCCCGGCGGTGGATACGGGCCCAGACCCCGAGGAGACCGCGCGGCGCCTCGGCGCCCTCGCCGACCTCTACGCCAGCTGGCTTGAAAAGCACGACACCCGCGGGGGGGATGCCAAGCCCACGCGCAAGGCGATGAAGGGGGTCTCCGCTGCCTTCCTGGAGCTCAAGCTGGTGCCGGGCGTGTTTACCGAGCTCACCCAGGTGCTGCGCACCACCATCGAGCGCATCCGCTTCCAGGAGCGCAACGTGACGGCCCTGTGCGTGGAGCAGGCCCGCATGCCGCGGAGCCTCTTCATCGAGTCGTTCCCCGACAACGAGACCAACCCCGCCTGGATCGATCAGCAGATCGCCTCGGGACGGCCCTTCGCCGCGGCCCTGGA
The DNA here is from genome assembly GCA_964519095.1 of uncultured Chromatiaceae bacterium. Taxonomy (GTDB): domain Bacteria; phylum Pseudomonadota; class Gammaproteobacteria; order Chromatiales; family Chromatiaceae; genus JAEHCY01. Next base: position 230 of record CAZFHV010000189.1, on the reverse strand, counting down.
AGTCCAGCTGCCGGAGATCCGCCGCGCCCAGAAGAAGCTCCACGACATCGAGCGGGAGAACCACATCTCCATCGCCGAGATCAAGGAGATCAACCGCAAGATGTCCATCGGCGAGGCCAAGGCCCGCCGCGCCAAGAAGGAGATGGTCGAGGCCAACCTGCGCCTGGTGATCTCCATCGCCAAGAAGTACACCAACCGCGGCCTGCAGTTCCTCGACCTGATCCAGGAAG
>CAZFHV010000188.1:3019-5788 GCA_964519095.1 uncultured Chromatiaceae bacterium | reverse complement strand
CATATTATCTTTGGGTTAGCTGGGCTGACAAGGCCGGTGCGCATTGGCGACGGCCACGCGAGGGCCCAGGATGCTGGTCTACCCTTGGCTCGGTCCCCCCGGAGAAGCCCATGTCGGACGCCCCGCATGCCACCCGCGAGATCCGTATCAACCCCATCGTGCCCACCGAGTCGGTGCTGGTGGCCACCGCCCGTGGCATGCGACCCCGGGAGGCGGAGGAGCGGGTCGCGCGGGATACCCGAGCCCAAGTGGAGACCTGCCCCTTCTGCCGCGGCAACGAGGACCGCACCCCGCCCACCCTGCGGGTCCATCCACAAACGGGACCCTGGGAGGTGCGCATCGTCGAGAACCTCTACCCGGTGCTGGGGGATGACCGCCCCCAGGCCAACCTGGCCTTCGGGCTGCAGCAGGTGATCGACGGCTATGGTCGTCACGAGGTGGTGATCGACCACCCCCACCACGGGATCGCCCTCCATGAGATGAGTGCCTCCCACCTCACCCAGCTGTTCGCACTCGTCCAGAGCCGCATGGGGGAGCTCTACGCCGCCGACCCGCGGCTGCGCTACCTGCTCCTGTTCAAGAACTTCGGCCGGGCGGCGGGGGCCAGTATCGCCCACACCCACACCCAGCTCATCGCACTCCCCGTGGTGCCCGAGAACCTGCAAAACGAGCTCACCCACAGCCGGGCCTATTTCCTGAAGCAGGCCCAATGCGTGTTCTGCTCCCTGATCGACGAGGCCCTCAGCTTCGAGGCGACCATCTACGACCGGGAATCCGGGGCGGTACGCCGGCGCGTCGCGGTGGGCCAGTACCTGGTGGAGCGGGGCGAGCAGTTCTTGGCCATCAAGCCCTTCGCCAGCCGTTTCGAGTGGGAGGTCCACATCCTGCCCCTGCGCCACCAGGCGGACTTCCTCCAGACCTCGCCGGAGGCCCTCGCGGACTTCGCCCGGGTGCTGCGGCGCACCATGGCCCGGCTGGATGCGGTGATCGGCGGGGCTCAGTACAACTTCTTCCTCCATGCCCTGCCGCGGGGGCCTGCCTACGCCGAGCACGGGGAGAGCTTCCACTGGCACCTGGAGATCTGCCCGCGCACCAGCATCCCCACCGGCTTCGAGCTGGGCTCGGGGCTGTTCGTCAGCACCCTGAGCCCGGAGGATGCGGCGGCTCGGTTGCGGGCGGTGGTGCTCGCCTGAACGGCGGCCGTCTCCGGGGGCAATCCCCCATGGTACACTGGCATTCGGGACGCCAGCCGGTGGGTGCAGACAGGCCATGACTCCGCAGAAGACCTATCTCGTGATCTCCGCCGTTGGAGCGGACCAGCCGGGCATCGTCAGCCGCCTCTCCAAGCTGATCCTGGACCACGGCTGCAACATCGAGGACAGCCGCATGACGGTGCTCGGGGGGGAGTTCGCCGCCATCCTCCTGGTGGAGGGCAAGTGGAACACCCTGGCCAAGATCGAGCACGCCCTGCCGGAGCTAGAGCACCAGCTCGGCATGACCATCGTCTCCAAGCGCACCGGACCGCGCCGCTCCCAGGGCAATCTCCTGCCCTACGCGGTGGACGTGGTCTCCATGGACCATCCGGGTATCGTCCATAACCTGGCGGGCTTCTTCGCCGAGCGCAAGATCAACATCGAGGACATGAGCACCGCCTCCTACGCGGCCCCCCACACGGGCACGCCCATGTTCTCCGTGCACATGACCGTGGGCATCCCGGCGGACCTGCACATCGCGGCCCTGCGCGAGGAGTTCATGGATTACTGCGATGCCCTCAACCTGGATGCCGTGCTCGAGCCCATCAAGGGCTGAGCGGGTCTGCGGGGAGGATCGACCCCATGGCTGTCACCCTCAATGAGCCCGTCCCGGACCTGCCCCTCAATCTCACGGGCGGCCGGCACCTGAATCTGCCTGACCTACGCGGCCGGGCCCTGGTGCTCTACTTCTACCCCAAGGCCAGCACCCCCGGCTGCACCCAGGAGGGCCAGGCTTTCCGCGACGCCTACGGGGATTTTCAGGCCGCCGGGGCGGACATCCTCGGGGCCTCCCGCGACGGCCTCAAGGCCCAGGAGGGCTTCAAGGCCAAACAAGGCTTCCCCTTCGAGCTGGTGGCCGACACCGATGAGGCCCTCTGCCAGGCCTTCGACGTCATCCGCCTCAAGAATCTGTATGGCAAGCAGGTGCGCGGCATCGAGCGCAGCACCTTCCTCATCGACGCCGCCGGCATCCTGCGCCGCGACTGGCGCAAGGTGAGCCTTAAGGGCCACGTGGCGGCGGTGCTGGCTGCGGTGCGCTCCCTCGCCTCGGGGTAGCTGGCCCCCGCTCCATCCCTCTTGGCGCCGGGCAGCGCCGCGCCGATCCCAAACCCCATGAGCCGCCGGCACCCCGACCACTGCCTGTTCGTGCTCGACACCAACGTGCTGGTGCACGACCCCACCGCCCTGTTTCGCTTCCAGGAGCACGACCTCTTCCTTCCCCTGGTGGTGCTGGAGGAGCTGGATGCGGGCAAGAAGGGGCTCTCGGAGGTGGCGCGCAACGTCCGCCAGGTGAGCCGCTTCCTCGATGACCTCGTCGGTGGCGCCGCCAAGGTGGAGATCGACGCGGGACTGCCGCTGCAAAGCCCCCTGGTGGAGGAGGTGGCCGGGGAGACGGCCAAGGGCCGGATCTATTTCCAGACCCGCCAGCCGGCGCTCTCCCTACCCGAGGCCCTGCCCGCCAACAGCGCGGACCACCAAATCCTCGCCACCTGCCTGGCCCTGGCCGGGGAGTTTC
>CAZFHV010000188.1:0-3009 GCA_964519095.1 uncultured Chromatiaceae bacterium | reverse complement strand
CCGGACCGAAGGGTCGTGCTGGTCTCCAAGGACATCAACCTGCGCATCAAGGCGGCGGTGCTCGGCATCCCCGCCGAGGACTACACCAGCGATCGGGTGCTGGATGATGCCACCCTGCTCTACAGTGGCCTCGGCCGGCTCGATCCCCACTTCTGGCAGGCCCATTCCAAGAAGCTCGACGGCAAGGGGGAGACGGGGCGGACCCGCTACCGGGTCAGCGGGCCGGAGGTGCTCGGCTGGTACCCCAACCAGTGCCTCTACTTGGAGGGGGACCCGGGCCTGGATCTCATCCTGCGCACCAAGCCGACCCCCGACAGCGCCCTTCTCGAGCGAGTGATGGACTACAGCAGCCCCCGCCACGGCGTCTGGGGCATCCAGGCCCGCAACCGGGAGCAGAATTTCGCCCTCAACCTCTTGATGGACCCGGAGCTCGACTTCGTCTCCCTGGTGGGCGCGGCGGGCACCGGCAAGACCCTGCTCACCCTCGCCGCCGGCCTCACCCAGGTGCTGGACCACAACCGCTACCGGGAGATCGTCATGACACGGGTCACGGTGCCGGTGGGGGAGGACATCGGCTTCCTGCCCGGCACCGAGGAGGAGAAGATGACCCCCTGGATGGGGGCACTCATGGACAATCTGGAGGTGCTGGCCCAACCCGAAGGGGGCGGATGGGGACGCGCCGCCACCAACGATCTCTTGCGCAGCCGCATCCGCATCCACTCCCTCAACTTCATGCGCGGGCGCACCTTCCTCAACAAGCTGATCATCCTGGACGAGGCCCAGAACCTCACCCCCAAGCAGATGAAGACCCTCATCACCCGCGCCGGCCCCGGTACCAAGCTGGTCTGCCTCGGCAACATCGCCCAGATCGATACCCCCTACCTCACGGAGACCACCTCGGGCCTCACCTATGTGGTGGATCGCTTCAAGCCCTGGGGCCACAGCGGCCACATCACCCTGGTGCGGGGGGAGCGCTCGCGGCTGGCGGACTTTGCCTCTGCGGAGCTCTGAATGGCGCCCTGGGCCAGGTGCGGCCAGCCGCCCACCGGTCCTACCCGGGACCCCCATGGTAGGATGTGTCCAGACGGGGGCCCGCGGTGCACCTCCCTGGGCCGGGATCCGACCCGGGTGCGCCATCCTCTCGTCCCGCTGATGGTGATTCTGGGCCTGCTCACCGCTGCCGACGCCCGGGCGGCAGATCCCCTCGATGAATCCACCCAACAGCTCCTGGTGGAGGCGGTCGGCGCCGCCTCCGACTACGACCTCTTTCAGGCCCGCTGCCGCAGCGACGTCTCCGGCCGTCAGAGCGAGAACCTCAACAAGGTACTGGTCAACAAGTTCCGCCTGACCCTGATCCAGGTCCAGGACAAGTACTTCCCAGTCCCCTCGTTGCGCCTCACCCTGGCCGCCGAATTCCGCCGCAACACCTGGCGCACTGGCTTGCGGATGCGCTGCGCCCGTGGCCAGGAGCGGGTTGCCGAATGCCACCTACCCGGTCTGAGCAACGAGTCGGCTACCTTCGGCTATGCCGTCTTCGACGGGCACGCCGAGAGGTCCGGCGCCGGCCGCTTCGCCGTCGTCAACCTGTCGGCGAGTTTCTGAGGCGGCGGAAGGGACGGCAGACCGGATGCCGGTTTGGGGGAGCGCACCCGCGCGAGACGGCGATGAAACCCACGCAGCGTCGCGGTCTGTCCCTCCCCCCGCCCCCGACTCTCGGCTGTCGTCATCGGCTGTGGCTGCATGCGCGATCCACCGTGCGCGCGCACCTCCGCCGCAGTCGTTGACTGGCCATTGCAGATCCACGCCAAAGCACCCGCCTGTCAGGCGCCTCGGTTTGCCTGACCGGCGTCACGCCCTTGGCTCGGGCGCCCGACGACAAGCGGCCAGCGACCCTATCGACATCGGTATGTGGTTGGGCCGACTTGGTACGAAGTGATGCAATCGTTCGAGGACAGGCCGTCGTTCATCTGGTAATTGTCAAGATTCGCGTAAGACCCGGAACCGCCCCCGGAACTGCCTTCGAAGCGCACGCAAGCACCCGTCCGATTCGTACTGTCAAACGCGATCACGGCCACGGTCTTACCGACACTCACGGACGATATCGAGTTGTCCATGTTTCTCTTCGACAAGTCCGTGCTTCCACCGCCCTTCCGGACCGTGAAACAACTGCCGGTGGAGTCCTTGCCTGTGCAGAATTTCGCCTCATTGTCGCCCTGAGCGGCGGCTGGGAAACTGGCGAATGCAAACAGTGACGCGGCGAGTACCGCGAGTTGCGAACCGCAAACCCCTCCGCGCTGCGAGATAACGCTTTTCATGTCCCGACTCCTTCAAGTGGGTGCGGGCGACAACGCCCGTGACGAACGCAGAACCCTAAAATATAGGAAACATAAACCTCCTCTCCCCAGATTCCTCAAATATGCCGAGGTCAGCGGGCGGGCGTCAACCCGCCCTTCGGGTTCAATTCCCACCTCCCGAGCCGACCGCCCACACCGGGAAGTGGTCCGCCGGCTAAGGCGATTCTCGAAGGTATTTTGACCATCAGGCCGAACGCTGCGCTGCAGCGCCCACCGGAGGCAGCGCCGCTCGTGGGGATGGCGTGGTGATCGGTGAGAGAGCCGAGGGTCAGGTCTTACAATCACGCAATATTTCGAGCCTGACCCTTTTTGGGTGCAACGAAGGGTTAGGCCGCAGCGGAATCACCATAGCTACCGAAGGTTGGCTGGGCCGCGAAACTGGGGCTGCAATTCCTCCGTCGTGTAGCAATGCGCGCCACCGGTACCGATCTGGGTGTAGCGAAGGATCTTCCCATCGCGAATGTAGAAGATGTTATTGCACGCAGCGAAGCGCTGCATGCTGCCCCGGCCCCGATTTTTCTGGACACGAATTTGGGGTTAAATCGTGTCTGAAGAAGGAGCCGTGAAATGTTGAATGAATCTAAGGATGGAAGGGTTGCGCCGGGAAGGAGCACAGGAAGCGGAAGCGAGTGCGACGCCCCCCGCGTAGCCGTAG
>CAZFHV010000187.1:0-5796 GCA_964519095.1 uncultured Chromatiaceae bacterium | reverse complement strand
ATATCATGTCCTTTCTAGTAGTTTATCGTAATTTTCTGATGCGTTTGCCCTGGGGAAACAGGTCACGGAGTCTAAGACCAACCGCCGACAAGATTTCCAGTGTTTTACATCCGGCGAAGTCGTGGATCAGCACTCGCCCATCGCCCAACTCGCGAATTGAAAGCGAGGGCCCACGGTCATCGTGGCCGGGGCATCGAGCGAGCCATCGGCCATCGCCGGTTTTGCGCACGCCATCCAGACGGCCAAGCAGCACCTCGGCGGCCATCTAACGCACGTCCAAAATAGGAACCGGTCGCGGGCGTCTCGGCTTGATTCCTGGGGGCGAGAGCTTCGGATTTGTCTGTAGCCAGGTCAAATAGAGAGTCGGGTCAATAAGGACCCGTGTGCCAGCGCGAATGATGGCGCCGGATTTTGAGAGCCCGTTGAAGTCCTGATTGAAAACCGCCCAGCGAACGCCCGAGTCACTAAGGGCTGGTTGGCTGGCGGCAAACTGCTTAACGGTCAGAAGGACGTTTTCTGTCATCGTGCGCTCCACGTTGTCGGTCGCCGCGGTCTGCGGCGGCCTTATGGAGCTTTAGGATGACGTTAAGCGCAGGACTCGTAATGGGCCTCTATAACCCGTTTTTGCCGGGAATCTCGGGGTCGGCGATGCGCTCGACCATCGCCCAGTCGTAGTAAACGAGGCGGACGGTTTTTCCGGCAGCCCCATCTGCTGGGCCACCACATCAAAACACGACTCGCGCCGGGTATTCGCTGACGTGGGATAGCCATCCTTGCGTGGTCGATCTACTACCAGGCGGCAGATTTCCGCGTCGCGGTCCGTGTTCACCATGCCGGTGTTGATTGGGTCGTGCGGCCCTTGCTTCCGCTTGACCCCGAATGCTTAGTCGGCTGTTTTGCCGCTGCCGATGTCGTTCACAGCTCGCGTGAACCACTCAGCGAGTGCGGGGTATGGTGGGATCGTTCCTTCTAATATCGCAATAGCCATGCGCAACAAGTCGAAGCTGTTTGCGCGGCCACCAATGCGAGCTGCCTCGCGAACATCATCCTTAAGTGTCGAGGCCACCGATCAGCCCAAGAAGCAGGTGTTCATCCTCTCAATCACGGCGGCTGTGCGCGCCTCGGATAGGTGCTCATACCGCTTCACCATCGCCAAGGTCTTGTGCCCCAGGATTTCGGCGATTTCGGCGAGGCTCGCTCCGTTCATGGCGAGGTAGGAAGCAGCGGTGTGGCGAAGGTCGTGCCAGCGGAAATCCTCGATTGCGGCAGCCTTTAGCGCGTTCTCGAAGGGGGTGCGGAGATCAACTGGGCGGTCGGGGTGCAAGCGGCCTGGAAAGATCAGGTCGGTATCAATGCGCCGGACCTTGGATCGCTCACGCAGCAGCTCCAGGGCGGGGCCAGCGAGGGGTAGGACGCGGCGTTCGCCGTTCTTGGTGTCATGTAGGACAAGAACCCGGCGGGCCAGGTCTACCTGGGGCCAGCGGGCACCCAGAAGCTCTTGTGCGCGGGCTCCAGTGGACAGGGCTAGTAGCACAGCGGGATACAGATCGGGGCTCCTGCTGGCCTTGCAGGCGGTCAACAGGGCCTCCCGCTCCTGGTCGCTCAGGAACCGCACTCGACCTCGGGGCTCGCGGGGTTTGCTGACCTTGGTCAGCGGGTTGGACTCCACCCACTGCCACTCCCTCATGGCGATGGTGAATGCATGAGAGATGACAGCGAGGTACCGCACCACAGTTGCGGGGCTGGTGGTCGCTCCCCTGGGGGTAGTCTGGGCGGCCAGCTTGTCGCGGTACTTCGCCACCAGGGCCGGGGTGATGTCGGCTAAGGTGCGCTCCCCGATCTGGGCCTTCCACCACGCCAACTGCGCTACCTGCGGTCCCTGTGTCTTGGGTTTCTTGGTGGGCAGGACCTCCCGCGTGTATCGCTCGATCAGGTCGGCCAGGGTGTGCCGCTTTGTCTCGCTGGTGGCGAAGTGACGACCTTCGCGGATAGCGGACTCGGTCGCATGTGCCCATCGGCGGGCATCGGTGAGGCGCTCGAACGTGGCCTGCTGGCGCGGGTGGCCTTTCAGCCGGATCTCGACGCGATAGGACTTGGAACCGTCCGCCTGGGGGCGTAAGGTGATGGTAGCCATGCTTGACGTCCTTCTCAGGTCGGGCTTTGGTCAGGGCCTCGGGGCGGGTCGCAACCGCTCCGGGGGCCGTTTCAAACTACAGGCTAAAGCCTACTGCAAGCAACCAAAAATGGCAACATAGGACTCACCATCCTATGCGTGCAATGCCAAACATCATGATCTAGCTATAGATTCCCAGTGCGCCACGAACGCACGGCGCACTGGCGGCGCATCCACAAAAAAGCAGCCTTCGCGAACGTGCTCCAGGTCACGTTTTCCAGGCCTTCGCGGGGTGCTCTCGGGGCGTTGCCGGGGTGGTCATGGCGCACTTGGGGTGCGCCTTGCGGTGGGTTGTTGTGCGCCAGTGTGCCAACAGTGCGCCACGGAGGGCTAGAGAGGCGGATCTATTACCGTAAATCTTTGAATTTATGGAGCTGGCGGAGGGATTCGAACCCGCGACCTGCTGATTACAAATCAGCTGCTCTACCGGCTGAGCTACGCCAGCATTTGGGACTACTAAGCTCGCTGGTCACCGCGAGTGGGGCGGTAAGGATAGACGCAGGGCGATTCTAGGGGATCGACCAGAGGGGTACAACCGACTTTGGGGCCGGGTGGGTGGCTGTGGGCGCCGAGCGGCCAAGGCGGCGGGCGACTGTGCCGTCGCCGGTCCACGGATGCCTTGCGCGAGAGGGTATCGGTAACTGCGCGGTAGTCCCATGCTTTTGGGATGCCGTTCAGTGAGCGGGGGGTACTGTTCCGGTTTGCGGAGTCCGTGCTTATCCGAGGCGCTGGCCGTCGAGTGCCAACCGACCGGACTCAACTGCAGGTCAGGGCGCTGCCGTCGGGCTTGGTGTCCGAGACCCTGGGACGTCCCGTATTGGAGACGATGACCGCCTTGGGTGGGGTGGCGTTACGGGCGTCGCAGAAGGTCACTGTCAGGTTGGTGCCGCCCGCCATGCCGTTCGGACGATAACTGATCCGCTTACGGTAGATCGACGATAGGGCGGTGAGGCGGGTGCTCTCGCCTTGGCGCACCTTTAGCAGCTCCTCGTCCTCGTCACGCTCGCCGTTGTTGTTGGCGTCCGCGAACAGGATGTAACCGCGATGCCACTCAGGATCGTCGAGGCAGTCGGAGCCATTGGCGCTCGGGCACAGCACGGCCGGTGCGAAGCGTTTCACGGCTTCGCTGCGGGCGAGGTAGAGGTGACTGATGAGGTCGTTGACCTCAGCCGACATCCGGGTCTTGGCTACCAGGCCATCGAAGGTCGGTATGGCGGTGGTGGCCAGGGCGGTGCCGACCGCCAGGGTGCTCACGAGCTCTACCAGGCTGAAACCCCGTGCGCGGAAGGCGAAGTGCGTCTTGGTCATGATCCGGATCTCCGATGTCCTCTACCTGGCTGTAAGTAAACCAGGGCGGGGTTGCGGGATCAGTCAGCGGATCGCTAAAAAGGCCGTAAGACTTTTCTGATACTCTTGTAAGAGAGACGCCTCTGCCCCAAGAGTGGGGAGGCACACTCAGACTGGAGAACCGGCGGTGGCGGAAGAAACGCCCTTTTGGCCGTAGGTGGGGGTGACCGAGCTTCCCCGCTTGGTCGGGGTGCTCCTGAAAGGATCAATCTGCCTCGGTGGGATCGCTCCGGCTATACCCGTCACGCAGGGTTCTCGTGGTAAGCGAGGTGCGCGCATTGCGTCCAAGCGCAACAGACACCCCAACCCGACGGGGCGTGCATCGCGGCGGAAGATCCCTGTGTGACGGGTATGTCAGTCCACCCACGATCGGGCGTTGCGAAACAGGCGCATCCAGGGGCCATCCTCCTCCCACCCATCGGGACGCCAGGAGTGCTGCAGGGCGCGGAAGACCCGCTCGGGGTGGGGCATCAGGATGGTGATGCGGCCGTCGCGGTTGGTGAGCCCAGTGATCCCAGCCGGTGAGCCGTTGGGGTTGGCGGGGTAGCGCTGGGCAACCCGGCCGTCGTTCTCCACGAAGCGCAGGGCCACCTGGGTCTGTGCCTGGGCCAGGTGCGCGGCGTCGCGAAACTCGGCCCGTCCCTCGCCGTGGGCCACCGCGATGGGGAGCCGCGAGCCGGCCATGTCCCGCAAGAGGATGGAGGGGGAGGGGAGCACTTCCACCAGGGAGAGTCGCGCCTCGAACTGCTCGGAGCGGTTGCGCACGAAGTGGGGCCAGTGCTCGGTTCCCGGGATCAGCTCCCGGAGGTTGGAGAGCATCTGGCAGCCATTGCAGACCCCGAGGGCAAAGCGGTCGGGGCGGGCGAAGAAGTCCTGGAACGCCGCCCGGGCACGGGGATGGAAGAGGATCGACTTGGCCCAGCCCTCGCCGGCGCCGAGCACGTCGCCATAGGAAAAGCCGCCGCAGGCGACCAGGCCCTTGAAGTCGGCGAGGTCCACCCGACCCTCGAGCAGGTCGGACATGTGCACGTCCACGCAGGCGAAGCCCGCCCGATGGAAGGCGGCCGCCATCTCGATCTGACCATTCACCCCCTGCTCCCGGAGGACCGCCAGCCGCGGTCGGGCGCCCCGCTCGATGTAGGGGGCGACGCTGTCCGCTTCGGGATCGAAGCTGAGGACGACATTCAGCCCCGGGTCCGTCGTCTCCAGGATGCGGTCGTACTCCTCCTGGGCGCAGTCCAGGTTGTCCCGAAGGCTCTGTATGCGGTAGCTGGTCTCGGACCAGGTCCGTTGCAGCGCCACCCGTGAGGTGGTGAGGAGGGTGCGGGACCCGCGGGTGAAGCGGATCTGGTCGTCGTCGGCCAGGGTGCCGATGAGGTGGCTGTGGTGGCCGAGCCCCTGGGCGTCGAGGATCTGCAAGACCTCGTCCACCTCCCTGTGCCGTACCTGGATCACCGCCCCCAACTCTTCGCTGAACAGCCCGGGGAGGTCCCCGTCGCCCAGCCCCCCGATCTCCACCTGGAGGCCGCAGTGTCCGGCGAAGGCCATCTCGCAGAGGGTGACGAAGAGTCCCCCGTCGGAGCGGTCGTGATAGGCGAGCACGAGCCCCGCGCGATTGAGCTCCTGGATGGCGCGGAAGAAGCGCTGCAGGGTCTCGGGGTCGTCCAGGTCCGGGACCTCACGCCCAAGCTGTCCGGTGACCTGGGCCAGGCAGGAGCCGCCGAGGCGGTTGCGCCCCTTGCCCAGATCGATCAGCAGCAGGTCGGTGTCCCCCTGGTCAAGGCGGAGCTGGGGGGTCAGGGTGCGGCGCGCATCGGTCACGGGGGCGAAGGCGGAGATGATGAGCGAGAGTGGGGCGGTCATCTCCCTGCGCGCCCCGGGGGCGGCCACCCCGGGCGTGGGCTGGTGCCACACCGTCTGCATGCTCATGGAGTCCTTGCCCACGGGGATGGCGATGCCCAGCGCCGGGCAGAGCTCCAGGGCTACGGCCCGCACCGTGTCGTAGAGCCTGGCGTCCTCGCCGGGGTGACCAGCGGCGGCCATCCAGTTGGCGGAGAGCTTGATGTCGCCGAGGGCGCCGATGGCCGCGGCACAGAGATTGGTGACGGCCTCGCCGATGGCCATGCGCCCGGCCGCGGGGGCGTCGATGAGGGCCAGGGGGGTGCGCTCCCCCAGGGCCATGGCCTCACCGGTGGTGCCCTCATAGTCGGTGAGGGTGACGGCCAGGTCCGCCACCGGCACCTGCCAGGGGCCCACCATCTGGTCGCGGGCCACTT
>CAZFHV010000186.1:0-5877 GCA_964519095.1 uncultured Chromatiaceae bacterium | reverse complement strand
TCCAGTTTTGTCCGGGTTCTTCCATGTGGCCAGACCATCTGTCGTCCTACAGGATAGTCGGGGTCGAAGGCATTGCCGAAGTCGTAGAAGATGGCCGCCCCCCAGTCGCCGTAGATCCGCTGCTCCAGCTCCAGGCTACCCACACCCAGATAGCGGCCACCCACGGTCTTGTCGTCGGCGTCATTGGGGCCCAAGGCGTCGAGGCCCCAGCCGCGGATGCTGTTGTCGCCGCCGGCATAGAAGCGGCGACTCGCCGAGAGGTCGAGAACGCTCTTGGCCAGGGTGGCGCCCAGGTTGGCGCGGGTGATCAGCCGGAGATCCTCGCCAAAGCTCTTGATCCACTTGGCGAGCACCTGGGCGCTCAGGAAGGAGCTGGAGGAGAGGACCCCTTCTACGGCGCCCAGCAGGCTGGCCTGGATGCGGTAGCCGTTGCGTGTGACCACGGGGTCGTCGGTCACCGTCTTGGAGAAGGACAGGTTTGGGGTCAACTCGGTCCCGTGGTTGGTGCCTTCGGCGTCCGTGTAGTTCTCATAGCGATAGCTCAGGCCCAGGATGCGCCGCCAGCCATGGCCCAGCACGGTCGAGTGGCCCACCGCGAACTCGGCGATGGTCCCCTTGTTGGTCGCGGTGTCGTAGTGCTCGATATTGGGGCGCAGGAACAGCAGGTCCTGGGTGGGCTTCTCCAGGGGGATGCGGTACTCGCCGCGCAGGTAGGAGATGGCCGGGGAGACGTTGAGCTCGGCGTTCATCCGGTGGCCCCAGGTTCCCACATAGCGACGGGTCCAGTCGAAGCGGAGCCTGGGGCCGGTGTCGGTGGCATAGCCGGCGCCGATGCGATACTTGTTGGGCTTGTTGGGACTGGCGACCACGTCGAGGGGGATGACGTTGTCCTGCGCCTCCTCCTTGCGCGGCACGATCTCCACCTGGTCGTAATATTCGGAGGCCAGCAGGCTGGCCTGCAGATTCAGAAGCTTTCCGGGGTCGTAGACCTCGCCCGGCTGGAAGCGCACGTAGCGCTGCAAGAAACCATCCGCGAGTAGGTCCTGCTTGAAGGTCACCTTGCCCAGGTAGTATTGGGGGCCGGTGGCCAGCTTGATCTCAGCCTGGGCCTGGTTGCGCTCGGGGTCCACTACCACCCGATGGGGGTCGATCGTGGCATCCAGGTAGCCGTTCTGGGCGGCGGCGTCGGAGAGCTTGCGCACCCCCTCGTCGAACTCGGCGTGGACCAGCCGGTCCCCGGGGGCCATGGAGAAGGTCTTGGGAATGCCCTCGTCGTCCTTACCCGGTCCGATCACCGCGTAGTCCACGGCGTCGAGCCTGACGGGCTCGCCCCGCTCCACCTGATAGCTCGCCTCCCAGGGGTCCCCCGCCGCGGCGGGGGCCTTGAGCTCCGCTTTCACCTTCACCTGATAATAGCCGAAGGGCTGCAGGGCCCGCTGGATCTGCTCGGGGGCGCGCCGGTGCAGGCGCTGGATCAGGAAATCGCTCAGGTCCTCATCCGCCCGCTGCTCGATGTCCATCAGCGCGAGGGCGTTCTTCTTCTCATCCCCCTCAAGTCCCTCCAGGGTCACCCGCACCCGGTCGGCGGCCTGGACCAGGGCAGGAGACAGCAGCAACAGGCACAGACCCAAGCGCAACGATTTTCGGTCGAGCTGGAACATGGCTCCAGGTGACCCTTCCGCCGATGAGGTGCCGCGCATTCTACCGCCAACCGCCGCCCCGTTTGTGCACCCGGCACCGCCCCCCGCTATGCTGCCCTGGTAGGAGCCGCTACAATCCGGCCCCCGTCAGTCGAGGAGATCAGGGGCCGTGCCCATCAGCGACAGCCAGCGGCGTTACCTGCGCAGTCTCGGCCACGCCCTCAACCCGGTGGTGATGGTGGGGCAGGGGGGGCTCAGCGAGGGGGTGCTGGCGGAGACCGACCAGGCCCTCACCGCCCACGAGCTCATCAAGGTGAAGCTCAGCGCCGGGAACCGGACCCTGCGCGACGAGATGGTGGAGCGGCTCTGCAAGGGCTCCGCCGCCGAGCTGGTGCAGCGCATCGGGCATGTGGCGGTGCTCTACCGCCCCAATCCGAAGAAGAAGCAGCCCCTGGTCCTGCCGCGGGGCTGAGCGGATCGCGGACGCGGCGGCCGGCGCGTCCTAGCCGTACTTCACCGCCACGATCTCGAACTCCCGCACCCCCGCGGGGGTCTGTACCTGGGCCACGTCGCCCTCCTGCTTGCCGATCAGGGCCCGGGCGATGGGGGAGTTGACCGAGATCAGGCCGCTCTTGCTGTCTGCCTCGTCGTCGCCGACGATCTGAAAGCTGTGCTCCTCGTCGGTGTCCACCTCCAGCACCCCCACTGTGGCGCCGAATACCACCTTGCCGTTGGCGTTGACCGCGGTGACGTCGATGATGCGGGCGTGGGAGAGCTTGTACTCCAGCTCCTTGATCCGCCCCTCCACGAAGCCCTGCTGCTCCCGGGCCGCGTGGTACTCGGCGTTCTCCCGCAGGTCCCCGTGGGCGCGGGCCTCGGCGATGGCCTTGATGATGCGGGGGCGTTCCTCGCGCTTGAGGCGATCGAGCTCCTCGCGCAGCTTCTCGGCACCCTTCGCGGTGAGGGGGACTTTGGTCATGGGGTTACCTCTCACTCCTCGTTACCTTCCGGGCAGGCCCTTTCAGTGTAGATCCCGCAGCCGACTCACGTTGAGGGTGTCGGGCTGCTTGAGGGCGAGGCAGGTGGCCTCGGCCCCGGCGATGGTGGTGGTATAGCTCACCTTGTACTGGAGGGCGGCGCGGCGGATCGCAGCGGAGTCGGCGATGGCCTGGGCCCCCTCGGTGGTGTTGACGATGAAGCTCACCTCGTTGTTCTTGATCATGTCCACCACGTGGGGACGGCCCTCGTAGACCTTGTTGACCCCGGTGCAGGGGATCCCTGCTGCTCGTATCGCCGCCGCGGTACCGTGGGTGCCATAGAGCTGGAACCCCAGCTCTAGCAAGTCCCGCGCCACCGCGATCGCCCGTCCCTTGTCGGCGTCGCGCACGCTGAGCAGGGCCTTGCCCAGACGCGGCAGGGTATTGCCGGCCCCGGCCTGGGCCTTGGCGTAGGCCTCGCCGAAGCTCTCTCCTACGCCCATCACCTCGCCGGTGGACTTCATCTCGGGCCCCAGCACTGTGTCCACCCCCGGGAACTTGATGAAGGGGAACACGGCCTCTTTGACGAAATGGTACCTGGGCCGCCGCTCCTGGGTGAGGCCTTGCTCCGCGAGGCGGGTGCCGACCATGCAGCGGGCCGCCACCTTGGCCAGGGGCACGCCGATGGCCTTGGAGACGAAGGGGACGGTGCGGGAGGCCCGAGGATTCACCTCCAGGATGTAGACCTGGTCGTCCTTGATGGCGAACTGGGCGTTCATCAGCCCCACCACGTTCAGGGCCCGGGCCATGGCCCCCATCTGCTCGCGCATCTGGTCCTGGATCGCCTCCGAGAGGGTGTAGGGCGGCAGCGAGCAGGCGGAATCCCCTGAATGCACCCCGGCCTGCTCGATGTGCTCCATGATGCCGCCGATCAGCACATCGGTGCCGTCACAGATGGCGTCCACGTCCACCTCGATGGCGTCATCCAGGAAGCGGTCCAGGAGCACCGGCGACTCGTTGGACACCCGAACCGCATCGCGCATGTAGCGGCCGAGCTCGGAGCGGTTGTAGACGATCTCCATGGCCCGCCCGCCCAGCACGTAGGAGGGCCGTACTACTAGTGGGTAGCCGATGGCCTCCGCCAGACGCACCGCCTCCTCCGTGCTGCGGGCGGTGGCATTAGGGGGCTGCCGTAGCCCCAGGGCCTGGATGAGCTGCTGGAAGCGCTCCCGGTCCTCGGCCAGGTCGATGGAATCCGGGGTGGTGCCGATGATGGGCGCCCCCGCCGCCCCCAGGGCACGGGCCAGCTTCAGCGGGGTCTGACCCCCGTACTGCACGATCACCCCGAAGGGCTGCTCCTTGTGGATGATCTCGAGCACGTCCTCCAGGGTGAGGGGCTCGAAGTAGAGCCGATCCGAGGTGTCGTAGTCGGTGGAGACGGTCTCGGGATTGCAGTTGACCATGAGGGTCTCGTAGCCGTCCTCACGCATGGCGAAGGCCGCGTGCACACAGCAGTAGTCGAACTCGATCCCCTGTCCGATGCGGTTGGGCCCACCCCCGAGCACCATGATCTTGCGCCGCGCCGAGGGCTCCGCCTCGCACTCCTCCTCGTAGGTGGAGTAGAGGTAGGCGGTGGAGGAGGCGAACTCGGCCGCGCAGGTGTCCACCCGCTTGTAGACGGGCCGGACCCCCGCCGCCCAGCGCCGTTCCCGCACCTCCGCCTCGGTCAGGCCCGTCAGCCGGGCCAGGCGCGCGTCCGAGAAGCCCTGGCGCTTGAGCGCGAAGAGACGCTCGCCGCGTAGGGCCACGGCCCCCTCCTTGGCCAACTCCACCTCGATCTGCACCAGCTCCTGGATCTGGGCCAGGAACCAGGGGTCGATGCCGGTGGCCCCATTGAGCTCTTCCAGCGACATGCCCCAGCGCATAGCGTCGGCGAGGTACCAGAGGCGCTGGGGGCCGGGCTGGCGCAGCTCATGGCGCAGCAGCCCCGCCACGTCCTCGCAGGCCGGGTCCAGCTCCTCGCAGAGGCCGTGCTTGTCGATCTCCAGACCCCGCAGGGCCTTCTGCAGGGATTCCTGAAAGATGCGGCCGATGGCCATCACCTCCCCCACCGACTTCATCTGGGTGGTGAGCCGAGGGGTGGCCTGGCGGAACTTCTCGAAGGCGAAGCGCGGCACCTTGGTGACCACGTAGTCGATGGAGGGCTCGAAGGAGGCCGGGGTGGCCCCGCCGGTGATCTCGTTGCGCAGCTCATCGAGCGTATAGCCCACCGCCAGCTTAGCCGCCACCTTGGCGATGGGGAAGCCCGTGGCCTTCGAGGCGAGCGCCGAGGAGCGCGACACCCGCGGGTTCATCTCAATGATGAGCATGCGCCCGTTGTCCGGGTTGATGGCGAACTGGACGTTGGAGCCCCCGGTATCGACGCCGATCTCCCGCAGCACGGCGATGGAGGCGTCGCGCATGATCTGGTATTCCTTGTCCGTGAGGGTCTGGGCGGGGGCCACGGTGATGGAGTCCCCGGTGTGAATCCCCATGGGATCGAGGTTCTCGATGGAGCAGACGATGATGCAGTTGTCCTGGTGGTCCCGCACCACCTCCATCTCGAACTCCTTCCAGCCCAGGGCCGACTCCTCGATCAGCAGCTCCCGGGTGGGGGAGAGGTCGAGGCCCCGTTGGCAGATCTCGACGAACTCCTCGTGATTGTAGGCCACACCCCCGCCACTGCCCCCCAGGGTGAAGGAGGGTCGGATGATCATCGGGAAGCCCGTGCTGTCGGTCTCGGCGGCGATCTGCCGCTGCACTGCCAGGGCCTCCTCCAGGGAGTGGGCGATGCCACTCTTGGCGGACTCGAGCCCGATGGCGGTCATGGCCTCCTTGAACTTGAGCCGGTCCTCCGCCTTCTCGATGGCCCGCTCGCTGGCCCCGATCATCTCCACCCCGTAGCGCGCCAGCACCCCCTCCCGCACCAGGTCCAGGGCGCAGTTGAGCGCCGTCTGCCCCCCCATGGTGGGCAGGAGGGCGTCCGGGCGCTCCCGCTCGATGATGCACTCGAGGGTGCGCCAGTTGATGGGCTCGATGTAGATGGCGTCCGCCATGTCCGGGTCGGTCATGATGGTGGCGGGGTTGGAGTTGACCAGGATGATCCGGTACCCCTCCTCCCCCAGGGCCTTGCAGGCCTGGGCCCCCGAATAGTCGAACTCGCAGGCCTGGCCGATGACGATGGGCCCGGCGCCGATGATCAGGATGCTCTGGATGTCTGT
>CAZFHV010000185.1:0-5913 GCA_964519095.1 uncultured Chromatiaceae bacterium | reverse complement strand
CTTCCAGTTTTGTCCGGGTTCTTCCATGTGGCCAGACCATCTGTCGTCCTACATCTTGCTAGCGGCCCTGATGCTGGCCGCCCGCGGCCAGCATCTGTTGAGCCTCAGCCACCCCCTCCCGGATGCCTCCCTCGCGGTGTTCTTCCTCGCCGGCTTTTTGCTCTGCGCGGCCTGGGTTTTTCCCGCGCTCCTGGCCGAGGCGGTCCTGGTCGACCTCGCCGCTGTGACCTGGGGCGGGGTGAGCGCCTTCTGCATCAGTCCCGCCTACCTGCTCCTGTTACCGGCCTATGGGCTGATGTGGGGGGTGGGGCGCTGGAACGGGGAGCGCTACCGGATCGGGCAGGGGACGCTCGGGTCCCTGGCTGCCAGCCTCCTCTTCGCTGCCTTGGGGTCGGAGTTCCTGGCAAGCGGGGGGTTCTACCTCTTCTCCGGCCGCTTCGCGGACCCGAGCCTCTCGGAGCTCGCGGCGCGCCTGGTGACTTATTTCCCCGCCACGCTGGGGGCCCTCGTGCTCTACCTGGGGCTGGCAGCCCTCGCCTGGTGGAGGCTGGGCCGTGCGGGTGTGGGCGCCCCCGGGCACCGCTTGGGGACCCCGTGACCCGAGTCCCCTAGCCCGGTATTCCAAGCGGCGGACCGGACGGGGGAGGATCCTCCAGTGCCCACCCGGGGGTCCGTCACCCCTAGGTGGTGGGGGTTGGCCCAGGGCCTTTGAAAAGCCCTTGGCTTTCCGCTAGGTTAACCACTCTTCCCCTCGTACCCTCTTTGCCGCCCACCCGGCCCGTCGGGTGCCCCGCCATGGCCAGAAGCAAGAGCAGCCGACACTGGCTGGACCGCCATTTCCAGGATCCCTACGTGAAGCGGGCCCAGCAGGAGGGTTACCGCTCGCGCGCCGCCTTTAAGCTCTTGGAGCTGCAGGAGAAAGACCGGCTTCTGCGCCCGGGGATGTGGGTGGTGGATCTCGGTGCCGCCCCCGGCGGCTGGTCCCAGGTGGCGCGGGAGTTGGTCGGTCCGGCCGGGCGGGTGGTGGCCCTCGACCTGCTGCCCCTGGATCCGATCCCCGGTGTGGAGCTGATCCAGGGGGATTTTCGCGACCAGGGGCCACTCGAGGCCCTTCAAGAACTGCTGGGCGATCAGCCCCTCGACCTGGTGCTCTCCGACATGGCGCCCAACACCAGCGGCATCGGGGCGGTGGACCAGCCCCGGGCGCTCTACCTGGCGGAGCTGGCCCTGGCCTTTGCCCGGGAGCATCTGCGCCCTGGCGGGACCCTGGTGGTCAAGGTCTTCCAAGGGGAGGGCTTCGACGGGCTGCTGCGGGAGGTGCGCGGCGCCTTCAGCCGGGTGGCCAGCCGCAAGCCGCGGGCCTCGCGGGCGGAGAGCCGGGAGGTCTATCTGGTGGCCACTGGATTCAAACTAGTGTAGGTTTGCGAGCATCAACCCGTCCCTGCGATGTCGAATTAGGATGGGATAGCCAACGAGGGTTCGTGCCTTGAGCGACATGGCGAAAAATCTCATCCTCTGGGTGGTCATCGCGGTCGTGCTGATGTCGGTTTTCAACAACTTCACCTCGACCCAGCCCCGCTCCCAGAGCATGTCCTACTCCGAGTTCATCGGCGAGGTGAAGCGGGGTCATATCAAGCGCGTCACCATCAGCGGCCGCACCGTCGAGGGCATCACCCAGTCCGGACAGCGTTTCTCCACGTACAGCCCGGGGGACGACGGGTTGGTGGGCGATCTCCTGAACAACAAGGTGGAGATCATCGCCGGGCCGCCCGAGAAGCCCTCCCTGCTGATGCAGATCCTGATCAACTGGTTCCCCCTGATGGTGCTGATCGGGCTGTGGATCTTCTTCATGCGCCAGATGCAGGGCGGGGGCGGTGGGCGCGGCGCCCTCTCCTTCGGCAAGAGCCGGGCGCGGATGCTCAGCGAGGACCAGGTCAAGGTCACCTTCGCGGACGTGGCCGGTGCCGAGGAGGCCAAGGAAGAGGTCAGCGAGATGGTGGAGTTCCTCAAGGACCCCGCCAAGTTCCAGAAGCTGGGGGGCGTCATCCCCAAGGGCGTGCTCATGGTGGGGCCCCCGGGTACTGGCAAGACCCTGCTGGCGCGGGCCATCGCCGGGGAGGCGAAGGTGCCCTTCTTCACCATTTCGGGGTCGGACTTCGTGGAGATGTTCGTCGGCGTGGGGGCCTCCCGGGTGCGCGACATGTTCGAGCAGGCCAAGAAGCACGCCCCCTGCATCATCTTCATCGACGAGATCGACGCGGTGGGCCGTCACCGCGGCGCGGGCCTGGGCGGCGGCCACGACGAGCGGGAGCAGACCCTCAACCAGCTCCTGGTGGAGATGGACGGGTTCGAGGGCAACGAGGGGGTGATCGTGATCGCCGCCACCAACCGCCCCGACGTGCTCGACCCGGCTCTGCTGCGACCCGGCCGTTTCGACCGCCAGGTGGTGGTGCCCCTGCCGGACGTGCGCGGGCGCGAGCAGATCCTCAAGGTGCACATGCGCAAGGTACCCACCGCCGAGGACGTGCGGGCCTCGGTGATCGCCCGCGGCACCCCGGGCTTCTCGGGGGCGGATCTCGCCAACCTGGTCAACGAGGCGGCCCTTTTCGCGGCCCGTGCCAACAAGCGGGTGGTGGAGCAGAGCGACTTCGAGAAGGCCAAGGACAAGATCATCATGGGCACGGAGCGCCGCTCCCTGGTGATGAGCGAGGAGGAGAAGCGCCTCACCGCCTACCACGAGGCCGGTCATGCCATCGTGGGTCGCCTCGTCCCCTCCCACGATCCGGTCTACAAGGTGAGCATCATCCCCCGGGGCCGGGCGCTCGGGGTCACCATGTTCCTCCCGGAGGAGGACCGCTACAGCCACAGCAAGGAGTTCCTGGAGAGCCAGATCTCCAGCCTCTTTGGCGGGCGCATCGCCGAGGAGCTGATCTTCGGTGGCGAGCGGGTCACCACCGGCGCCTCCAACGACATCCAGCGTGCCACCGAGATCGCCCGCAACATGGTCACCAAGTGGGGCCTCTCCGAGAAGCTCGGCCCCCTGACCTACAGTGAGGAGGAGCAGGAGGTGTTCCTGGGCCATTCGGTGACCCAGCACAAGAATGTGTCCGACGAGACCGCCCACGCCATCGACGACGAGATTCGCCGGGTCATCGACCGCAACTACCAGCGTGCCCGGCGGCTGTTGCAGGAGCGCCTCGACATCCTTCACGCGATGGCCCAGGGCCTGATGCGCTACGAGACCCTGGAGTCGGACCAGATCGACGACATCATGGCCGGCAAGACGCCGCGTCCGCCGGAGGGCTGGGACGAGGGCGGCGAGGGCAAGCCCCCGGGCGGCGTCAAGGCCGCGCCCGGACCTGCCGAGCCCAAGGGCGCGGACGGGGACGGCTCCATCGGCAGGCCCGCCAGCGAGCACTGAGTCCTGGCCCACCCGCAGCGGGTGCGGCCCCGGCCAAGGAGGTGGCATGAGCCTGCGGCTGGATTGCGGCGGCAAGTCCCTCGATCTCAGTCGTCCCCGGGTGATGGGCGTCCTCAACATCACCCCGGACTCCTTCTCCGACGGTGGGCGTTATTTCCAACCGGCCGCCGCCCTAGATCACGCCCTGCGGATGGTGGAGGAGGGGGCCGCCATCCTCGACATCGGCGGCGAATCCACCCGCCCCGGGAGTTCGGCGGTGACCGCCGACGAGGAGATCCGCCGGGTGGTGCCCCTCGTCGAGGCCCTCGCCGCCCGCGTCCCCGTCCCCCTCTCCGTCGACACCAGCAAACCCGAGGTGATGCGGGCCGCGGCCGCGGCGGGTGCGGGGATGATCAACGACGTGCGGGCGCTGCGCGAGCCGGGCGCCCTGGAAGCGGCCGCCACCACCGGGCTGCCCCTGTGCCTGATGCACATGCAGGGGGAGCCCCGCACCATGCAGCAGGCACCCCAATACCGGGACGTGGTGACGGAAGTCAGGGGGTTTCTCCGGGATCGGGTCGCGGCCTGCCTCCAGGCGGGCATCCCGCGGGGGCGGCTGCTGGTGGATCCAGGGTTTGGCTTCGGCAAGACCCTGGACCATAATCTCGCCCTCTTACGCCATCTGGGGCTTCTCGGGGACCTGGGCCTGCCGATCCTGGTTGGGATCTCCCGCAAGTCCATGATCGGCGCCCTGGTGGGGCGCGAGGTGGTTGATCGTCTGGCGGGCAGCCTGGCGGCGGCGGTGATCGCCGTCGCCAAGGGCGCGCGGATCATCCGTGCCCACGACGTTGGCGCCACCCTCGACGCCCTCGAGGTGGCCGCCGCGGTACTCGAGCTAGGGGAGGAAAAGGGGAATGGCACAGCGTAGACACTTCGGGACCGACGGCATCCGCGGTCGGGTCGGCCAGGGGGACATCAACCCCGAGTTCATGCTTAAGCTCGGTTGGGCCGCGGGTCGGGTGCTCGGCAACGGCGCCGGGGGCAAGGTGCTCATCGGCAAGGACACCCGCATCTCCGGCTACATGTTCGAATCGGCCCTCGAGGCCGGGCTGGCTGCTGCCGGAGTCAATATCCGCCTCCTCGGGCCCATGCCGACCCCCGCCATCGCCTACCTCACCCGTACCTTCCGCGCCAGCGCCGGCATCGTCATCAGCGCCTCCCACAACGCCTACGAAGACAACGGTATCAAGTTCTTCTCCGGCGAGGGTGACAAGCTCCCCGACGCCCTCGAGGAGGCCATCGAGGCGGAGCTCGATCGGCCGCTGATCACCGTGCCATCCGAGCAGATCGGCAAGGCCAAGCGCGTCGATGACGCCGCCGGTCGCTACGTGGAGTTCTGCAAGGGCACCATCCCCGCGGGGATGAGCCTGCGGGGGCTGAAACTGGTGGTGGATTGCGCCCATGGGGCCACCTACCACATCGCCCCCTATGTCTTCGAGGAGCTGGGCGCCCGGGTCCACGCCATTGGCGTCGCTCCCGATGGCTTCAACATCAACGCCGGCGTGGGCTCCACCCATCCCGAGACCCTCGGGCGCACCGTGCTCGAGCAGGGGGCCGATCTGGGGATCGCCTTTGATGGAGACGGGGATCGCGTCCTCATGGTCGACGGCAGCGGCAGGCTCATCGATGGCGACGAGCTCCTCTACGTCATCGCCCGCGCCCGTCAGGCGGCCGGCCAGCTCAGCGGTTCGGTGGTGGGCACCCTCATGAGCAACTTCGGCCTGGAGCTGGCGCTGCAGCGATGCGACATCGGCTTCGTGCGCACCCAGGTGGGGGACCGCTACATCCTCGAGCGCCTCAAACAAGACGCCGGAGTCCTCGGCGGCGAGCCCTCTGGCCACATCATCTGCCGTGATCGCACCACCACCGGCGACGGTATCGTCGCCGCCCTCCAGGTCCTCGCCGGCGCCCAGTCCCTGGGCGACAGCGTGGGGGCCCTGGTCGCCGAGGTGGAGAAGCTCCCCCAAACCCTGGTCAACGTGCGCCTCACCGAGCGGGTGGACCTCGCCGAACACCCGGGGATCACCGATGCCGTCCGTGCCGCCGAGGCCGACCTCAAAGGGCAGGGGCGGGTGCTCCTGCGACCCTCCGGCACCGAGCCCTTGATCCGGGTCATGGTAGAAGGCCGCGACGACGCCCAGGTCCATGCCATGGCCGAGGGCCTGGCCGAGCGGGTGCGCGCCGCCGTCAACACCCACTGATCGCCGGGGTTGGATCGAGCGTGAGACTCAGTCACGCCCGGTTTCGCGGGAGGAGCGCCACGCAACGCTGCCCCTGCGGATTTCCAGGTCGCAGTGGATGCGGTCCTAGCGGGCGGACTAGATAGCAGCGGTCCCAGCGTCGGCACCCGATAGACAGCGTCGGCGTATGGGCGCCGATCGGCGATCCCCGGCAATAGCTCCGCGAAGGAGCACAGGAAGCGGAAGCGAGTGCGACGCCCCCCGCGTAGCCGT
>CAZFHV010000184.1:0-5950 GCA_964519095.1 uncultured Chromatiaceae bacterium | reverse complement strand
GGGTGCCATCCCCGAGCTGGCCGTAGCCGTTATAGCCCCAGCACTGGACCCCACCGGTCCCTGTCAGGGCGCGGGTGTGACCGTTGCCGGCGGCAATGGCGGTCACCCCACTCGTGAGGCCGCTCACCGCCACCGGGGTGAGGCGCTCGGTGTTGGTGCCATCCCCGAGCTGGCCGTAGTAGTTAGCGCCCCAGCACTGGACCCCACCGGTCCCTGTCAGGGCGCAGGTGTGGAAAGAGCCCGCGGCCACCTGGGTGGCGGTGGATGCTTGGACTTCAGGGGCCAGGAGCGACCCGAGCAACAGCAGCAGCAGGGGCCACCCGGCGATCGGCGCGAGGCGTTGCCACGGGCACAGGGAGAGGTGCCGCAGGGACCGACGGGGGCTGGCGCTTAGGGCTCGCATCGCTCGCTCCTGGAAGGCTTGACTGGGATCGCAGGGGAGATCGGTAGATCGGGGACCGCCCAAGCGGGCGGCTCCGGAGGACATCTCGGCCGGGATTGCCGATGGGCGCCCGAGGGTCATCGGG
The DNA here is from genome assembly GCA_964519095.1 of uncultured Chromatiaceae bacterium. GTDB lineage: Bacteria > Pseudomonadota > Gammaproteobacteria > Chromatiales > Chromatiaceae > JAEHCY01. Next base: position 5,423 of record CAZFHV010000184.1, on the reverse strand, counting down.
GGTGCCGCTGGGGAACCGAAGGGGGGCTTGGGGTCGGCGTGAGGGGCGGGGCTGATGGCATCCCCTGCCCTTGGGATAGCTCGGCGGCGGCCCAAATCCAGGCCCCAGCGCTCTCTCCCGAGAAACCCGCTAAACGCCATGCGCATCGCCTCACCCTCCCTCGGCGAGACCTACGGGGCACAACTGGCCAGGGGCCATGTCATTGGGTTGGGAACAGTGACGGGCCTCTCCCTGGCAGCGGCCAGCAGGAAATGCCGCACGGCAATTTGAAGGATATTCCGCAGAATTTGTCAAGTTGTTTGTGCGCCCTGCACTGGATGATGCACAGGGCGAGGATCGCTGGCTTGTGAAGGTTTCGGCGACAGCCCATGCCCGCGCAGTGAGTGGGTACGTATCACCCCTCGCGCGGAGGGCATGCCGGCGACCTGGATAGGCGGGAGTGGGGCCCACCACAGCGCCGATGAGCCCGTCCGACACCCGTTTCCGGCCCAGCTGCTCCATCCCTTGCCGGTCTTCAGGACGCCCCCACGGACGCATGCGGGGGCTCGATGATTGGGGGTGGGGGTACAGCCCGCTTCGCAGCCCTCCCGGCTCAGGGGCAACGCCGGTGCCCGATCGATCCCCTGGTACCCGTGGGTCGGGCACTTGTGCTGAGCGCAGTAGAAGCATGAGCCCGACGCTGAGCTGAGCCGCCTTCGTCTTCGGGTGTGTCGGACTGAAGCCCGACCTACGGTCCGACCCACGCAATCGGGTATGGGGCTGGGCGCTACCGAGCGTTGGTCTGGGGCGAGTCTCGGGGCAGAGGCGGCCCCCCGGAGCTTGCCTGGACCGTGGGGGGTCTCTCGGTTCCCGATCCGCTTGTAAACGGCGGTGGGCCGCGGTCTGGCAGAGCACCTTACCCCCGCGAGGCACCGACCGCCGAGGCCCCTCCAAGTTGCCCGATGCCCACCCCGTTTGGGCTAAGCTAAGGAGTAGGGGGGAACCGACTCGTCGGTGCCCGCTTCTTAAACGGTCAAAGAATAAGGACACAAGCGATGGCAATCTGGGTCGTAGTCGCTGACAACAGTCGAGCGCGGTTCTTCACCGCGGAAAAGTCCGCCAGTCCCCTGGTGGAGATGCGGGACATGACCAATCCCGAGGCCCGTCTCCACGAGGGGGACCTGGTCTCCGACAAGGGGGGTCGCGAGCGGGGCATGGCCGGGGCCCATGGCTTCGGCACCGAGTCCGAGCACAAGCACGAGGGCGTCGATAAGTTCGCCGCGGCGGTCTGTGCCGAGCTCGAGGCGGCTCGGGTGAAGGCCGAGCTCACCAAGCTCTACGTGGTCGCCGCCCCCTCCTTCCTGGGCCTGCTGCGCAAGCACCAGACCCCGGGGCTCAAGCAGCTCGTGGGGGCGGAGGTCGACAAGAACCTGAGCCTGCAAGACCCCCAGACCATCCGCCACAGCCTTCCGGACTACCTCTAGATCGACCCTTGACGGCCCGCGGGTCGGGGACCGCCGGTCCCGACCCGCCCGGGCCCGCTCCGCCACCCGCCCTCGAGACGCACCCGACCGACGCGGTCACCGCACTGTCGGGACCCGAGGGCTGGTCTATGCTCATTCCGAGGCTGTTAACCCGGCCCCATCATTCCGTCGCTCCCGCGCAAGCGGGAGCCGAGAAAAACCAATGGATTCCCGCCGTCGCCGGAATGACGATCCCACGGGATTTAAGGGCTTTCCAAATCACTCAACGGGGGGTGCGGCGATGGACTGGTACCAGCGGCTAGGCCAGGCGGCTCGTGCCTGGTGGCACGCCGGCGAGGACGCGCCGGGCTGGTGCCTGCGGGTGAGCCAGTCCCCCGAGGAGAGCATCGAGCAGGCGGTGCGGCGCACCGCCCTCGCCCACGAGCTGCCCCCGCGCCTGGTGCTGGGGGCCCTGGTGTGGGGGTACCCGGAATCGGACCCGGTGCGCGCCTGGCCCCGGCTCTTCGAATGGCGCCGACCCGGTTACCAGGGTCCGCTGGAGGTGCTCTACGGCTACCAGCGGGCGCGAATGGAGATGACGATCTCCCCGGGTGGGCCCAACTGAGGCCGACAGGACCAGGCCCCCGCCAGAGGCGCGTCCCGATTTCCGGCGGCGGTCCGCACCCCCTCCGCGACCCCCCGCTATAATGGCTCGGCGGCCGCGGACGGGCCGCGATCCCACCAAGCGGAGCCGTCGATGGGTGCCATCCACCCCCTCCCCCCCTCGGAGCTCTATCATCCCTGCGACCTGAGGGGACTCGGCTTCGAGACCAGCGATCAGCTCGAGCCCCTGGTGGAAAGCCTGGGACAGGAGCGGGCGGTGGAGGCGATCCGGTTGGGCATCGGCATGCCCCATCCCGGCTTCAACCTGTTCCTGATGGGCTCGGCGGGCATCGGCAAGCACCAGCTGATCCTGGAGCTGCTGCGGCGCCACAGCCAGGGGCTGCCCCCGCCGGCGGACTGGTGCTACGTGGCCCAGTTCGGCGACCACCATCGGCCCATCGCCCTGCGGCTGCCGGCGGGAATGGGTGGGGCACTCCGGGCGGACATGCAGCAGTTGGTGGAAGACCTGCTCACTGCCATCCCAGCGGCCTTCCAGAGCGAGGACTACAACCAGCGCACCGAGGCCATCAACCGCAAGATCAAGGAACGGGAGGAGGCGGCCGCGGGGGAGATCGGCCGCAAGGCCAACGAGCAGGGCGTCGCCCTGGTCCACACCCCCCACGGCTACACCCTGCTGCCGGTGCGCGAGGGCCACATCCTCGACCCCGAGGAGTTCGGCAAGCTGCCCACAGAGGAGCAGGCGCGCATCGAGAAGCTCGTCGAGGAGCTGCGGGAGGACCTCCGCAAGACCCTCGGCCAGGTCCCCCTCTGGCAGAAGGAGCTGCGCCGCCGCTTGAAGGAGCTCAACAGCGAGGTCACGGAGACCACGGTCAGCCAGCTCATCGCCGAGCTGGAAGACAAGTACCAGTCCTTACCCGAGGTGCTGGCCTACCTCGCCGCGGTGAAATCCGACGTGGTGGAGAACGCCGACCAGTTCCGTCCCGGCGAGGGGGAGGACAGCCGCTCGCCCTCGCCCGATGCCCCCCAGTTCACCCGCTACCGGGTCAACTTGCTGGTGGACAACGCGGGGCTGAGGGGGGCCCCGGTGGTGTACGAGGACAACCCGAGCTACCTCAATCTGGTGGGTCGCATCGAGCACATCGCCCGCCACGGCACCCTGCTCACCGACTTCACCCTCATCAAGCCGGGGGCGCTGCATCGGGCCAACGGCGGTTTTCTGGTCCTCGACGCCCTCAAACTGCTCACCACCCCTTTCTCCTGGGAGGCGGTGCAGCGGGTGCTGCGCTCCCGCGAGGTGCGCATCGAGCCCCTGGAGCGCCTCCTGAGCCTAGCGGGAACGGTCTCCCTTGAGCCCCAGGCCATCCCCCTGTCCCTCAAGCTGATCCTGGTGGGGGATCGGACCCTCTACTGCCTGCTCAAGGCCTACGACCCGGATTTCGGCCAGCTCTTCAAGGTGGCCGCCGACTTCGCGGAGACCCTGGAGCGGGCCCCGGACCAGGACCAGCACTATGCCCGCCTGATCGCCACCCTGGCCCGCGATCAGGGGCTGCGGCCCCTGACCCGCGCGGCGGTGGAGCGGGTGATCGAGGGGGCCGCACGGCGGGCCGCCGACGGGGAACGGCTGTCCCTGCACCTGGGGAGCCTGCTGGACCTGCTGCAGGAGGCGGACTACCGGGCCAACCAGGAGGGCGCCCCCCTGGTGGACCTGGCCCAGATCCAGGGGGCCCTGGACGCCCAGCGCCACCGGCTCGATCAGGAGACGCTGCGGGGGACACTCCTGATCGACACCCACGGGGTGCAGCTCGGCCGGGTCAACGCCATCTCTGTGGTCGATCTCGGCGACACCGCCTTCGGGATCCCCACCCGCATCAGCGCCACCGCGCGCCTGGGCAGCGGCGAGGTGGTGGATATCCAGCGGGAGGTGGACCAGGCCGGCCCCATCCACGCCAAAGGGGTGCTGATCCTCTCGGCCTACCTGGGCCGCCGTTATGCCAAGCTGCAGCCCCTGTGCCTCTCCGCCAGCCTGGTCTTCGAGCAGACCTACTCGTCGGTGGAGGGCGACAGTGCCTCCCTGGCGGAGCTCTGTGCCCTGCTCTCGGCGGTGGGCGATGTCCCCCTCAAGCAGTCCCTCGCCGTGACCGGCTCGGTGAACCAGCACGGGGAGGTGCAGCCCGTGGGTGGGGTGAACGAGAAGATCGAGGGCTTCTTCGACCTGTGCCGCGACCGGGGCCTGACCGGAGCGGAGGGGGTGGTCATCCCCGAGGCCAACCGCAAGCACCTGATGCTGAAGGCGGCGGTGATCGAGGCCGCCGCCGCGGGGTCCTTCCACATCTATGGGGTGCGGCACGTGGACCAGGCCATGGAGCTGCTCACCGGCGAGCCGGCCGGTGTCCCCGACGCGGCAGGCAACTACCCGCTGGATAGCGTCAATGGCCAGGTGCAGTACCGCCTAGCGGAGTTCTTCAGCGTGCGCCAGCAGATCGCCGGCGCCGGCAAGGCGGAGGTCTGAAGCGATTGTCTAGTCTGAGATATATCATGTAACCTACTGTTGTTACAACAATAACAGATCCACTAATGGAGACTTAGCGTGAAGAAGAAGAACCACTACGACACCCTGATCATCGGCAGCGGCCCCGGCGGCGAGGGTGCGGCCATGAAGCTGGCCAAGTCCGGCCAGCGCGTGGCCGTTGTCGAGGCCTACCACCAGGTCGGGGGTGGTTGCACCCACTGGGGCACCATCCCCAGCAAGGCCCTGCGCCATTCCATCCAGATGCTGGCCGATTACCGGCGCAATCCCTTATTCCAGCGCACCCCCTACCAGATCGAGCTCGATTTTCCGGAGCTCTTGAAGGCGGCGGACTCGGTGATCGTGGAGCAGGTGCGCACCCGCTATCGCCACTACGAGCGCAACCGCATCGAACTGATCTTCGGGCGGGGCCGTTTCGTCGATGCCCATCGGGTGGAGGTCAGCAAGCCCAATGGAATCACCGAGCAGTTCACGGCGGACCACTTCGTCATCGCCACCGGCTCGCGCCCCTATCGTCCGCCGGACGTGGACTTCAGCCACCCCCGGGTGCTCGACAGCGACTCGGTGCTGCGGCTCAAGCACACGCCCCGCTCGGTCACCATCTACGGCGCGGGGGTGATCGGCTGCGAGTACGCCTCCATCTTCTGCAACCTCGACCTCAAGGTGAACCTGGTCAACACCCGCGACCGGCTCCTCTCCTATCTCGACGACGAGATCACCGACGCCCTCGGCTACCAACTGCGGGCTCAGGGGACGGTGATCCGCCACAACGAGACCTACGAGCAGGTGGAGCCCCGCGACGACGGGGTGATCCTGCACTGTCGCTCGGG
>CAZFHV010000183.1:0-6084 GCA_964519095.1 uncultured Chromatiaceae bacterium | reverse complement strand
CCAGTTCGTCGGCTAGATGCTGCAACTCTACCCGCCACAGCCGCACGCGGTTGCCCATAGCGCCAGCCATTACCTCCCGAGTAGCCAGCACCCGTACCCACCCGGAAAAGGCTGCGCCCGGCTGCCTATCTCCATCTCCATCTCCATCTCCATCTCCATCTCCATCTCCATCTCCATCTCCATCTCCCTCGCAGCGCCGCCTCACCCATGAACCTGGCCGCGCCGACGGCGGCGTTCGGGTCCCGGTTCGGCCAGTCCGGGCTTGCGCCCCCGGGACCTTTTCGCTGAATGGGTTAGGGATCGGCGAAGGGCCGCTCCTGTCTTGTGCCAGAGGTGGTCGCCGTGCGTTGGCGGGCCCAGTAATGGTATGTGAGCCGGGTCAAACCGCCGATGACGAAGGGCAACAGGAGCCCCACCCCCACCGCGGCGCTGAGGACCTGAATTTCCGGCAGATCGAAATAGAACAGGCCCCTCAGCCCCGGCACCGCCACCACCAGCGCCAGGAAGAAGGCGGCACCGCCCACCACCGCCCAGAGAGCCGGATTCGGGTCGCGCAGCGTGACCAGCACCCCCCGCAGCCGCGAGCGGTTGGCGAGGATGAGGGCGAGGTTCCCGAGCACCAGGGTGACGAACGCCAGGGTCCGCAGACCACCCTCCCCCTCACCGGCGGATTGTCCCGCCAGATAGGCCCCCACCACCGCCAGCCAGACCACCGCGCCCTGGAGCAGGCTCAAAAGCAATCCTCTGGCGCCGAACAGGGGCTCGGAGCGGTCGCGGGGTGGTCGCTCCATGGTTGCGGCGTCCTCTGGCTCCGCCTCGAAGGCCACCGAGCAGGCGGGGTCGATGATCAGCTCCAGGAAGGCGATGTGGGCCGGCAACAGCAGCAGGGGCCAGCCCAGCAGCACCGGCAGCAGGGACATGCCGGCGATGGGAAGGTGGACGGCGACGATGTAGCCCATGGCCCGCTTTAGGTTGTCGAAGATGCGCCGCCCCAGCCGCACCGCATGCACGATGGAGCCGAAGTCGTCGTCCACCACCACCAGGTCGGCGGCCTCCCGGGCCACGTCGGTCCCCCGCCCCCCCATGGCCACGCCGATGTCGGCCGCACGCAGGGCGGGAGCGTCGTTGACCCCATCCCCGGTCATGGCCACCACCTCACCGCGGGCCTTGAGGGCACGGACGATGCGCAGTTTCTGCTCCGGCACGGCGCGGGCGATGAGGCTCACCGCCGCCAGGCGCTCGGCGAGGGCCTCGTCGCTGAGGGCGTCCAACTCGGGGCCCGTGAGGCAGCGCTCGGGATGGGGCAGCCCGATCTCCCGGGCGATGCTGCGGGCAGTGCCAGCGTAGTCGCCGGTGATCATGAGGATGCGGATCCCGGCGCGCCGACAGGCGGCCACCGCCTCGGCCACCCCCTCCCGCACCGGGTCCACCAGGCCGATCAGACCCACCGGCTCGAAGGCGAAGTCGTGTTGGCCCTCGGGCAAGGGAGTGGCGGCGTTCTGGCGCTCCGCGCGGTGGTTGAGGGTGGCTGTAGCCACCCCGAGCACCCGCAGGCCCTGCTCCGAGAGGGTCCCCACCTGGTCCAGGAGCCGTGCCCTGGCGGCGCCCTCCAGGTGGCAGAGCTCGGCGATGGCCTCCGGCGCCCCCTTGGCGGCGATGAACCGCTCCGCGCCCTTCTGGTCCTCCCAAACCTGGGTCATGGAGAGGAGGCTCGGCGCCAAAGGGTATTCCCGGACCATGCGCCAGTCCTGGTGCAGGTGCGCCTCGTCCACCAGCCCATTGAGGCCCAGGCCGTGGATGGCGCGATCCATGGGGTCGAAGGGGTCGCTACGGGTGGCGAGGATGGCAAGCTCCACCAGCCGATGGGCGCTCTCCGGCAGGGGGGCGGTGCCCACCGCCAAGACCTCTCCCTCCGCCGTCACCAGGGTGCGCACCCGCATGCGGTTCTCGGTGAGGGTACCGGTCTTGTCCACGCAGAGCACCGTGGCAGAGCCCAGGGTCTCCACTGCGCTCATGCGCCGGGTGAGCACGTTGCGCTTGGAGATGCGCCAGGCCCCCAGCGCCAGGAAGATGGTGAGCACCACCGGGAACTCTTCGGGCAACAGGGCCATGGCGAGGGCGATGCCCGCCAGCAGGCTCTCCAGCCAGGGTCCGCGGCTGAGGCCGTGGATGAGCACCACCGCGGTGCACAGGAGCGCGGCACCGATGGCGATGCGCCGCACCAGCCGCTCGGTCTCCCGCTGCATGGGGCTGGGACCGGACTCCAGGGTCTGCAGGGCCCGGCCGATCTTGCCGATCTCGGTCTGGGCGCCTATCGCTTCCACCGCGGCGACACCCTGGCCGCTGACCACCAGGGTCCCGGAGTAGACGAAGGGGCTATCGTCCCCGCCGGGACGGCCCAGCTCGGCGGCAGTCGTCCCCACCGCCTTGCGCACCGGCACCGATTCGCCCGTGAGCAGGGACTCGTCCACCACCAGATGGTTGGCGTCCAGCAGCCGCGCGTCCGCCGGTACCCGGTCCCCCTCGCTCAGCACCACCCAGTCGCCCCGCACCACCTCGCGCCCGGGAATGCGGACCCGCTCCCCGTCGCGGATCACCAGGGCGCGCGGGCTGGAGAGATCCCGCAGGGCCTCCAGGGCCTGCTCGGTCTTGCGCTCCTGCAGGAGGGTGATCCCCATGACCACCAGCACGAACCCGAGCAGGACGGCGGCCTCCTTGGGCTCCCCCACCAAGAGGTACAACAGCCCGCAGCCCACCAGGAGCAGGAACATGGGCTCCTGCACCACCTCCCAGGCGATGGCGAAGAGGCCGCGCGGTTTAGTGCCGGGCAGCTCGTTGGGACCTTCCGCCTGCAACCGCTGGCGGGCCTCTCCGGCGGATAGGCCGCCGGTCCCCTGACCTGGAAGCGGGCTCATGGGGAGACTCCGAAACGGGCGACCCAGCTCGGTGCCTCTGAGAGGGGTCGCGCTATGAGGCTTCGCCGAGCCACAGGTGTCGAGATCGGGATAGAGCGCTGGGCGCCCAGAGCGGGCGCTTGAGCCCGGGCGAAGCCAAGAGGCAGAGGGAGAGCGAGTGAAAGGATGGGTTGCATCGACATGAGCCCCCAGGGTCCGGATACGTAGTCCCGCGGGAACCCAACCCGCTGCCCTGAGGAGGCCCAGCCGCACCCGATCCGCTACCGATCGGGCCGCCTGATCTAACTAAGGGGCAACATAGCAGACGCCCGGGGGGCGATCAATGCTCGCCCTGCGGCCGAGCGTCGGGCGACTGACCCCGTACCGGGGACACCACACGGAGCCCATTCGGGCCGAGAAAAACGGTTTTATTGCCGCGGGCTTTCAGCTTCATTTCAGGTTGGACGCCTAACCTCCCCGAACAGAGAACGGCGGTATTGATACCCAGGCCCTCCGGGAGGCGGTGACATGAGCACCGGGACGCTGGCGTTGATCCTCTTCACGGCGATCCTCGCCCAAGTGGTGGTGATCGCACTGATCGGCATGTGGCGGCGCAAGCAGCAGTACCCCGCCCTGGGGCCGGAGTCAGGTGGCTCATCGCGGCCAGTCCCCAAAGAGAAGCTTCCGGCACCCGGCCCAGAACCGGGGCAATTTCGGGGTTGGGAGGGATTCAAGGACTTCATCGTGCAGCGCAGGCTGCTGGAAGACCCCAATGGCTCGGTGTGCTCCTTCTATCTGGTCCCCGCTGACGGTGAGCCGCTCCCCCTGTTCAGGCCGGGCCAGTACCTCACCTTCAAGCTGCCGCTGAGGGACCCCGCGAGCGGCGAGCCCAGGACCGCGGTGCGCTGCTATTCCCTCTCCGACCGCCCTGGAGCCGACTACTACCGGGTGACCATCAAGCGTGTCCCGCCACCCCCTACCGCGCCGGACGCCCCACCCGGCCTCTCCTCCAACTACTTCCACGACCAGGTCGCGGAGGGGGCGAGGCTGTCGGTGAGGGCGCCCGCCGGACACTTCTTCCTGCGCGATGAGCCTGTACCGATCGTCCTCATCGCGGGGGGGATCGGCATCACCCCGATGCTCAGCATGCTCAACCACCTGGTCCAGGACGGGAGTCCCCGGGAGATTTGGCTCTTCTACGGCGTGCGCAACGCAGCGGAGCACCCCATGAAGGACTACCTCCAGGGGTTGGGGCGAGACCGCCCGGGCTTCCACCTCCACGTCTGCTACAGCGCTCCGAGCCCAGGGGACCTGGAAGGCATCGACTACCAGCACCGGGGCCACGTGGACATCCAGCTACTGCGGGCGAGCCTGCGGCTGCAGCGTTACCAGTTCTACGTCTGCGGCCCCAAGCCGATGATGGAGACCCTGGTCCCCGCCCTGGAGGACTGGGGGGTGGCGCCTGGGGATATCCATTACGAGTCGTTCGGGCCCGCCTCCCTCACCCGGCACGAGAAGCCCGCAGAGGCCCCGACCCGGGAGATCCGGGTCAGCTTCAGTAAGAGCGGCCGGAGCATTCCCTGGAGCACAGGGATGGGCTCACTGCTGGAATTGGCCGAGACCCAACGCATCCCCGTGGAATCGGGCTGCCGGGCGGGCAGCTGCGGCTGCTGCCAGACCCGTCTCGAGGCGGGGGAGGTGGACTACAGCCAGCAGCCGGATGCAGACATCGAGCCCGGTCACTGCCTGCTCTGCATCACCACGCCCAAGACCGACATCACCCTGGCCACCTGAGACCCCTTCATGGACACCTCACTGATCCGCAAAGAGATCCTCCCCTTCGCCCTGCTCCTGGGCTCGCTCTTCGTGGCGACCCTGATCGCGGATGCCCTGCTGCACCAGCTCGATCTGGTATGGATTGGGCGCTACTTGGGCATCCCTGGAACCCTCCTCATCCTCTCCTCCTTCTTCTACTCCCTGCGCAAGCGCAAGCGCCTCAACATCGGCAAGCCGAAGACCCTTCTCGCCCTCCACGAGACCCTCACCTGGCTGGGGGCGCTCATGATCCTGGTGCACGCGGGGGTGCACGTCTACACCATCCTGCCCTGGTTGGCCCTCATCGCCATGCTGGTCAACATCGTCAGCGGCATGACCGGCAAGTACCTGCTCGACCGCTCGCGCCGCTTCCTGGCGGAGAAGAAGGAAACCTACGCCGCTCAGGGCCTGAGCGGGGAGGAGCTGGACAAGGCGGTGTTCTGGGACGCCGTGGCGGTGGACGCCATGAAGCAATGGCGGGCGGTGCACTTCCCCATCACCCTGGTGTTCGGCGTCCTGGGCCTGGCCCACATCCTCAGCATCTTCCTGTTCTGGGAATGGCGATGAGCAAAGAAACCGTCCTCGTCCTGCTACTGGTCAACTCCGGGGAACGGCGATGAGCAGAAAAACCGTCCTCGTCCTGCTACTGGTCAACTCCGGGGAACGGCGATGAGCAGAAAAACCGTCCTCGTCATCATCCTGGTCAATCTGGCCGCGGTGCTGGTGCTCCTCTTCACCCACCCCCACCTGATGGTCAGTCCGGGCAAGCTGATGGACGCCCACCAGGAGCTCACCACCGATTGCTTCGCCTGCCACAGCCCCTTCCGCGGCAGCCCTCCGCAAAAGTGCATCGTCTGCCACAAGGTGAACGAGATCGGGCTCCTGACCACCAAGGGCGTGCCCATCGGCGGGGAGAAGAAGAACGTGGCCTTCCACCAGAAGCTCATCGAGGACGACTGCGTCGCCTGCCACAGCGACCACAAGGGGGTGAAGGCCTTCCGGCCAATTGGCCAGTTCTCCCATAGCCTGCTGGACCCCACCCTGGAGCAGCAGTGTGACGGCTGCCACCGCAGCCCCGGCGACGCCCTGCACCAGCGGCTCAAGGGAAACTGCGGGGAGTGCCACACCCAGAAGGCCTGGAAACCGGCCACCCTGGATCACGATCCCCACTTCCGCTTCGACCGGCACCACACCACCGAGTGCTCGACCTGCCACGTGGAGAACAACTACGGCACCTACAGCTGTTACGGGTGCCACGAGCACTCCCGCTCCAAGATCCGCGAAGAGCACATCGAAGAAGGCATCCAGGATTACGAGAACTGTGTGGAGTGCCACCGCAGCGGCGACAAGGAGGAGGCCGAGCGGATCTGGAAGG
>CAZFHV010000182.1:0-6365 GCA_964519095.1 uncultured Chromatiaceae bacterium | reverse complement strand
TTGGCGCTCAGGGCCTGGCGGAACGAGGCCTCGGCCCGGGTGAGGTCGCCCGCCGGGCGGGCGCCGATCCCGGCATTGGTGTGGGCGACCCAGGGGGTGGGGTAGAGGGGGTTCTCCAGGGCGGCCTGGAAGGCCGCCTCCGCCCCGGCGTAGTCCTTCTGGTTGCAGAGGAAGGTGCCGTAGGCGTTGCGGATGTAGGGGTCCCTGGGCGCGAGCTGGATAGCGCGGGCGAAGTTCTCCCGCGCCTGGTCGTTCTCCCCCAACTGCTCGTAGAGGATGGCGAGCACGTTATAGAGGGGGGCGTAGTTGGGATCCAGCTCCTGGCCGCGCTTGAGCCGTTGCAGGGCGATCGCGGGCTGGCCCCGCTTGAGGTACTCCACCCCCATGCCCGCGTAGTCCGCCGCGGGACTGTTGCGGGCGCCGTCGGCCAGGCCGGTCTCCTGGTCCCCCTGGGGGAGCCAGGCGCAGCCCCCGAGCAGCAGGGCACCGAGGGTGGCGGTTTGCAGGGCGCGGCGACTCTCCATCACCAGGCCGTCGGCTGGGGCTCTGGGGAGCGGCGCAGGTGACGGCGACTGCGGTCGGCCACCCGACCCACCAGCTGGCCGCAGGCGGCGTCGATGTCGTCACCGCGGGTCTTGCGGGTGACCGCGAGTATCCCGGCTCGAAGCAGGATCTGGCGGAAGGCCTCGATCCGCTCCGGGGGCGAGGTGCGGTAGGGGCTGTGGGGGAAGGGATTGAAGGGGATTAGGTTCAGCTTGGCCCGCACGTCCCGCAGCAGGCGTACCAGCTCCCGGGCCTGGGCGTCGCTGTCGTTGACCCCATCGAGCATCACGTATTCGAAGGTCACCTTGCGCCGCTTGTCCCCGGCGATGAAGTCCCGGCAGGCAGGCAGCAGCTCCGCGAGGGGATACTTGCGGTTGATGGGCACCAGCTCGTCGCGCAGGGCGTCGTTGGGGGCATGGAGCGACACCGCCAGGCTCACGTCGCTCACCTCCCGAAGGCGCCGCAGGGCGGGGACGATCCCGGCGGTGCTCAGGGTCACCCGGTACTTCGAGAGCCCATAAGCCAGGTCTTCCTGCATCAGGCCCATGGCCGTGACCACCGGGTCGAAGTTGGCCAGCGGCTCGCCCATGCCCATCATCACCACGTTGGTCAGGGGCTGCTCGGGTTTGTGCCGCGCCGCCACCCACACCTGGCCGATGATCTCCGCCGCGCTCAGGTTGCGGTTGAACCCCTGCTGGGCCGTGGAGCAGAAGCGGCAGTCGAGCGCGCAGCCCACCTGGGAGGAGACGCACAGGGTATTGCGGCCCTCCTCCGGGATGAAGACCGTCTCGATGCGGTTGCCGCACTCGAGCTCCAGGAGCCACTTGTGGGTGCCGTCCCGGGAGCGCTGGTCGAAGACGATCTCGGGGGTGCGTACCTCGGCCACCTCACTCAGCTCCCCGCGAAGGCGCTTGCCCAGGTCGGTCATGGCATCGAAGTCCGTGACGCCATGCTTGTGGATCCACTTGAGCACCTGACGACCATGGAACGGCTTGTGGCCAAGCTCAGCGAACAGGGCCTCCATGCCCGCGCGGTCCAGCCCGAGGAGGTTGATCTTGGCCATGGTGTCCCGCGGTGCCCTTGGCCTTAGCGGGTGCGCTCGCAGACCCCTTCGGGGAAGAAGAAGGCGATCTCGGCACGGGCGGTGTCGGGGCCGTCGGAGCCATGCACCGCATTCTCGTCCACGGTCACGGCGAAGTCGGCGCGGATGGTGCCGGGGGCGGCCTTCTGGGGATCGGTGGCGCCCATGAGCTCGCGGTTCTTGGCGATGGCGTCCTCGCCCTCCAGCACCTGGACCATGATGGGACCCGAGGTCATGAAGGCCACCAGATCCTCATAGAAGGGCCGGCCCTTGTGCACCGCGTAGAAGGCGCCCGCCTGATCCGGGGTGGCGTGCAGCATGCGCGCCGCGACGATGCGCAGCCCCGCCCCTTCGAAGCGGCGGTAGATCTCGCCGATGAGGTTCTTGGCCACCGCGTCGGGCTTGATGATGGAGAGGGTGCGTTCGATCGCCATGGGTTGCTCCGGATGTTGATGAGTCACAGAGGGTCCGCGGGGAGGTCCCGAGTCGGTCCGCGCGGGTCATCGGGTTGCCACACCCGACTGACGAACGTCCCACGGGGCGGCGCGGAAAAAGTCATAAATTCTAGCCATTCGCATGAGCCCCAATCAATCCGCCGTCGGGTGCCCGGCCAACACACGCCGTGACAGGGGTCCCGCCCGCCGCGATAATCCCCCCTTCGGCGGGCGGACGGGAGCGAGGTCGGCATGGCCCATTTCGATGTCTTCAACGGCGATGCGGACGGTCTCTGCGCCTTGCAGCAGCTGCGTCTGGCGGATCCCCTCGAATCGACCCTGGTGACGGGGGTCAAGCGCGACGTTGCCCTCCTCAAGCGGGTGGCGGCCCAGACCGGCGATTGGGTCACGGTGCTGGACATCGGCCTGGATGCCAACCGCGACGCCGCCGTGGCCCTCCTGGATCGGGGGGTGCGCATCCGCTATTTCGACCACCATTTTCCCGGTGAGGTCCCCTGCCACCCGGCCTTCAAGTCCCACATCGAGACCCGTCCCGACGTGGGGACCAGCCTCCTGGTGGACGACTACCTCAAGGGGCGCCATCGGGCCTGGGCACTGGTGGGGACCTTCGGCGACAACTTCGACCGCACCGCCGAGACCGCCGCCAAGCCCCTTGGCCTGACCAGCGGGGACCTCGGCCGGCTGCGGGAGCTCGGCATCTACCTCAACTACAATGGCTACGGGGAGACCGTGGAGGACCTCTGGTTCCCGCCCGATGCCCTCTTCCGGCGCCTGCACCCCTACACCGATCCCCTGGCCTTCATCGCGGACGACCCGGCCTTCGCCACCCTCAAGGCGGGCTACGAGGGCGACATGGCCTGCTGCGCCGCGCTGCGACCCGAGCGGGAGACGGCGTCTCACCGCCTCTTTCGCCTCCCGGCCGAGCCCTGGGCCCGGCGGGTGGGCGGCGTGCTGGCCAACGAGCTCGCCCAGGCCGCACCCGAGCGTGCCCATGCCCTCCTGACGGCCAAGGCCGGCGGGGGGTTCCTGGTCTCGGTGCGCGCGCCCTTGTCGCGACCCACCGGTGCCGACGAGCTCTGCCGCGCCTTTCCCAGCGGCGGCGGCCGCCGCGCCGCCGCGGGCATCAACCACCTGCCCGGGGAAGACTACGACGCCTTCGCGGCCGCCTTCCTGGCCGCCTTCTGACACCCTGTTCCCCGATCCGCTGCCGAACCCTAGCGCCGGCGGTGGACCTCCAGGACGTCGGGGATCTGGATGAGCTTGTTGATCAGCCCCTCGAGCTGGCCCGCGTCGCGGATGTCCAGGGTGATCTGCATGCGGGCGAACTGGCGCTGGTGGTCGGAGAAGGTGGTGACGGCCGCCACGTTGATGTCTTCGTTGGCGAGGGTCGAGGAGATGTCCCGCAGCAGGCCCTTGCGGTCGGCGGCGTGCACCACCAGGTCCACGGCGAAGGTGGCGCCCGCCACCCGGTCGGTCCAGCCGACCTGGATGAGGCGGGCCCGCTCCTCCTCGGGGAGATGTTTGAGGTTGGGGCAGTCCGCCCGGTGCACGGTCACGCCGCGGCCGCGGGTCACGTAGCCGACGATGGGGTCTGGGGGCACGGGCTTACAGCAGCGCCCCAGGTGGGTCATGAGGTCGTCCACCCCCGCGACGATCACCTCGCCCCGGGCCGCCCGCAGGGGCGGGGGGGTCCCGGGGGCTAGGGGTAGCTCGGGCGCCGGGCGGCGCTCCGCGAGCTGGCCCGCGGCCTGGGCGGGGGAGACGTCCCCCCGGCCGATGGCGGCGAGCAGGTCCTCCGGCTTGCGGAAGCTGTAGCGGTCGGCCAGGCGATCCAGGTCTGGCTTCTCGGCGATGCCCAGACGGGCGAGCTCTCGCTCCAGGGCGGCGCGACCCTGGCTCAGGTGCTGGTCGAAGTCCTGCTGCTTGAACCAGTGGCGCACCCGGTTGCGCGCCCGCGCCGTGGTGAGGTAGCCCAGGCGGGGGATGAGCCAGTCCCGGCTCGGGGTGGCGTTCTTCGCCGTCTGGATCTCCACCGTCTGGCCGCTCTTGAGGGGCTGGTTCAGGGGAACCAGGCGGCGGTCCACCCGCGCGCCCCGGCAGCGGTCGCCGATCTCGGAGTGGATGGCGTAGGCGAAGTCCAGGGGGGTCGCCCCCTTGGGGAGCTCGATGACCTTGCCCTGGGGGGTGAGCACGTAGACGTGGCTGGCCTCGAACTCCCCCTTGAATCGCTCCAGCAGGTCCTCGTCGGCCGCGGCGGCGTCCTTGAGCTCCAGCCAGTGGCGCATCCAGGCCACGCGCCGCTCGAAGTCGGAGTCGTGTTGACCGCTCTCCTTGTAGCGCCAGTGGGCGGCCACGCCGAGCTCCGCATGGCGGTGCATGTCGTGGGTGCGGATCTGCACCTCCAGGGGCTTGCCCTCGGGGCCCACCACGGCCGTGTGGAGCGACTGGTAGAGGTTCGCCTTGGGGTCGGCGATGTAGTCGTCGAACTCCCCGGGAATGGGTTCCCAGAGGCCGTGCACCACGCCGAGGGCGGCGTAGCACTCGGCCACGTCACCCACCAGGACCCGCACCGCCAGCACGTCGAAGATGCGGTCGAAGTCCACCGACTTGCGGTCCATCTTCTTCCAGATGCTGTAGATGTGCTTGGGGCGACCGCTGATCTGGGCCTCGATGCCCAGCTCCTGGAGCCTGGCCGTGAGGGTGGCGATGATGCGGCCGATGGCGCCCTCGCGGTCGCCCCGGCGCCCGTCGAGAAGGCCGGCGATGCGCCGATAGGCCTCCGGCTCCAGGGCGCGCAGGCTGAGGTCTTCGAGCTCCCACTTGAGCTGACCGATACCGAGGCGGTTGGCGAGGGGGGCGTAGATCTGCTGGGTGTCGCGGGCGATCCTGCGGCGGGCCTCATCATCGAGGTGCTTGATGTGGCGCATCAGGTGCAGCCGCTCCGCCAGCAGCACCAACACCACCCGCAGATCCTCCGCCAGCCCCAACATGAGGCGGCGCAGATTCTCGGCGTGCTGGGCCTCGGCCTTGCCCGTGACGGGGGTCTCGGCGCCGGCGATCGCCTTGATGCGGGCCAGGTCGGCGACCATGCGTGCGATGCCCGGCCCGAACTGGCGCCCGAGCTCCGCCGCCCCGATCTCCGGTGCGCCCAGCAGCAGGGCCGCCACCAGGGCCGCGCAGTCGAGCCGCAGCCCCGCGAGGATCTCGGCGATGGCCAGGCCGTAACGCAGGGGGGGCTCGCCGGTATGCGGGTGGGTGCCCTGCTGGGCCGCGAGCACCAACCGACAGGCGGCCGCGAGCCGGGTCCGCTCCTCCTCGCTGTAGCGGCCGGCAAGGGACTCCAGCCAGTGCTGGGTAGCGACCTCGTCGCCCTGCTCGACGCCGGGGAGGCTGCTCTTGGTCGCGACCACGGGTGGGCGCGGGGCTCAGGCCCCGGGGGGGCGAGGGGAGGGGCTGGGTGGGTCGAGTCGAGCCGCGTTCAATCGAGGACGTGGCTGACCAGTCCGTCCGCCAGCTTGGGCTCGAACCAGGTGGACTTGGGGGGCATGACCTCCCCGGAGTCGGCCACCGCCATCAGGTCCTCCATCCGGGTGGGGTAGAGGGCGAAGCCCACCCCGTTCGCCTCCCGGTCCACCCGCTCCTGGAGGCCGGCCAGGCCGCGGATCCCGCCCACGAAGTCGATGCGCTCGTCGCGCCGGGGGTCCTGGATACCCAGGATGGGGGCGATGAGGTTGTCCTGCAGCAGACTCACGTCGAGCCGGGCCACCGGATCGTCCTGGGGGATGCGCTGGGGGTCGAGGCTGAGCCTGTACCAGCGGCCCCGCAGATACATCCCGACCTCCGCCGGACGTTGCGGTTTGACCGGGGTGGGGCTGGGCTCGATGCGGAAGGGGATCGCCACCCGACGCTGGAACTCCGCCACGTCCAGGCCGTTGAGGTCGCGCACCACCCGGTTGTAGTCGAGGATCTGCATCTGGCTGTGGGGGAAGATCACCGCCAGGAAGTACTCGTAGCCCTCCTCGCCGGTGGGCCGGGGGTTGGCTGCCCGTCGGGCGGCCGCCACCCGGGACGCCGCCGCCGACCGATGATGGCCGTCGGCCACGTAGAGGGCCGGCAGGGCCTCGAAGTCCGCCGATAGGCGGTCCTGCACGGAGCGATCCCCCACCACCCAGAGGCGATGACGCACCCCGTCGCGGCTGATGTCCATCTCGGGGCCGGCCTGGGTCAGGGCGGCGAGGGTCCCGTCGATGCCGGGGCGGCCGGGGTAGACCAGGAACACCGGGCCG
>CAZFHV010000181.1:0-6367 GCA_964519095.1 uncultured Chromatiaceae bacterium | reverse complement strand
GCACACCATCACCGGCACCGAGAGCTCCTCGGCGAGGCGGAAGGCCTGGATGTGCAGATCCAGCGCCTCCTGGTTGGTCTCGGCGTAGAGCTGGATCCAGCCCGCATCCCGCATGGAGAGGCTGTCCTGCTGGTCGTTCCAGATGTTGATGGGGGCGCCGATGGCGCGGTTGCCCACGGTCATGACGATGGGCAGCCCCAGACCCGAGGCGTTGTACACCGCCTCGGCCATGAACAGCAGGCCCTGGCTGGCGGTGGCGGTGTAGGCGCGTGCCCCGCCGGCGCTCGCCCCGATGGCCACGGAGAGGGCGGCGAACTCCGACTCCACGTTGATGAACTCGCACTGGGCGAGCTCACCGGTGCGCACCATCTCGCCCAGGTTCTCGACGATGTGGGTCTGGGGGGTGATGGGATAGGCGCAGATGACCTCCGGGCGGCACAGGGCCACCGCCTCGGCCACGGCGCGGGAACCTTCGATCTGTTTGAGCATGACGACCCCCTCAGGCTCGACGCGCCTGGGCGCTGGAGAAGGCGGCCCGGGCCGCGGCCACGTTGCCCTCTGCGACCTTGCCGGAGAACTTCTCGCGAATGGCCGCCTCCACCGACTCCAGGCGGATGCGCTCGGTGATGGCGGCAAAGCCCCCGAGCAGGGCCGCATTGGGCACTGGACGGCCCACGTAGCGCAGGGCCAGGTCGGTGGCCGGCACCGTGCAGGCCCGGCAGTCCCCACCCTCGCTCTGGAGCTCCTCCAGTCCCAGCTCCGCCAGGCTGCGGGAGGAGTTGATCAGCACGTAGCCGCCCTCCGACAGCCCCTCGAACAGGTTCACCTGATGGAGTAGCCCCGGGTCCTGGATGATGAGGGCATCGGGCTGCATCACCGGCTCCCGCAGCCGGATCTCCCGGTCATCGAGGCGGCAAAACGCCATCACCGGGGCCCCCATGCGCTCGGAGCCGAAACTGGGAAAGGCCTGGGAGTGCTGGCCTTCGAGGAATGCCGCCACGGACAACAGCTCCGCGGCGGTCACGACACCCTGGCCGCCGCGGCCATGGATGCGAACCTGGAACATCTGATCCTCCTTCCTTTTTGTGGCACCTGCCCTTGGGACGATGCCGGGTTTTTCTTGGTCTCTCGTGCCTCCCTCTCCCAGGGGGCCCCCGCGGTGGGTGGTCTTCTTTGAGGTGCTCTTGTCCGAGCTATACGGGGACACAGGGGTCCGGGTCCAGTGGTCAGATCCATGACCGGCGCAGATCTCTTTTACGCTGCTATTGTTTCCGTCTCATGAACCCCAGGGCCCTCCAGCGAAGCGGTGCTCCGGCGCCCGAGAAGTCAGGGACCTGATCGACCCAGCCCAATGCGAGCGAGGTACAGGGGAACCCCTCGACGCACGGGGCTCCCCTTCCGTTGCTAGGAGGCTCCTAGCGGCCGCGCGTGCTGCCGCGGGTCGGTGCCGGCCTGGTGGGTGCAGGCTTGGTGGGCTTTGCGGGGGCCGGGGCCGGGGCCGACTTGGCGGGCTTGCCCGGGGCCGGCTTACCACCACCGGCCTTGCCAGCGGCGGCCATCAGGGGGACTTTGTTGCTCATCAGGATTCCTCTCAAGGCGCTTTGGCGCCGCCGGTGCGACGCCGTGGAATTGACGAAAGGGCCCCAGCAGCGCGGGCAAGAGCGTAAGCCCCGTCAGCGGGCAATCTGACGCCACAAACCCGCCGCCTCTGAGTCCCCTCCACCGCGGACCCGATCGCCCGCTCGCCGGGCCTTGATACGATCAAACCCCCCGGCAAGTCAAGGGACCGAACGGGCATCGCACTGGAACGGATTGCAGGGGAAGGGGGGACGCCCCAGGGGGGCGGCGACGGTGACCGGGAAGATCCCGTTGGAACCCCCCGCGAGGCATCGGGGCAGGCGCCCTCCGCGAGGCCCGCTGGGACCTCCTGGTACCCTGCCGGCGTCTTGCCCGCGGTTTCGTGATGCAGTCTGAGGAACGGAGAATTGGTCCAGAGACGCGGTTGCCACTCGGCGGAAATCTTCTATAAATGCTAAGGGAGTCGCGGACCGCCAGCCCTTTGCCCGTCCGTAGGCTGCGTAGCGAGGCAAGAGATCCCGGGCGACCACCTCGGGGTCGCAGAGGAGGAGATGACCATGAGCCATTTCCGGATCAACCTGGTGGGGCTGTTCCTGCTGCTGCCTATCACCGCCACCGCCGGCCCCCTCTATGGCACCGTGCGCATGGCCGGAGGAAATGCCGGCGGGATCGGCATCGAGGTAGCTTGTCCCAGCTTCGATCGCCCCGAGCAGGGGTCAGGGGGCGCGGCGACGGACCCGCGGGGTAGCTTCTCCCTGCTCGTCCCCGCCACGGGCCGCTGCCAGATGCGCGCCCGGCGCGGAGCCACGGTCGGCGCTCCCTTCGATGTCTTCTCCTCCGACAACCCCTTGCGCTTCGACTTTGAGGTCGATGGGGCTCTCAACCGAATGGGGCGCTGAATGAGCAACAGGGCCAACGGGTCTCCTGAGACGTCCGGTTCCGCGCAGACCGATGTCCCCCAAGACCGCAGCCAGGGGGCAGCGCCGGCCGCGCCGGACAAAATGAACAACAGCCTCGAGTGGGTCAAGGCCATGGGCATGCCCCTGGTCACGCTCCTGGTCACGGTGGTGGGGGGCTACTTTCTCACCAGCCTCACCAAGGATCGGGAGACCCGCGACAGCGACGAGCGCCTCTACGCCCAGCTGCTCAGCCAGCGCGAGCAGTCCGACGCCCTGATCCGCAAGGATATGTTCGGTGTAGTCATCAAGGAGTTCCTCAAAGACGCCAGGCAAGAAAGGGCCGACACCACCGAGGAGTGGCGCAACAAGGTCCTGCAGCTCGAGCTGCTCGCTTACAACTTCAACCAATCCCTCGACCTCGGGCCGCTCTTCAAGGACCTGGCGCGCAAGCTGGGAAATTCGTCGGGCCTGTCCTGCGCCGAGAGCACCGAGCTGAAAAAGCGGCTCGACCGGACTGCCGCCGATCTGGTCATCAAGCAGGTCAACAGCCTGGCGCGTCGTGGCTTCGTCAAGGCCGCGCAGGAGCCACTTGGAGGTTGGCAGCAGCGTTTCGGCAAGCCGGTCATCGAGGAGACCATCCCCAAGTTGCGCCTGGTACCCTCTGCCCCGCAAATGCGGGTCGACGAGAAGGAGCAGATCTACTTCGCGGTGGAGATCGTCGGCGTCGATTTCGAGCAGCAGGAGATCGAGATCCGCCTGCGCGTGAACTTCTCGGGCACCAAGGATTCCGACGTGGACCGGCACTTCTGGGTTGGCCAGTACGATTTCCCCATGCTGGACAACACCGAGCTCTCCAGCGGCCTGCGCGTCTCGGTAGTGGTCACCGAGCTCTTCGTGCCGGAGCAGGACCGCGAGGAGAACAGCTTCGTCAAGCTCCATCTGGTGGTATTCCCCGGGGCGAGCGCCAGCTTCAAAGAGCGGCAGGACTACGACGACATCCTGCTCGACATCCTGCGCGCCCGTGTCAGGCCCTCGCCCCAGCGGGCGGAGCAGCCATGAAACGCCCCGGTTCTCCCCGTCGCAGGGTCGTGGTTCTCGTCTTGGCATCCCTGCTGGCTTGTCTTGATCCCCTTTGGGATACCGCCCTCGCCAACGACAGCACGGTGGCACAGCCGTCGCATTCCGAGATGCCGTCGTCGGACCAAGCTCCACAGGGCAAGCCCCTCGCTACTGGGGGTGCGCCCTCCGGTGCCGCTGCGGGCAAAGCTCAGGGCGATGTGCACTTCGAAACCCACCTCACCGTCACGGTCACCGGAAAGGACCCCTCGGGGACGGATCGGCCCATCCAGGGCGCGGAGGTCAAGATCCTGTCCCCGCCTGGTCTCGACGCCGAGCCCAGGACCGACGCGGAGGGGAGGGCGACCTTTACCCTGACCGGACCCGGAGCCGCCAAGGTCCGGGTGATCGCGGAGGGCTGGGAGAGCAAGCTGGCGGAGGTCAAGCTCGAGGAGGGGAAGCGGCGGCTGAACGTGCCGCTCACCCCCTTGGCCGAAGGCAAGGACTGAGTAACCGTTCAGCCGGGTGCTTGCGGCGGGGATGGTGGCGGTTGTGCTCCGAGCTCCAGTGGTGGGCCAGCGCCAGTATCGGCACCGTCGCGCAGGCGTAGCGGCCCGCCACGCGTCCACCCAAGACGGGTGACTGAGGAGGTCCTCTAGCGGATCAAAGCCGCTCTCCCCGCCGCAGCGCGGAGAGCTTCATTCGGTACCAGGAGGGAGTCAGTAAGCGGCGCGGTAGGCTCTTGAGTCGTCTCGACCAGTAGGGGATGTCGACGAAGGCCCAGCGCAGGGACGGATGGTAGGTGCCGAGCAGTTGTTTTTCACTCAAGAGGCGACCCCCGAGGGTTAGGGGCACCACCGGCGGTCTTGGCTGGTCGAACAACCGCTCGGCGAGTCGCAGATAGGCCGACAGCGCCGCCCCCTGACCCAGCCGGGTGAACCGAGCCCCGATCCCTCCCCAGTCGATGGCCTGTTCCTGGTGGTGGCGCAGCTCCACCAGGTCGAGCACGTGGCGCAGGGAAGGGGTCCAGTGGCTGACGGCCCGATCCTGCAGTTGGGCGTGGACGATGGCGTGAAGGGCGGTCTCCGTGGGTGGCAGCTTCAGAAATTCTCGCCCTTCCGCTTGGAGGGGTTCGGCTACCGCCCACAGGGGGTCGGTGGGGACGAGCGCTTGCCACGGCGGCATCACCGCTCCCTCGTGCAGCTCCACCACCAGGGGCTCCGTGGGGTGGAGGTAGGGCGCCAGGTGGTGGTGATAGGCGTGGTCTCCGGGGGTGGGCCGGAATCCCAGGGCCAGCATCGCCGCGGCGCAGTCCGCCAAGCGCGCCGCCGGGATAAGCAGGTCCAGATCGCCCATCAGCCGCTCACCCAGGTTCGCGTCAGTGACGGCCTCCGCCAGTCGCCGCGCCCCCTTGAGCAGCAACGGCCTCACACCGAGCCGGTTGAAGTGCTCGCCCAGGCCCAGGAGCTGTTGGCGCAGCATCTGGTTGCGCCCGAGGTTGAGCCCGAACAGCGGCTCGAGATAGTCACGTACCTCCCCCGGCACCGCGGACGCCAGTCCCCGCCGCTGCAGCGCGACCCACAGATTGGTGGCGACCAGCCCCCGGCTCGCCAGCCCGATCACCTGATCCCAGTCTACCCGGCCGGCGGCGACGGCTTGCCTGAGCTGGGGTGTGGTGGCCGGGTCGGGTCCCAGACAGACGAACAGCCAGCGGCGCAGGAAGGACCCGGCACAGGGGACCTGTGGCGCCAGAGCCTCGCCGCCGCTCTCTCCCGGGTGCGGCCTATCCCCTCGGGCGCGCTCCTCGCCCGCGTTGGGCGCCGTGCGAAGGGGGCTCGCGGTGTCGGTACCGCCACCCATCAGGCCCACAGCAGCCCCCGCACCCCTTCCGTCGCCGTTGCCAGATCGGGGTAACGCAGGCTGTAGGCCGGGGCGCGTTGAACCCAGTCCACCAGGGCATCGAGCCTCGACTGGGTCAGGTGGGGGATGACCGCTTCGGCCTCGATGATCCCTTGCAAGACCTCCACCGGTGACAAGGGCGCCAACGCTGGCGGCCCGTCCGGGTGGTAGCGGGGGAGGATGAAGATCCCCAGCGGCACTGGTGGTCCCTGCCAAGGCCGGTCGGGGGGGACGAATCGTACCCGTTGGCCGAAGCGCTCCACCTCCCGCGTCTGGGCTATGGCCAGCATGCGCCCGGCCAGCACCGGCCAGCTTCCCGCCTTCAAGCAGAGGCTCATGCCGAGCCCAATGAGCTTGCCGTCCCAGTCGAGGGGCACCACGTCGTCCTCGAGCAGCGAGAAACCCGGCTCTGCCTGCAGCGCCGCGGCAAGGGTGCTCTTGCCGCTGCCCCCACGGCCGATCAGCAGTACCCCACGTCCCCGCCACACCACGCCGGCGGCGTGCAGCACCGCCAAGCGCTCGGGGGCGCAACAGCCCGCCTCCACCAGGGCCGAGAGGCACTGCACCAGGGCGCCGTCCAGGTGGGTCCCCTCGCGATGGAGCCGGCCCTCGACGTACAGCCGCCAGCCCAGGGCACTGCCCGCTAGATGGATCTGGGTATCGACGGCCCCTCTGGGGTCTGCTTGGAGGGGGATCAGCAAAGGGGTCAATTCCCGCGCCAGATCCCCATCCTCGATGGCGAGATGGACCCCCCGATCACCCAGCCGAAGCTCCCGCTACCATGCCGCCGGGCCCATCCCATAGGGTTCCCGTGGCCGCGTCCTGGCCCTGGGCACACCCCGCGGCCCCCTCTCCCCCGCCCTCCCCCGCCCTTTGAGGGAGCACCGCCCGCCACCGAGCTCCGTGCCATCGTCGCGCCCCCCGGGGCTTGGGGT
>CAZFHV010000180.1:0-6419 GCA_964519095.1 uncultured Chromatiaceae bacterium | reverse complement strand
GCTATGGCAGCGTGACTCACACCACCGAGCCTCCGAAATTCTCGGGGCGGTTCACAGGACTCTAAAGTTGTGTGTAAGGGATCTCAGCCCATCTCGTTATACACAAGTCTGGGGACGCTGCAAAATCAAAGAGTTACAGAATGTCTTCCGCCCATTCGTCGCGACCCGTAGGCGCTGAAAATCAACGAGTTGCGAGTTCGCCTAAGCCGCGGAGGCTCCATTCAGTGGAGATGTGTGTAACGAGATGATCTTAGCCCCATCGAATCTACCCACCACCGCCCGCCTGCCCAGGGCGTGAAATTCCAGTTGCTCGCCGCTACACTCTGTGATCGCAAGGCCGTCCTCTTGTTGGTGCATAACTGATTGATCGCACAACCGCGATGCCACAGAGGGCGGCCTTGTTTCAACCCCAAGGTGAGATATCCGGGCTAGCAACCCTGGGGCGCCTCGACCCGCCAGTCGAGGGCGGGTGGAGTTGGGCACGGCGCATCGGAACGTTCTTTTCTTGGAACAGGCGTTAGGCCACACCCCCACATGACTCCTCCGATGGTCTTATTGGGATTCTCCACTTGTTGCGGATGAGTCAGCGATGCTGAGGATCGGTGTCGGGGTAGGAACAACACCACCAACTCGTGAACAGAGGAACTTCGAGTTCAATGATGCAGAAAGCGGAGGGAGATCAAGTCTCCATCAGCGTCGTCATCCCCTGTAAGGACGAGGCCGAGAGTCTGCGTATCCTCCTGCCGCGAATCCGTGCGGTGGCTCCGGAGGCGGAGATTCTGGTGGTGGACGACGGCTCAGTGGATGGAACACGCGAGGTGTGCGCCGATCAGGGCGTGTATTGCCTGTCCCATCCCTATGGCATGGGCAACGGGGCGGCGGTCAAGAGCGGTGCGCGCAGGGTCGGCGGTGAGGTCCTCGTATTCTTGGACGGGGACGGTCAGCACGACCCGGCCGACATCCCCCGCCTCTTGGCCAAGCTCGCCGAGGGCTATGACATGGTGGTCGGTGCGCGGCGCAAGCATAGCCATGCCTCCCGGGGGCGTCGCTGGGCCAACGCCGCCTACAATCGCCTGGCCAGCCTGATGACGGGGCAGCGCATCGAGGACCTCACCTCGGGATTCCGCGCCGTGCGGGCGGAGCGGTTTCGGCGCTTTCTCTATCTCTTGCCGAATGGCTTCTCCTATCCCACCACCAGCACCCTGGCCTTCTTCCGCTCCGGGTTTCCGGTGGCCTATGTGCCTATTCAGGCCGCGGCGCGCCAGGGCAAGAGCCATATCCGCCTGTTACAGGACGGGGCGCGTTTCTTCATCATCATCCTAAAAATTGGGGCACTCTTTTCGCCCATGAGATTCTTCCTGCCGATCAGCCTCGCCCTATTTCTCCTGGGGGTTGTAAATTACGCGCATTCCTATCTGGTGTGGGGGCGCTTCACCACCATGAGCGCCGTGCTTTTTCTCTCCGCCCTTTTCACATTTCTGATCGGCATCTTGTCGGAGCAGGTGTCGTCACTCCACTACAAGGGCATGGACGAGCCTCGTCGGTTCCAGTAAGAACGGATCATGACTAATAGGGCGATGCTCAGGGTAACGAACCAGAGCAACACAGAATACCATATTTATCCCAAGAAGATGCCCGTTCTGCCATGATTCACATCGTGATTGGAACTAAAGCCCAGTTAATTAAGATGGCGCCGGTGATGCGGGCGTTTCGCGAGGCGGGAATTACTTATAATCTCATCGCCACCGGCCAGCATCGGGAAACGATGAATGACATCCTAACTAATTTTGGGCTTAGCGAACCAGATTACGTCCTTTACTCCGGGAAAGACATAACCACAATTCCCGCAATGGCCCTTTGGGCGACAAGAATTCTCTGGTCTGTGTTTCGCAGGCGACATGAGATCCTTCAGGGGGAGAGGCAGGGCATCGTGCTGATCCATGGTGATACGTTTTCTACCTTACTGGGAGCACTCATAGCCCGGATGGTTCACCTGCCCGCGGGCCACGTAGAGTCGGGCTTACGTTCATTCAACCTCTTTCATCCGTTTCCTGAAGAGATCATTCGACTTGCCACGTTCCGGTTGTCGAGCGTCCTTTTCTGTCCGGGGCCCTGGGCACTGGGGAATGTCTTGTCCAGTCGCGCTGAAAAGGTCGATACAGGCAACAATACCCTAAGTGATGCGCTACGCTTTGCGGTATCTGCAGCGAGCTCCACCGACGTCGATATACCCAAGGAGCCGTTTGCTGTGGTTACACTGCACCGTTTTGAGAATCTGTGCTCCCGTGCCGTCCTGAGGCGTGTTGTCACCATCGTTGAGCGGATCTCGATGAGCAAGCACTTGCTTTTTGTGCTCCATCCGCCCACGGAGAAGAAGCTTCGGGAATTTGATTTCTACAGGTTATTGGCCGGCCTACCTCATGTAGAGTTTCGACAACGCTACGACTATTTTCGGTTCATTAAACTGATTTCCGCCGCTGACTTTCTGGTCAGCGATGGTGGCAGCAACCAAGAAGAATGCTATTATTTAGGCAAGCCAGTACTTCTTCTGCGCAAGGCTACCGAACGACGGGAAGGGCTTGGCGAGAACTGCGTTCTCAGCGGTTACAACTTGGAGGTCGTCGACCAATTTGTCGCTCATTGGCAAACATATCGAAGACCACCACGCCTTCCGCTGCGTTCCGCATCGGAAGTCATCGTCGAGAAATGCATGTGTTTCGCATGATTAGAGCATTTCTTCAGCAGTGGTCCTCCGTGAATGGTAATGGCGGAATCCCACCTGCGGCCCTTTGACTCGGTCGCCGTTCGAGTCGGGGGACAGGGAACTGGGAAAAGGCTCCACCGGGTGGGGCATCCGCAGAATCTAGTTGTCACGTCCCCCGTCGACACCTCGTCCGAGATCACCTATCCTCTAAGTTGAATCCTTACAGGAGCAACTGCCATGAAAACCTCTATCGTCTTGATCTTTGGACTATCCGGCAGCCTCTTCGCCGCTACGGGACTCGCCGGCGATGCCGAGACCGCCCTCGGTGGGGCTTTGGGTGGAGCCGCTGGGGCGGTAGTCGGTAAGCAGTTGGGCGGGAACACGGGTGCCGTGATCGGAGGTGCGGTCGGCGGTGGCACGGGCGCGGCCATCACCACCAAGGGCAAGCGGAAAACCGGTGCCGCCGTCGGCGGGGCCCTGGGTGGGGCGGGCGGTGCCGTGGCCGGTAATGCCGTGGGGGGGAACACCACCAGCCAGGCGATCGGGGCGGCGGCGGGTGCCGGCGCCGGTGGCGTGCTGGGTAAGAACCTGAGCAAGTAATCGCCCTGGCTAACGTCCCTCGCGATCGCCGACGCGCCTTGGCGGGGATCGGCGGTCAGGGCCCTCGACGGAGGGGCGAGGGGCACTGGAGAACCGGGGCCATCGCCAAGGTGCGCCACCCCTAAGCCGTCGCGTGGTACCATAACCACATCACGATGTTGTGATATAGCGGCGGAGATCACAGATGGCAGAACAGAGGAAAGGCGAAGGGGCGGAGAGCCCCGCCCAAGGGAGCCAACCAAAGAAAAAGGGGGCATTGAAGAAGCTCTACGCCAACAAGGAGGCATGGAATCAGCTTCTGGAGAACAGGGATGCGGTGAAGGACCTCCTGGAGCACAAGGAGACCATGCGGGAGCTGTTGGACGACTACGGCGAGATGCACCAAGCCCTGGCGCGCTACAAAAACGAGACGCGCGCCTCGGTGCTGCGCCGGCGTGAGGAGAAGAGCCTCAAGCCTTTCCAGGCGGAGCTTCTGCGCATGCAGAAGTATCTCGAAGAGAACAACCGCCGCATGATCATCCTGTTCGAGGGGCGGGATGCCGCGGGCAAGGGCGGGACCATCCGCCGCGTTACCCGCTACATGAACGAGAAGCACTACCGGGTGGTGGCCCTGGGCAAGCCTACCGCCGAGCAACGCACCCAGTGGTTCTTCCAGAAGTACGTCCAGCAGTTCCCCCACGGCGGCGAGGTGGTGCTGTTCGACCGCAGCTGGTACAACCGCGCGATGGTGGAGCCGGTATTCGGTTTCTGTACCCCCCAGGAGTACCAGAACTTCATGCAGGGGGTGGTGGGCTTCGAGAAGGACCTGGTACGCCAGGGGACGATCATGGTGAAGCTCTACTTCAGCGTGACCAAGGACGAACAGGCGCGCCGATTCGAGCGGCGCAAGACCGACCCGCTGCGCCAGTGGAAGCTCTCGGAGATCGACGTCCAGGCCCAGGATCGCTGGGACGACTTCACGCACCAGAAATACGAGATGCTGCGCCGCAGCCACACCCCCCATGCGCCCTGGACCATCATCCGCTCCAACAACAAGTACCGGGCGCGCATCAACGCCATGAAGGTCATCCTCAACTCGGTGCCCTACGAGCGGTTCAACCCGGAGCTGGATTTCGTGCCGGATCCGGAGATCGTGGTGTCGGGTGCGCGGGAGCTGGAGATCATGGAGGCCCAGATGATCCGCATGGGCAAGTACACGGCCTGATCCGCCGCTGCCCCTGGGGTGCCCGCCTCGGTCCTTCCGCCGGCCGAGGGGGCATCCCGACCGCCTTCCTCGATGTTTCGCCCTTGATCCTCCGCGTCCGGCCTCCCCGTCGGGCGCGGCGGTCCCAAGAACGGACTCCTCAGGATTTACCCTTCGCCTAGCCCGCGGGTCCAGCCTCCCGGATTGGCGCCGAGCCGTTCAGGGAGCTGACGGGTCGCCGGCTACTGGCAGCCCATGGTCCCCTTCATGGCCTTGACGCGCTCCGCCTGGATCCCCATGGCCAGACCCTTGGCGCGTTCGCGGTCCCCGGCGTAGAGGGCCGGGATGATCTCCCCCTCGCGGGTGATCTTGAAGGCGGACCACACGCCCTTGAAATCCCTGACCCTGGCGGCATCGGGTCCCTTGGCCATCGCCCCCAGGTCCGCGTCCAGCCGGGCGCTCGCCGACTGAACCCGGGCCCGGTAGGCGTCGAGCTTGGAGGGGTCCATCTCGGAGAGCATGGCGACCAGGGCGCCACGCGCCTCGGCGAGGCTGGCGCAGACATCCGCGGGGGTCGCCGCCAGGGCAGGACCAACCCCGCAGGAAACGGCGGCGGCGACGTAGAGGCGCGAGGTTTTCATCCGGTTCTCCATTGAACGGTTCTCCATTGAAACAAAAGGGCAAAGGGGGTTGGAAGGCCTCTTCGGGCCGACGCACGACTCAGGGGTCGTCGGGACCGTCCCCCAGCAGGCCCCCCACCACCGCCAACCAACCGGTCGCCAGGTTGCGGCGGTTGTAGCCCCCACCCCCCAGCGCCACCAGGGCACCGCCGCAGCAGTCCTCGGCCAGGGCCGCGAGACGGCGCGCCGCGTGGGCGTGGGCCCGGGGGCTCATGCGAAGGTGGGTGAGGGGGTCACCCGCGAGGCTGTCGGCACCGCACTGGAGCAGGATGAACTCCGGGCGGCTGTGGCGGACGAAGTCCTCGATGCCGGGCCAGAGCGCGAAGAAGTCCCGGTCGTCCGATCCCGGCGGTAGCGGTAGGTTGAGCTTGGTGCCGACGGCGGGGCCCCGGCCGCGCTCCTCGGCGTGACCGGTGCCGGGATAGAGGTAGTGGCCATCCTCGTGGACATCCGCGATACAGACCTCCGGGTCGCGCTCGAAGGCGTAGAAGACCCCGTCCCCGTGGTGGGCATCGATGTCCACGTAGGCCACCCGCCGCAGCCCATAGACCTGACGCAGGGTCTCGATGGCCACCCCAGGGTCGTTGAACACGCAAAATCCCCCGGCGGTCTCGCGTCGCGCGTGGTGGAGCCCGGCGATGGGCACGAAGGCGCGACGGATCTCCCCCGCGCGGATGCGGGCGATGGCATCCAGCACGCTACCCACCACGAAGCTCGCGGCCTCGAACACCCCGGGGAAGGCCGGGGTGTCGCCGTAGTCGAGATAGCCCCAGCCCCGCTCCGAGAGGCGCTGCACCCGCTCCAGATAGGCCGGGCCGTGGAAGCGC
This sequence comes from uncultured Chromatiaceae bacterium, assembly GCA_964519095.1. GTDB lineage: Bacteria > Pseudomonadota > Gammaproteobacteria > Chromatiales > Chromatiaceae > JAEHCY01. The sequence continues at coordinate 425 of CAZFHV010000180.1, read as the reverse complement.
AGCAGCTCCTCGGGGGTCGCCGCCACCGGTGGCAGGATGCGCACCCGCGCGAGGAGCGGCGAGTCCGCCAGGGCGTCAAAGAACGCCGCGAAGCGATCGGGGCCGAAGGGGTGGCCCTCGCCAAAGCCGTAGCGGGCGAGGGGCTCGCCCGCGTAGACGGCGACGGGGGATGACTGGGTCAAGGTCCTGGGCTGGGGGCTACTGGCGGATGCCCTCGATGGAGAGGGTCAGCTCCACCTCCTTCGATTGGGGGCCGAGCTCGAAGTCGATGCCGAAATCCTTGAGGCCCAGCTTGGTGGTGCCGAGGAAGCCGCGACGATAGCCACCCCAGGGGTCGGGGCCCTGACCGATCTGCTCCACGGCGATCTCGATGGGGCGGCTGTGCCCGTTGAGGTTGAGGTTGCCCTTGAGCAGGGCGCGGCCGC
>CAZFHV010000179.1:0-6540 GCA_964519095.1 uncultured Chromatiaceae bacterium | reverse complement strand
CCCTTGGCATGCCGCCAAGCGCACGTATCTTCGCTTGTCATTGCAACGAGTCACTAGTGCCCGCACCTCTACGGCGACGCCGACGAACTCAGCTTCAGCTGGTCCCTGAGCCGCGGCAGTGCCCACCTAAAGACCCAGATCAAAGGCTTCGCCGACACCCTGCTGAGCGACGGCTAGGCTGCCTGCCATAGCTTCGCCCAGTACAACCCGGGGCTTACCCAGGCCCACTGCCGGGCGCACTGCCGGCACTACTTCGAACGGACCGCTGACGCCGAGCCCCTGGCCGAGCAGGCGATGGAATTGATCGGTGCGCTGGAGCGGTTCGAGCGATCCATGACCAGCTTCTCGAGGGTGAGGCCAAGTTCCAATACCGCAGCCGGCCACGCCCAACCCCTGGTCGAAGCCTTCTTCCGTTGGTGTCACGACCAAGGCCAGTGTCTCGATCTGGTCAGTAGCTCGCCGTTCGCCAAGGCACTGGTCTATGCTGGCAGCCGTCAGGCCGAGCTGCGCGTCAGTGTCGGCGACCCCGATGCCCCATCGACACCAAGCGCCTCAAGGGGGCCCTGCGGGTGACCCCGACGCACCGCAAGAACTGGATGTTCTGCTGGACCGAGGTCGGCGCCACGCACCTCGACATCATCCGGAGCCTACTGACCACCTGCCGTTTGCACGGCGTCGATCCCAATACCTACCGGGCGGAGGTGCTGCAGCGGGTCAGCCTGCACCCCGCCCCCAATATCGATGACCTCACACCACGGTGCTGGAAGGACCTGGTGGTCGCCAATCCGCTGCGTTCAGATCGGTAAGGTTTGGGTCAATTGCGGCGTAGACTGAATGGTTACGCCGCAGCGCCGCTATCTGACCGTGCAAACACTAGCCGACCTCGGCGAGAATCCCAACTCAGCCTGCCCGCAGTGGCCGACTGACCCAACGCTCCAGCCTTGCGGAGGGATGACCTTCCGATCCCTTCTTACACCACGTCCAGGGACACGATTCCTCCAAGAAAGACCTCATCCACCGCAGGCCCTGGGAGAGGTTGTGCGCGGCCTGCGGGGACAACACTCGGCCAAGCTCGAAGCGGTAGCCCCGGATGGACAGGAGCAGGCTCGGTGGCGGGTCCCGCCCCTCCAGGGACCGATAGGCCCAGAGGAGCGCGCCGGGGCTCATGGCGTGGCTGGTGTAGCTGGGATCCCGCGCGGGTCTCAACCGGTCGAGGCTGAAGGGGGCGGCGGCGGTGAGGCTCGCGTCGGCGAACAACACCCCGGTGCGGCCCCGAAGATCCAGAGCATGCTCCACCTGGAGCTGGAAATCGGTCAGGAGCTCCACCTGGGGAAGGGCGCCGGCGGCCTGGGCCTGCGCCAGACGCGTCACCAGCTCGGGTCCGAGGGCGTCATCCCCCCGTGAGGGATTGCCGAAACCAAAGACCAGAAACGGCCGCGGCGCGCGCTCCTGACTCACCGCGGGCTCGGCTCGCCGGCCAGTCGGCCGTCCGCCCCCCGGTGGCAGCGGTCCAGGACCGCGCCCCCGGCATCGCGCAGCTCCACCTCGAGGGGCATCTTGCCGAGGGCGTGCGTAGCGCAGGAGAGGCAGGGGTCATAGGCGCGAATGGCCACCTCCACCTGATTGAGCAGGGGCTCGGTGAGCACCTTGCCATCCAGATAACGCGCGGCCACCTGGCGGATGGACTCGTTCATGGCCTGGTTGTTCTGGGCCGTGGACACGATGAGCTTCGCCCGCACCACCAGCCCGTCGGGGTCGATCTCGTAATGATGGAACAGGGTCCCTCGCGGGGCCTCCACCGCGCCGATGCCGGTGGGCCGGAGCTCCCCGCGCCTGACCAGATCCGTCCCCCCGATCACCCGATCCGCCAACAGCTCCCGGATGGCCTCGGCGCAGTAGAGCAGCTCGATCACCCGCGCCCAGTGGTAGGCGAGGGCCGCCTGTACGGGATGGCCCTCCCCGAGCGCGATGAAGGTTTGCCGCTCCTCCTCGGCCAGGGGGGTGGGGAAGAAATCGCAGTTGTTGACCCGCGCCAGGGGGCCCACCCGGTACCAACCCAGATCGGGGCCCAGCTCGGCGATGAAGGGAAACTTCATGTAGCTCCAGGGCTTGACCTCTTCGCGCAGCAGCCCGGCGTAGCCGCGGTAGTCCCGGTGATCGAAGAGGGTCCGCCCCTGGGGATCCCGCGCCCGCAAGCCGCCGTGATAGAGCTCGAAGGCCCCATCACTCCGCACCAGGCCCAGGCTATTGGTCGCCACCGCACCAAAGCCGCTGTGGTAGGCGAGCTGGTCGGTGTAGAGCCGCTTGACGAGTCCCACTGCCGCCTGGGCCCAACGCACCACCTGATCGATGTCCCCCTGCAGGTAGCTTCGCTCCTCGGGGCTGACCGACTTATTCACCCCACCGGGGATGGCGCCGGTGCCGTGGACCCGCTTGCCGGCGGTGACGCGGATCACCTCCTGGCCGTACTTGCGCAAGAGTATCCCCTGCTTGGCGAGCTCGGGGTGGTCGGCGATCAGCCCCAAGAGGTTGCGGTGCTGGACCTCGTCGTCGAAACCGAACAGGAGGTCCGGTGAGGAGAGGTGGAAGAAGTGCAGGGCGTGGGACTGCAGGACCTGTCCCAGGTGCATCAGCCGCCGCACCGCCTCGGCTGTGGGGCTCAGCTCGGTGACACCCACCAGCAGGTCGGTGGCCTTGGCCGCCGCCAGGTGGTGGCTGACCGGGCAGATCCCACAGAGCCGCTGCACCAGCACCGGCAGCTCCCAGTAGGGCCGCCCCTGGACGAAGCGCTCGAAGCCCCGGAATTCCACGATGTGCAGTCTGGCCTGGCGGACGTGGTGCTCCTCATCGAGCAGCAGGGTCACCTTGCCGTGCCCCTCGACCCGGGTCAGGGGCTCGATGACCACCCGCTTCAGGCCCTCGGGCCGCTCCGCCGTCTCCAAAGGACTCACCATCCGAACCCTCCTCTCTTCCGCCGGGTCAGTCGTAATGGATCTGGGTGTAGGGAAAGCCGATGGGCTTGCCTTCCAGGAGCTCGGTGAGGAAGGTCCAGAAGGCATCCGCGGAGGGTGGGCAACCCGGGAGGAAGTAGTCCACCCGCACCACCTCGTGGATGGGGTAGACCCGGTCCAGCAGCAGGGGGATCTCGGGGTCCCGTGGAATCCCCGCGCTCTCCAGCCCACGCCCCCGGAGGTAGGCCTCCTCCAGGCACTCGCGCAGCGAGAACTGGTTGCGCATGGCAGGAATGCCGCCGTTGCCAGCGCACGCCCCCACGGCCACCAGCAGCTTGCAGCGGGCGCGGAAGGCGCGCAGCACCGCCAGGTTGTCCTCGTTGTCCACGCCACCCTCGACGAGACCCAGGTCGCAAGGGCCGATCGCCTTGATGTCATTGAGGGGGGATCGGTCGAAGGTCACCCGCTCCACCAGGGCGAGCAGGCGCTCGTCGATGTCCAGGAGCGACATGTGGCAGCCGAAGCAGCCGGCGAGCGAGGCGGTGGCGACCCGGAGCTTCCTCGGCATCCCTCAGCCCTCGGGGTCGTGGGCGGCCACATCGCCGACACGGCTGATGGGCTCGCGGTCGTAGAGTCGCCCACCGATGGGCACCTCAAAGCCCCGGTGCTTGGGTAAGATGGCCCCCACGGGGCAGACGTGGGCAGCCCGATCACCCTTGGCGAAGGCGCTGTCCCCCAGCCGCCCGCTGGGGGTGTTCACCACCAGGTGGCTGTGGATACCCCGCCCGGCGATGGCGAACACCCTCTTGCCATCCAGGTCCCGGCTGGCGCGCACGCACAGCTCGCAGAGGATGCAGCGGTTGTGGTCGATGAGGAAATCCGGGTGGGAGGCATCCACGGGGCGGCGTGGATAGAACTGGGGGTAGTGGGGATCGAGCATGCCCAGGGAGTAGGCGATCGCCTGGAGCTGGCAGGCCCCGCTCCGCTCGCAGGTGGGGCAGAAGTGATTGCCCTCCACGAAGAGCATCTGGACCACCGAACGGCGCAGCTCGAGCAGGGACGCCGAGCCGTTGTCCACCCCCAGCCCTTCCTGGGCCGGCTGGGTACAGGCCGAGACATAGCGCCCCTCGATCCCCACCACACAGACCCGGCAATTGCCGTGGGGCGCCAGCTCGGGATTGTGGCAGAGATGGGGGATGTACTCGCCGGCGGCCAGGGCGGCGTCCATCAGGGTCTGGCCGGCGGTGAAGGGGAGACGCTTGCCGTCGAGGAAGAAGCCCTGCTCGCTGCTCATCTCCCCTCCCCTTCCGCCCTGGGACGGGGCTCGGCACGCGCGAGGTTGCGGGCCTCGACCAGTGCCCCCTCCAGGTCGAAGGCGGGCTCGAAACCCTCGCTGCGGAGACGGCGGCCATAGACCTGGGGGAACTGCTCCAGGGCATCCAGTACCACGTTCGGGGCGGTCTTCCCCAGGCCGCAGTGGCTGGCGGCCCGCAGGATGGTGCCGAGCCGACGCAGCTCCTGGAGATCCTGGCCCCCCGCGCAGCCTCGGTAGACCTTGTCCACCAGGTCGCGCATCAGTCGGGTGCCGACCCGGCAGGGCGTGCAAAACCCGCAGCTCTCGTGGGCGAAGAAGTGGCTGAAGTTGCGCACCAGATCCAGCAGATCCCGGCGCTGGTCGAAGACCATGAAGGAGCCGCTGGTGGGCAGATCCTCGAAGGCCAGGCGGCGGTCGAACCGCGCCGGTCCCAGCAGGGTCCCGGCTGCTCCGGACACCTGTACCGCCTGCACCGACTCCGCGCCGCAATCCGCGAGCACTTGGCGCACCGACACCCCATAGGGATACTCGTAGATGCCGGGCGCGGCGCAGTCCCCGCTAACGCTGAGGATCTTGGAGCCGGAGGAGACCCCGGTGCCCACGGCCCGGAACCAGTCACCTCCCTCGGCCGCGATACGCCCGGCCGCGAGGAAGGTCTCCACGTTGTTGACCACCGTGGGCTTGCCGAGGAATCCGCTGGCCGCCGGGAAGGGCGGCCGTTTGCGGGTGACCCCCCGCTTCCCCTCCAGGGATTCGAGGAGCGCCGACTCCTCCCCGCACACATAGGCCCCCGCGCCCAGGTGGATCTCGATGTCGAAATCCAGTCCCGGCTGCGCGAGGATGCCCTCTCCGAGCAGGCCACGGGCGCGCCGCCCCGCGAGCACCGCCTCGAGATGGGGCCTTAGGTAGAGGTACTCGCCCCGCAGGTAGAGGTATCCCCGGCGCGCACCGAGGATCGCGCCGCAGAGGGTCATGCCCTCGAACACCTGCTCGGCGTAGCTGCTGAGCAGGACCCGATCCTTGAAGGTGCCGGGCTCCCCCTCGTCCGCGTTGCAGATCAGGTAGCGCGCATCGGCTTCGGTCTCCCGGCAGAGGCGCCACTTGGCGGCGGTGTCGAAACCGGCCCCCCCGCGGCCCCGCAGCCCCGAGCGGGCGATCTCCTCGAGCACCCGCTCGGGCCCCAGGGCCAGCAGGGTCCGCAGGCCCGCATCCCGGGTGTCCCGATGGGAGAGCAGGATGTCGGTGCGGCGGATCTGGTCCGCGACCTCGAAGAACCCAGCGGGCCAGGCCTCCAGCGGGACCTGGGCCTCGACCAGCTCCGCGATCACGTCCACGCGGTCCGCATCGAGCCGGGTGAGGGCGTGGCCGTTGACCAGGGCGGCGGGGCCCTGATCGCACATCCCCGTGCAGGAGGTGAGACCCAGGGTCAGCCGACCATCGGAGCGCGGCACCCCGGGGACCACCCGCAGGCGCGCGCACAAACGTGCGAACAGGGCCTGGTTGCCCAGCATGCGGTCGGTGATGTTGTCGCTCAGGAGGATCTCGTAGTCGCCGCGGGGACTGGCATGGAGGAAGGCGTAGAACTCAACCGCGGCGGTGATCTGGGCGCGGGTGACATCGAGGTCACGGGTCAACTGCTCGATGGCCGCCTCGGGCACGTAAGAGCAGCGCCGTTGGATCTCGATGAGGTGCTGGAGGAGGCGGTGCGACTCATGGCCCCCGGACCGGGTCAGACCGGCCACGAAGGATCCCACCTCCTCCGCGGAATGCGTCCTCATCGGCCCTACTGCTCCCATAGCCCAACTGCGGGTGCCCGGACCAGAGCTTAGCCGATCCGCGTCCCGGCCGGGACGGAACCGAGGGGTTTGTTGACCGAGGTCAAGCGGCAGCATCCTAGGGTAGCCTCAGCATCTGAACCGGGGTGGTCCCCATACCCTTGAAACCCCCACGGCCGGACCCATGTCTGTTGCGGTAGGTGCTCATCCCGAGGCCTACGACGACGCGGTTCAATCTGAACGCACTCTACATATTGCTCGTTAGGAGGATATGAACATGACGACCATTGACTTCTCCCCCCTGTTTCGTTCCGCCATCGGCTTCGACCGTCTGGCCTCCCTCCTGGAGTCTGCCGGACGCAACGACGCGGGTGGCTATCCCCCCTACAACATCGAGGTCACCGGCGAGGACACCTACGAGATCACCATGGCGGTGGCAGGATTTCGCGATGCCGAGATCGAGGTGATCGTCAAGGACAACATCCTGACGGTCTCCGGG
>CAZFHV010000178.1:1778-6567 GCA_964519095.1 uncultured Chromatiaceae bacterium | reverse complement strand
GGTAGTCCGCCGGGCGCGGCCCCTCCCCGTCGAACAGCACACAGCTCGCCACCGCGCCCTCGCCTCCCGTGTGACTCACGTCGAAGCACTCCAGGCGCCGCGGCAGCTCCGGCAGCGCCAGGGCCCTGGTCAGGGCGGCCAGGCGACGGGCGTAGCCCGCTTGGGAGCCCAAGCGGGCCCTCAGGGCGAGCTCCGCGTTGCCCTGGGCCATGCCCAGCCAGCGGGCGCGCTCGGCGCGCACCCGCGAGCGGATCAGCACCCGCCGGCCCGCCCGCTCGCTGAGCGCCGCCTCGATCAGCTCCCGCTCCTCGGGCTCGGCGCTGCAGAGGATCTCCGCCGGTATCGGCTTGTCCAGGTAGTACTGGGAGAGGAAGGCCGAGAGCAGGGTCGCCGCGTCCGTCTCCTCCGGCACCGCCGGGAAGAAGCCCTTGTTCCCCAGGCTGCGCCCCGCCCGCACGAAGAAGACCTGCACGCAGGCACTCCCCCCCTCCAGGGCGCAGGCCAGGATGTCCAGGTCCCCGCCGCTCCCGCTCACGTACTGGCGCTCCTGGATGCGCTGGAGGGTGGCGATCTGGTCCCTCAGGGCCGCCGCCCGCTCGAACTCCAGGGCCTCCGCCGCCCGCTCCATGCGCTCACCCAGCTCCGCCACCACCTCGTTGGTCTTGCCCTCGAGGAAGAGCTCGGTGCGCCGAACCTCGCGCCCATACTCCTCCGCGGAGACCAGACCCACGCAGGGGGCGCCGCAGCGGTGGAGCTGGTGCTGCAGGCAGGGTCGCGAGCGGTTGCGATAGAAGGCGTCCTCGCACTGGCGCACGGGGAAGAGCTTCTGGAGCAGCGCCAGGGTCTCGCGCACCGAGCTGGCGCTCGGGTAGGGGCCGAAGTAGCGGCCCGGACCCTTGCGGGGGCCGCGGTAGAAACTCAGGCGCGGAAAGGGCTCCTGGGTGGACAGATAGAGATAGGGGTAGCTCTTGTCGTCGCGCAGCAGCACGTTGTAGCGGGGCTTGAGGGCCTTGATGAGGTTGTTCTCGAGTAGCAGGGCCTCGGCCTCGGTGTGGGTGACCGTGACCTCCAGGTTGGCCACGCGCCCCATCATCCGCTGCAGCCGGTCATTGAGGGCCCGGCTGAAGTAGCTCCCGACCCGCCGCCGCAGGTCCTTGGCCTTGCCGACGTAGAGCTCCGTCCCCGCCGCATCGACCATGCGATAGACCCCCGGCCGACCGGGGAGGCCCTCCAGCAGCGTCTTGGGGTCGAACGGCACCATGGCCGGATTATAGCGACCCGAGCAGCGCCCTCGCCCGGGCCACCACCGCCTCGAACATGGCCGCGGTGAGGCGGCCCGTCTGGGTGTTGTAGCGGCTGCAGTGATAGGAATCGATCAGGGTGCGATCCGCCGGCAGGGGGTGCTCGGCCCCATGGCCGAAGGGCAGGTCCCGCTGTCGCAGCCCCAGGGCCCGCACCACCGCCCCGTGGGCGATGGCGCCCAGGGCCAGCACCACGCCGGCCTCCGCCAGCGAGGCGATCTCCTGGACCAGGAAGGGGTTGCAGGCGCCCACCTCCGCGGGGGCGGGCTTGTTCTGTGGCGGCAGGCACTTGACCGCGTTGGTGATACGGCAATCGACCAACTCCAGCCCGTCGTCGCCGCCAAGGCTCTGGGGGTGGCTGCTGAAGCCGAACCCATGGAGGGTCTGGTAGAGGAGAATGCCGGCGAAGTCGCCGGTGAAGGGACGCCCCGTGGCGTTGGCCCCATGCAGCCCCGGCGCGAGGCCCACCACCAGGAGTCGCGCCTCGGGGTCACCGAAAGGCGCCACCGGTGCCGCGTGATATCGGGGGTAGCGCTGCCGGACCTGCCCGCGCAGCTCCACCAGCCGCGGGCAGCGCTGGCAGAGGGGATCGAACCTCACCGAAGGATCCGAAGCTCGGGTGGGTCAGACCCCGTTCGCGAGGATGCCGTAACGAATGGCCAGGCGGGTCAGCTCCACGTCGCCCTTCACCTTGAGCTTCTCGAACAGGCGCATGCGGTAGGTGCCCACCGTCTTGGGACTCAGGCAGAGCACATCGGAGATCTCCTGGCTGCTGCGGCCCTGCAGGACCATCAGGACCACCTCCATCTCCCTCGCCGAGAGCTCGGAGAAGGGGGTGCGCGAGGTGCCCTGCCAGTCCGCCAGGATATGCTTGCGCGCCACGCTGGTGGCCACGTAGGGACGGCCCTGGTGTACGGTGCGGATGGCCTCCAGCACCTCCCGCGCCGCGCACTTCTTGGTCAGATAGCCGGCCGCGCCCGCCTCCCGCAGGTGCGCCGGAAAGGGATCCTCCTCGTGGACGGTGAGCGCGATCACCTTGGCGGTCGGGACCAGCCGCACCAGCCGCCGGGTGGCCTCGATCCCACCCAGTCCCGGCATCTGGACATCCATGAGCACCACGTCAGGGGCAAGCGCCTCGACGACCTGGAGGGCCTGCTCGCCGTTGCTGGCCTCACCCACCACCCTGATGTCCGCCGCTGCCTCCAGGATCCCGCGGACCCCGGTGCGCACCAGGTCGTGATCATCCACCAAGAGGACGCGAATCATGATCCCTCCCCTCCCTGCATCTCACAACAGCCGGCCCGCGCCTCCATCGTCACGCTGCCGGGAGACTGTGCCATTTACATATTATTGTTTCACCCTCGATGCTTTACTGACAAATGAACAAATGATGACGACCGCAGGCCAAGGACCTGGATGAATCAGCAGTTGCAGGGCCCGCCTTCAGGGCAGGCGCCTGAGGCCAATTCCCCGTGGCGGAACCCGCCTGTGACGTCCCGCCCCCGTTAGATTAAGCTTTGTGCCGGTGAGGTAGTGAGGCGCTGACCCCCGCGGGCAGCGGGGCCCCGTGGCGATTGCGAGGGAGGGGACGGTGATGGAAAGATGGGCAACCCGCTGGCGGCTCGCGTTGGTTCTGGCACTCGCCTGCCAGATCGGAGGGGTGTGGGCCGAGGCCGCCGCCCCGTTCCTGCGGGTGGCCCAGGTGGTGGCGCGGGGCACCCACCTCACCGCCTACCTCGATCTCCGGGACAGCGACGGCCGGGTGCTCGCTGGCCTCAGCGCTGCCCAGCTCCACGCCACCCTGGGGCCCCATCCGGCAGTGGTCGAGGAGCTGCCCCGGTGGCCGCCACCGGCGAGGGCATCGCCTATGTCTTCCTGGTCGATGTCTCCCGCTCCCTCACCGAGGCCCAGTTTGCCCGGCTCAGAAGTGCCCTGGGGGAGTGGCTCGCCGGAATGGGGCCGGCGGACCGCGCCGCCCTGGTCAGCTTCGGCAAGGGCGTGCGGCTGGTGGCGGACTTCACCGCCGATCGGGCCCTGTTGGAGACCGCGCTCAACAAGCTTGCCCCCACCGATGCCCAGACCTTCTTCCACCAGGGGCTGCTGACCGCCCTCACCCTCGGGCAGCGCCGCGACGCCGGCCTCCCCGAGCGCCGGGCCATCGTCACCCTCACCGATGGCATCGACGACGTCGCCGGTGGTGTCAGCGCCGAGGAGGTCTACGCCCAGCTCCGCGAGGGCCGCATCCCCCTCTACGCCATCGGCTTCGCCAGTGGCCGCGACCGGGCCCGCCGGGATGCCGGGCTCAACGCCTTGGGCCAGTTCGCCCGCCGCTCGGGGGGTCCTTGCGCGACGCGACCAGCGGCGATATGGGGGACGCCTACCGCGCCCTGCGCGCCCAGATCGCCGAGCAGTACCAGGCGCGGTTGAGTTGTCCCGCCTGCCTGGCCGATGGGTCCCTGTACCGGCTGCAGTTGGTCCTCGACCAGGGCGGTGCCACCGTAGCGGCGGACCTCGATGTGCGCCTGCCAGCGGCACCCGAGGCCCCCGCGAGCCCATCAGCCTCCCCGACTCCCGAAGCGCCCAAGCCACCGGAGACAACGCCGCCGCCGGAGGATGCCGCCAAGGCTGGCGCCGCCACGGAACCCGCGAAGACCCCCACCGACACCCCGGAGAAGCCCGAAACCCCCGCACCCACCGAGGCGGTCCCACTCCCCGCGCCGGGGCCTTCCCCCTGGATATGGGCTGCGGGCGGCGCAGCCCTGTTGCTCCTGCTGTTGCTCCTGGGGCTCTTTGCCCGCCGCCGCGCGGCGCGAGCGGCCGCCGAGGCCAATCCACCCCCCGAGCCGATCCCCGACCTCCCCCTGGTCACCGAGCAGCCGGCCCTGGAGATCACCCCCCCGCGCACCCCGCCGCCGCCCGCGGGACCGGTGCTCTACCTGGCGGTGGTCAGCGGCCAGCGGCGCGGCCAGCGCCTGAGTCTGGTCCTGGATGGTCCCAAGACCCTCGGCCGCGCTCCGGGCTGCGACCTGGTGCTGGGAGGCGACCCCGAGGTCTCCCAACGCCACTGCCAGGTGCGGATCGCCACCCCCCATCTCTTGATCGGGGACCTGGGCTCCACCAACGGCACCCGCGTCAACGGCGTGCCCATCGCCGCCGCCTATGCCCTCGCCGATGGGGACCTCCTGGGCATCGGCCGCACGGAGCTGCGGGTGGTGTGGACACCCCCTCCTCAGCAAGGGACCTGATCGCCTTCCCGATGAACGTTCAGCCCGGCAACGCCCAGATCCAGGGCCAGCGGGCCGAGCAGCAGGACGCCTTCGGCTTCGGCCGCTTCGACGACCCTGCCTTTCTCGCCCACGGCGGTTACCTCGCGGTGCTCGCCGACGGCATGGGGGGCCTGCTCGACGGTGGGGAGGCCGCCCGCCGAGCGGTGCGGGCGTTTCTCGAAGGCTACGCCGCCAAGGCCCCCGAGGAGCCCATCCCCGCCG
>CAZFHV010000178.1:0-1768 GCA_964519095.1 uncultured Chromatiaceae bacterium | reverse complement strand
GTCCATGCCCTGGCGGTGGCGGGTGCCGGTGAGGGGGATTGCGGCACCACCCTGGTCGCCGCGGTGCTCCACCAGGGCGCCCTCCACTGGGTGGCCGCGGGAGACAGCCGCCTCTACCACTACGAGGCCGCAAGCGGCGGTCTCAGGCAGCTCAGCACCGATCACGACTTCGGCCGCCTGCTCGACCAAGAGGTGGTCGCCGGCTACCTGGAGCCCGACGAGGCGGCATCCCACCCCGACCGCCGCGCCCTCACCAGCTTCCTCGGCCTGGCGGAGATCCCCGAGGTGAGCCGCTCCGCCGAGCCGCTGCCCCTGGAGCCTGGCGATCGGGTCCTGCTCTGCAGCGACGGGGTCTACCAGGCCGTGCCGACCGCCGAGCTGGCCGAGGCCCTGGCGCTGCCGGCCCAGGCCGCGGCGGAGGGCATCCTCGCCAGGGTGGCCGACGCGCACCACCCCCACCAGGACAACGCCACCCTGGCCCTGCTGGCCCTCGATGCCGACGCTCCCACCGCGCCCACCCCAGCACCGCGCCGGGTGGGGCCCCTGCTGTGGCTCCTGACGGTGCTGCTCGCCCTGTTCGCCGCCTTCTATTACGGGGGACTGGGTGAGCCCTGGCTGACGCCCTTCCTGTCCTCTCCACCTCCAGTCCCCGCGGACGCCTCAGCCCCCTCTAACGCCGTTCCAGTCGCCCATACGGAGCCCACGCCATGGGAGAGAAGCGCACCTACGTCATCGGCCGCTCCCGCCGCGCCGACATCCCCATCGCCGACGCCTCCGTGAGCAGCCATCATGCGGAGCTGAGCTTCCTCCCTGGTGGCCGGGTGCTACTCACGGACTGCCACAGCACCAACGGCACCTACCGCCTCACTCCCGACGGCCGGGCCCTGCGCATCCATCAGGAGCTGATCGTCCCCATTGACCGCCTGCGCTTCGGCCGCATCGACCTCTCCGGCCATGACCTCCTGGAGCGGCTGCACCTCAGCACCCCGCCCGGCCCGGGTGGGACAGGCGCCGCCCCCGGGCCCCAGCCCCCGCTGGTGATGGCGGAGCGGTTGGTGCGCGGGGCCTGCGGTCACGTCCAACCCGCCGGCGGTCCCTGCCCGGAGTGCGGCCGGTGACCGCCGCCGCGCTCCCGAGCCGGCCGCTGGTGCTCGCTGTGGCGGTCCTTGGCGCCCTCGCCGCCATCGCCCTGCTCACCGCCGTCCTCGCCGGCAGCCAGGCGGGCATCATCCTGCTCGACTACCAGCCGGTCCGCCCCGCCGGCTACCCCTTCGTCTATCCCTTCACCATCCAGAACCTGGAGCACCTCTTCCTCGCCGCCGGACTCGGGGAGCTTTACCTGCGCTGGCGGGTGGCGCGCCGGGAGGCGGGGTTTCTGAGCGAGCGTCTGCTCCCCGAGGACTACGAGACCGTGCTCCAGTCCCACGACCTGCCCGCCATCCGCCAACGGGTGGCGGAGCGAAGCGATGGCGAGCACGGCTTCCTGCCCGGCCTGGTGGATCTGTGCATCCTCCAGTTCCAGGCCAGCCGCTCGGTGGACCAGACGGTGAGCGTGCTCAACAGCGCGCTCGGGCTCCTCGGGGATCGGGTGGAGCTGCGCTACGGCCTGCTGCGCTATCTGGTGTGGGCCATCCCCACCCTGGGGTTTATCGGCACGGTGGTGGGCATCTCCCTGTCCCTGACCCAGCTCGACGCCTCCCACCCGGACCTCAGCCGCGTCACCGCCTCCCTCGGCATGGCCTTCTACACCACCCTGGTGGCCCTGGTG
>CAZFHV010000177.1:0-6878 GCA_964519095.1 uncultured Chromatiaceae bacterium | reverse complement strand
GGTACTTCCCAATCAGCCGCTCTTGTAAGCGCACCCCAAAGCGCGCCTCGATCAGCGAAACCTGAGTTCATTTGGCGATGATGAAACTCATCGCCAACCGACTCGCTTGAGTCGAGGGTTTCGAAACAGCTTCTCAGCAGCCGGCTTCTGGCGCCCCTTGGTCTCGCGCCTAGAGGCATCTCGTTATACACAAGTCTGGGGACGCTGCAACATCAGAGAGTTACAGAATGTCTTCCGCCCAACCGTCGCGACCCGCAGGCGATGAAAATCTACGAGTTGCGAGTTCGCCTAAGCCGCGGAGGCGCCATTCAGTGGAGATGTGTGTAACAAGATGGCCTAGAGGAGGCCCCTCTCCCGGAGCGAGGTGGCACGCCCGGCGCCGATGACCAGATGATCCACCACCCGCACGTCGAAGAGCGCCAGGGCTTGGCGCAGCTGCTCGGTGAGGTCGAGGTCGTCCGCACTCGGCTCCTTCCAGCCCGAGGGATGGTTGTGGGCGAGGATGACCGCGGCGGCATTCGTCTGCAGGGCACGCCGCACCACCTCGCGGGGGTGGACGCTGGTACGGTTGATGGTGCCCCGAAACAGCTCCTCGAAGTGCAGGACCCTCAGGCGGTTATCCAGGTACAGGGCGGCGAACACCTCATTGGGGTAGCCCCAGAGGCAGGCCTTGAGATAGCGGTGGGTCGCCTCGGGGTTGTCCAGCACCGCCCCTTCCCGAAGCTCGGCCTCCAGGTAGCGCCGGCTCATCTCCATCACCGCCCGCAACTGGCTGTACTTGGCCGGACCCAGCCCCTTGGCGGCGCAGAGCTCTTGGTGCTGGGCACCCAGCAGGCCCCGAAGGCCTCCGAACTGCTCCAGCAGCTCCCGGGCCAGGTCCACGGCGCTCTTCCCCCGCACCCCGACCCGCAGGAAGATGGCGAGGAGCTCCGCGTCGGTGAGGGCGCCGGGGCCCCGCTGCAGGAGCTTTTCCCGCGGGCGCTCGTCCGCCGGCCAATCGCTGATCCCCATGCAGCGCCTCCTCATCCTCGACCCCGCCCGGCGAGGATAACCAAGCACCGCGGGGCTGAACAGGCCCGTTCGGGCCGCGGTCGCCATTCCAACCAGCCAGTCGCTCGAGTAATCTTGGGATTGTGAACGAGCACGCACCAGCAGGGTTGTCCGGACGCCGCATCCTGGTCGGTGTGACCGGTGGGATCGCCGCCTACAAGAGCGCCCAGTTGGTGCGCCTGCTGGGGGGCGCGGGGGCCGAGGTGCGGGTGGTGATGACCGAGGCGGCCCAGGCGTTCATCACCCCCCTGACCCTGCAGGCGGTCTCCGGCGCAGCGGTTCGCACCCAGCTCCTGGACCCCCAGGCCGAGGCGGGAATGGACCACATCGAGCTGGCACGTTGGGCGGAGCGGGTGCTGGTGGTCCCCGCCAGTGCCAACTTCCTCGCCCGCATCGCCCACGGCCTGGCCGACGACCTCCTCACCACCCTCTGTCTGGCCACCGCCGCGCCCCTGTGGGTGGCCCCCGCCATGAATCAGCAGATGTGGCATCACCCCGCCACCCAGGACAACCTGGCCCTGCTCCTGCGCCGCGGCGTGCGGGTCCTGGGTCCCGCCGAGGGGGAGCAGGCCTGCGGGGAGGTCGGGCCGGGGCGGATGCTGGAGCCCGAGGCCATCCTGGCGGCGATTGGGGAGGGTTTCCGGGCAGGCGCCCTGGAAGGGGTGCGGGTGCTCTTGACCGCCGGCCCCACCCGGGAGCCCATCGATCCGGTGCGCTTCGTCGGGAACCGCAGCTCCGGCCGCATGGGCTACGCCCTGGGGGAGGCGCTGCAGGCGCGGGGGGCAGAGGTGACGCTGGTGAGCGGCCCCACGGGACTGTCCCCTCCACCCGGTGTCGTCCGCGTGGCGGTGGAGAGCGCCCTGGAGATGGAGGCCGCGGTGATGGCGCGAGCGAGGGACTGCGACCTCTTCGTCGCCGCCGCCGCGGTGGCCGACTATCGCCCGGAACAGGTGGCGGGGACCAAGATCAAGAAGGGCGCCGAGACCCTGACCCTGCACCTGGTGCGTAACCCCGATATCCTGGCCCAGGTGGCCGCCTTGCCTGGGGGGCCCTTCACCCTGGGTTTCGCCGCCGAGACCGATCACCTCGAAGCGCATGCCCTGGCGAAGCTCACCTCCAAGGGGCTCGACATGATCGCCGCCAACCAGGTGGGGGCGGCGGTGGGGGGCTTCGAGCGGGACGACAACGCCCTCCTGGTGCTGTGGCCGGGCGGTCGGCGGCTCCTCCCCCTGGCCAGCAAGCGCGAGATCGCCGGGCAGCTCGCCGACCTCGTCGCGGAGCGCTACCATGCACAGGTTAGAGGTCAAGATCCTCGATCCGCGCTTGGGTAGGGAGTTTCCCCTCCCCGCCTATGCCACCGAGGGGTCCGCCGGGATGGACCTGCGGGCTATGCTGGACGCCCCCCTCACCCTGGCCACCGGGCAGAGCGAGCTGATCCCCTCGGGGATGGCCATCCACATCGGCGACCCCGCCCTGGCCGCCCTGATCCTGCCCCGCTCGGGCCTGGGCCACCGCCACGGCATCGTGCTGGGGAACCTGGTGGGGCTGATCGATTCGGACTACCAGGGCCAGATCCTCGTCTCCTGCTGGAATCGCGGCGATGCCCCCTTCCGCATCGAGGTCGGCGAGCGCATCGCCCAGCTCATCCTGGTGCCGGTGGTACGGGCCGCGCTCGACATCGTCGAGGCCTTCGCCGACAGCAACCGCGGGGCCGGAGGATTTGGGCACACCGGTCGACACTGAAGGGCGGGGGGTCTTGGGGATGCCCTGACGCATCCCCGCGGCAGGGGGCAGGTGCATCCCTCTCGGAGGACGCATCGACGATGAACAGGACAGGGATCTGGCGCTGACAAGGGGTGGCATGCCCGGGGCGCGGAGAGGCGCGAGCATCCCCCGGATCGCCGGCCTGGCCTTCTTCGGCATTGCGGGGCTGCTGGTCGCGACCCTGGCGGGGCAGGCCTGGCTGGGGCAGGCCGCGGCGCAGGCCCGGGGGGAGGCCATGCTGCGGGGCGCCGCGGAGCTGGTGGCGGACGCCGTAGCAGCGAGACTGGGGCCGCTGCGGGAGGGTCTTGCGCGGCTCGGTCGGGATGAACGGGCCCTGCCCGCTAGCCTGCCCTGGTCGGATTCGGTGGCCCTGGCACGATTGGAGCGCTCCCTGAGCGATCGGCTCCCGGGCGGCATTGGGGTGCGTCTGCTGCCACCGGGCTACAGCAGCCCGGACGAGGGGGCCTCGCCGCCGCTGGGGTTCGCGGCCCTGGATCTGTTGCGCAAGGCGGAGCAGACCAGCGAAGTGGTCCCCTGGGAGGTGCACCTGGTGGGGACGCCCGCCCAGCATCTCGCCGCCGCCGTGGCCACCCGTGACCCCAAGGGCGAGGTGCGTGCTCTGCTGCGGCTGGCGGTGGCCGATGGATCGCTACGGCTCCCGGCTGTGGGGACGGTGGGGCACCTGGCGTTGCAACAACAGATTGGCCGGGACTGGGTGGGCCTGGACCCCCAGGCGGCCCCAGGGGGCGAGCCCACGGGATCGGCGCCGATCCCCTTCACCAGCCTGCGGGTCGCCTATTGGCAGACACCCGCGGCGTTCCTGACCGGCTTAGAGGATGGCAAGTGGCTGTTCCTGGTCTTTCTGCTAGCGACCGGCTGGTGGATGCGGCGCCTCGGGCAGCGCCTAGCCAAAGACGTCTGCCACGATCAACTGCACGCTATGGAGTTCGCCGCCTCGATCACCCGCAGTGGCGTGGCCCCGGCGCTGGGGCTGCGGTTGGCGGAGACCCAGGAGACGGTGGCGCGCTGGCTGGAGACCGAGCGGCCCAGTGGAGCCGAGGCCGCCTACCGGGTGCCCCCTGCCCTGCTGGAGCTCGAAGGTCCCGCGCCCGACCCAGATCCCCCGGCCCGACCGACGCCCTGAGCCCCTCTGCTCCACCGCGACCCGAGCTGGCCCATCCCCTTTCTGTCTAACCACCGGAGCCCATCGACCGTGTCCCTGCCTGAAGCCACTGCCCGAAGCGTCGCCCACGTCCTCGTCGAGGCCCTGCCCTATATCCGCCGCTTCCGTGGCAAGACCGTGGTGATCAAGTACGGCGGCAACGCCATGGTGGACGAGCAGCTCAAGAGCGGCTTCGCCCGCGACGTGGTGCTGATGAAGCTCGTGGGCATCAACCCGGTGGTGGTGCACGGGGGCGGGCCCCAGATCGGCCAGTTGCTGCAGCGCCTGGGCAAGAGCAGTGAGTTCGTCCAGGGCATGCGGGTCACCGACAGCGAGACCATGGACGTGGTGCAGATGGTGCTGGGCGGCCTGGTGAACAAGGAGATCGTCAGCCTCATCAATCGCCACGGGGGCGCCGCAGTAGGCCTCACCGGCAAGGACGGGGACCTGATCCGGGCCAAGAAGCTCCTGCTTCGACGCGACGCCCCGGAGCTCGACGTCCCCGAGATCATCGACCTCGGCCACGTGGGCGAGGTATCCAGCATCGCCCCGGGGCTGGTAAATCTGCTGGTGCAGGGGAACTTCATCCCGGTGATCGCCCCCATCGGGGTCGGCCAGGACGGCCACTCCTACAACATCAACGCCGACCTGGTAGCCGGCAAGATGGCGGAGATCCTCAAGGCCGAGAAGCTCATGCTGCTCACCAACACCGCCGGGATCCTCGATGGGGAGGGCCGCCTGCTCTCGGAGCTGGACGCGGCGCGGGTGGAGGAGATGATCGCCAGCGGGGTGATCTCGGGGGGCATGCTGCCCAAGGTCCGCTGCGCCCTGGATGCCGTTCAGGGCGGGGTTGGGGTGGCGCACATCCTTGATGGCCGCGTCGAGCACGCGGTGCTGGTGGACCTCTTCACCGACGAGGGCGTCGGCACCCTGATCCGCCGGCGCTGAGTCGGACCCGGCGCCCCCACCGCATCCCCGTGTGGTTGGAGCGCGAGGAGCAGCAGCGGCTGCAGGCCGCGCAGAGTGCCGGGATCGACGAGCCGGATACCCCCCACAAGCTGGGGCACACCTACGACACCCGGCTCCTGGAGTCCGGCGCCGAGTTGGTGGACATCCAGGCGCTTCTCGGGCACGTGAACCTCGCCACCACCCAGATCTACACCCGCGTGAGGGAGGATCGGATGGCGAGTGTGGTTTCCAAGCTGTAGGGGAGGGGTCATACGGCGCTAGGTCTACCCCGAGCGCGGGGCGCCAGCGGCGCATCCTTGGCTGGCATTCCGCGCCGGCCTGCGGTGCCTCGGCCGTGAGGCGGTTTTCCACCATCCCTGTGGACGGGGTTGTGCATAAGTCGGGGACGGTCCCCAAGGAGACCAGTCAGAGCGCGGGGGTGTGCGGTTCGGGCGGATTTTTGCCAGCCTGCCTGGGTGGTCGGAGAGCCCGGACGCCTCCGGGTGCTGGGTCGCTTGCGCAAGTAGAGATGGTATCCGCTTGCGTAGGCTATGCGGTGAGGAACCAGCGGCCTCACCGGCGCTGAGCGGCGTGCTGAGCCTGCCGAAGGGCGGGGTCGAACGATTGTTCGGGACCGGGTGACATACCCCGTCCCGCACGGGAGGTACAAGCACGACCGGTACGGGCGGCTCGTCGGAGTGGCGAAGGTGAGGCGACGGGCGACGCGGTCGCCCTTCGCCGCTCCGCACTACCGACAGTAGATCGCCACTACGGGTGGTGCTGGACTACCGAAGCCATCCAAGGTGAGCAGTGTTCCCGGCGTTTCCAACAGCGCGGATTTGTAGGACGTAGTCGCATCTAGCGCTAGAACGAGGGGCGCAGCGAGGATGTCCAGTGACGATGCGTCCCACAGAAATACCGATCCGCTCCCTTCTTTTCCAGCGGAGGCAGTTACTCTGATCTGAGAACAGGCACTCACGTCGAGGGTGGTTTCTGTCAAGGCGCCGTTAAAGAGCACTTGTGTGGCTACCTTCTGGGTCGGCGCCGCCGTCCCCTAAGAGCAGACGGCTACAGTAGCCAGAGCGAACAAAGCGCGTTTCATTGTCATCGTTATCCTCCTTCGCTTGGCGGTCGGCACAACGTTCGGCTACACCAGGGATCGGAAACCGCGCAACCTAAAGCATAGTACAGGTGTCGGGTATGTGCCGGCGTCCTCAGTGCTGAGGCCGAAGCGGTTGGTGGGGGATCCGGCCCCTTGGCGCCGTGGTGATAACTGAGCTGCGCGAGGGGGGCAACCTGGTGTCGGCGATGATTTCAGGCAAGAAGGTGCTGACCGAGGAGCCGGCGGACGGAGAGAAGGTTTGAGTCGGGTGCTGCGATGGTGCGCCCGGGGCGGGGACCCATCGGTACCTCGACCTACGGTCCTGGCTCATCGCCAACGCCTACTGGATCCGCGTCTTCTGGTACACTTGGACGATCCGGGCCCCGTTCCAGACATAGGAGAGGAGCGGACCCTGCCGCTGGATGGTGACTGCCGGCGGGCGGAGCGCAGCAATGCACTCGCCTCCCGGGTCCCTCACCGACCGATAGACCAGCCCCCAGGAGCGCGCCGCCCGCATCTCCCGGCCGAACGCTTGGGGGGGCCGCCAGTCGTCCGGGTCATGCAGGGGGCCGTATTCCGCCCCCCGCACATCGTGCAGGGGCTTCGCGACCTCTCCCACGTATACCCGCATAGCGATCTCGCCGGGATCTTCCCGGGTGTCGGCCAGAAATCGGGCACGGTGGAATTTGGTCTCCTCGATGGCGGTCTGCAGCGTCTTGGCCGCGTAGTAGACCCCGAAGCTGCCATCGCTGAATCGGCTTTCTGCGCCGATATGGGTGAAGGCGGCCATCACGGGCGAAGAGCCGGGACCGCTGACGCGGTCCTCGGGGTCCACCAAGCGGATATCCCCCG
>CAZFHV010000176.1:0-6925 GCA_964519095.1 uncultured Chromatiaceae bacterium | reverse complement strand
CTGACCAAGTACGCCGCCAACGCCATGCTGGCGACCAAGATCAGCTTCATGAACGAACTCGCCAACCTCGCCGAGGCGGTGGGGGCCGATATCGAACGGGTGCGACTGGGCATCGGCTCCGACCCGCGCATCGGCTATCAGTTCATCTACCCCGGCTGCGGCTATGGGGGCTCCTGCTTTCCCAAGGACGTCCGCGCCCTCGAGCAGACGGCGCGGGGGATCGGCTACAGCCCCCAGCTCCTGCGGGCGGTGGAGGACGTCAACAACCGCCAGAAGGGGGTGGTGTTCGCCAAGATCCGCGACCACTTCGGCGGCGATCTCGCGGGCCGCACCTTCGCCCTCTGGGGCCTCGCCTTCAAGCCCAACACCGACGACATGCGCGAGGCCTCCAGCCGTCAGTTGATGGAGGCCCTCTGGGAGGCGGGCGCCCAAGTGCGGGCCTTCGATCCCGAAGCGGGGCACGAGGCCCGCCGTATCTACGGGGATCGGCCCGACCTCAGCCTCGCTGACGACGCCCTGGGGGCCCTCATCGGGGCCGATGCCCTGGTGATCATGACCGAATGGGCCCAATTCCGCAGTCCCGACTTCTCCGCCATCCGCGCCGCCCTCAAGCACCCGGTGGTGTTTGACGGACGCAACCTCTTCGACCCCAAGATCCTCAACGCCGCCGGCCTGGACTACTACTCCATCGGCCGGCGACCGGCGCTGATCAACCCCCTGGACTGAGATCGGCTTCGCTAGGCCGCCCGTCGCCGAAGCCCGATTGCCGCAGGCTGGGGCGATTGGCGGAGCCAGGTCCAGTCTTTCCCCGCCCTCCAGGGATATCCCCAGCAGGGGCTTTTCCCTCGCGCTTTTTGTGTTATCAAGAGCCGGCCAACAAACTGTCCCCGCCAGAGCACATGTGGCGCTCCGGCAACAGGTGCGGCCGGCCCTCCGGCTGTGAGGCGATAGCTATCCGTCCCATCGAAGACCCTCGAAGACCCGGACTCTCACTGGAGGATATTCAGAATGCAGTTACCGATCCGTAGCGCCGCACTCGCCGTGGCCCTTGCCCTGACCACCGCCGTCAGCCAAGCCGAGACGCTTATCAACAAGAACCTCGCCTACCCCAAGGGGCAACCCAGCGCCGACGAAATCGCCAATCAGATCTTCTTCGTCAACCAGGCCCATGGTTTCACCCGCTACGCCATTATCGAGGACGGTAAAGACATCGCCGTCATCATCAATCAAGCCCGCGGGGAGACCCCCACCACCCTGACGGTGGAGCGTTACAAGCGCAACGACTGGAGCGAGCCGGGTATCCGCTCCAAGGAAGTGGCGATCTTCCGCTCCGGCAAGCTGCGCGGCACTGGGATGCTGATCACCGACTACGAGGATGATTCCAAGCCTCAGTCTTACTCCATTTGGCTCCCCGCCCTGCGCAAGATCCGTCGCTTCGCCGAGCCGCCCCTCGATGACGCTTGGGGTGGCACCGACTTCACCTTCGGCGATGTCATCCTCGGCAAGCCATTCCACGAAACCCACGAGCTCCTCGGCAAGGAGACCTTCAAGGAGTGCCTGGGCGTGATTCCTAGCGTGGATGTCAAATGGCTGCCCAACCCGCCGCCGCCTTCCTGCGAGGCCAAGGGGAAGGAGGTCTACAAGCTCAAGAGCACCACCAAGTTCAAGAACTGGTGGTACGACAACCGCATCAGCTACGTGGACCCAAAGACGTTCGCCGACTACCGCATCGAGTTCTTCAAGGATGGTCGCCAAGTCAAGGTCATCGACAAAGACTGGCGCAGCGCGGGCAAGAGCGATCCGCGCCTCCAGTACTGGGGCTATTGGTACGGCAAAACCTTTGACACCGGCCACGAGACCTGGGCCGTTGTGCCGAAGAAGGTTAACCGCTTCAACGAAGAAGTGGCCAAGGACGACGATTTCTGGAGTGAGAAGGAGCTAAGCCAGATCAAGCAGTAGGGAACAACCGTCACCTCCACCGGGACTAGGCGACCGGTGGCGGCCGGCTAGTCCCGGGGCAAACACAAACAGGCTGCAGCCAGCCGACCGCTGCGGCTTAATAATGAGGGGGAAATCGAGATGTTCAAGCGTTCCGCGCTCTACGCAGCGATCGGTCTAGTGCTGGCGGTACCCGGTGCACCCGCAGTGGCCAAGGAGGTCAGCATCGGTGATTATTCGTTCGACGTGAATGGTTATTTCCGCAACCGCACGGCCATCAATCTAACCAGCGGCCAGTACACCGGTGAGGAGACGACCACCTTCGACAAGAGCTCGGACCACGCGGCAGGCAACGTCATGTTGTTCGAGAACGCGGCGCGCGCCTTCCTCAACGGCAAGCTCGGCGCGGACACGAGTTGGCACCTTGATCTCAACCTGATCTATGACACCCAGGGCGTCAACAACTATTGGCGCGGTTACGAGCAGTACACCCAATACGATTACTTCCGGGAGGGCTACATCGACACCAAGCTGGGCCCCCTGGACCTGCGTGTGGGTAAGCAACAACTGGTGTGGGGCACAGCCGACGGTATGAAGCTCCTTGATGTGATCAATCCCACCGACTACCGCCATTTCAGCCAGGACCCCATGGAAGAGTCCCGCATCGATGTGTGGATGGCGGTGGGTGAGGCAAACGTCGGCAATCAGGGTAGCATCCAGGGCGTGGTCGCCCAGGCCAAGCCCAACATCATTCCGGGTCTGCGCAAGGGCGACCATGCGGAGCGCGATGTCATCTACAACAATCCGCTTGGCTTCGGGCCGGGCGGACCCGGCACGGCGCCCCCCGTCCCCAGTGACAACTCCGGGTTATTCGGCACCGACGCCGGACATCCCTTCATCATGAAGGGGGTGGATACCATCACCGGCAGGGTGAACGGTTTCACCAACATTGGCGCTGCCATGGGCGCGGTGACCACCACCTTCTACGGGAACGGCACCACCAACACCTTCACGAACCCCCTGGGCGGTGCCAATCCCTATATGCCGGAATTCAACACGGTGGGAATCTTCACTCAAATTCCGGGAAGTATGCTGCCCGCCGCTTGCGGCGGTGTCGCAAACGGCGCTGCCTGCTTGAACAATTTCACCCAGCTCACCAACCAGAATATCACGAACCTGATCGACGCTAATCCCCTGACCGGCGCGGGCTGGGACACCTTCAAGCCCAACTCGACCTGGGAATACATGCCCAATGCCACCTTTGCCACCTTCACGGCATTCACCGGCATGACGACCCGCTACAAGGTGAACACCCCGAATGACGCGAACCTCGGGCTGCGCTACAAGGGTAACCTGGACAACGGCCTCAACTTCAGCCTGAATTACCTCTACGCCCTCGATCCCAATCCCGCCGTCCAGATCCATTGGGCGGATCCCAACACCGGCGAGAAGCTACAACTCGTCGATGCCACCTACACCACCCCCGGGCTCAACGTACCGACCCACACCCTGCAGCTCAAGAACTCTCAGGGCCAGTTCTATGGTGCACCTTCGGTACAATACAGCCCGGCCGGCCATGCTGCGGGGCTCACGGACGTCACCCCGGGTGTCAACTGGGCGGGCACCGCGCCCCAGTTGGTGTTCCAGCAGGATCTGAACCGGATCAATAACATCGGGGCCTCCTTCGACTACGCGTGGGACCTCGACATAGGCGACGCCCCTGTGGTGCTAAGGGGCGAATTCCTGTACCAGACCGATGTCCTCTCCCCGGTCATCGACCGCTACAAGCTGAGCTACGGGGACCTGACCGGCGCCCTGAGGATGGAGAAGGGCGACTACTTCAAGTACGTGCTGGGTGCCGACTTTACCTTCTTCACCAACCTGATGGTGAGCGGCCAGTTCATCCAGTTCCGCAACCTCGACTACGTCAACGACACCCAGTGGGTCGATCCCTATTCCGGTATAGCGTTCCGCCGTTACACCGCCGACCCGGCGGTCATGCACCTCGACAACCAGCTGCGACGGGGTTACCAGAACAAGGAGTTCTATTCCCTGTTCTTCTCCAAGCCCTTCGGGCCATCCCAGGAGCACCGCTGGAACAACATCACCATCTATGAAGAGGGTGGTGGCTGGTGGAACCGATTTACCCTCGAATATACCTTCCGCGACGACCTGCTCGGCACCTTCGAGTGGAACCAATACTGGGGCAACCCCAACACGACGTTCGGACAGTTCAATAATTCCTCGAGCCTCATGGTCGGGGTGAAATGGTTGTTCGAGTAATTGTTTGGCAACACTGACGGGCGACAACCCTTTCGACACCACTACAGGGCGCGGCGGGTAGATCGGTCATGCCTGATCCCCGTCGCGCCCTTTCTTTTCGGCTTCGGTACCCGGCCGATCGGATGGGATCGTCCCCAATCGAGATTGGCCTACCCTCATTGACTAGCCCTGGGTGAGACCCATGACCGCAAGCTCGTATAGCCATCAGATCGACAAAGAAGAACGCCTGGCCGACCGCTATGCGCGCTTCATGATCCGCCATCGTAAGGTCTTCGGCTTTACCATCCTGCTCCTCACCTTGGTACTTTCCTGGTACATCAAGGACCTCGATATCCGCAACGACCCCGACACCCTGCTTCCCGCCTACAACCGCTACGTCGCCACCAATGCCTACAACGAGACCCATTTCGGCATGGGCAACCTGATGGTCGTGGCCTTGCGGGTAAAGGACGGAGATATTTACCAGCCCTGGTTCATCAATAAAGTCCAGGCGCTACACCAGCGAATGGTCGATCTATCCGCCTCCCGCCCGGAGAACTTCATCGACCTGGCGGCGAAAAAGATCAAGTTCATGGGAGCGGATGAGAACGGCCTGGTCTTCCGCCGTCTCATTCCCACCGACGGGATCAGCACCACGGACCCCGAGCTTGCAAAGGCGCAGTTGGCCTTCCTCAAGGACGGGATCGAGAACAATCCCGTCATGGCGCCGATGCTGATCGCCAAGATCGACGCCAGCGGCAAGAAATGCCAGTATGCCGAGTTCAAAGAAGAGCGCTGCGTCGCCAAGGCCGCCTTCATCATTGGCGACTACACCGACGACGTGAAGGAGATCTACCTGCCGTGGGTGCGCAAGGTACGCGCCATTATCGAGGAGGTCGGAAAGGACCCACGTATGGAGATCCTGGTGGCGGGAGAGCCCTACTTCCTCGCCTTCATGCTCGCCGACCTGGTGGACCACTGGTGGCTGTTCGTCATCTCGGTGCTGGTGGTGATAGGGGTGCTCTGGTATGAGTTCCGCAATTGGCGCGGGGCCCTATTCCCACTACTGGGGGTCAGTGCAACGATCCTCATGACGCTCGGGCTGATGGGCTTCACCCAATTCAAGCTCACCACCATGATGGTGCTCACCCCCATGCTCTTGCTCGCCATCGGCATCGGGCACTCGGTTCAGGTCACCCGCCGCTTCATGCTGGAACAGGGACGGCTTGGGGATTGCACCGAAGCGGCCCATCGCGCCATCGCCCACACCGCGATGCCAGCGTTGCTGGCCATCATCACCGACATGATCGGTTTCGCCACCCTCGCCACGGTGGACATCTCCTTCTACAAGGACTACGCCTATTTCGGCATGTTCGGCATGCTGACGCTGTTCTTCACCACCATCACCCTCATCCCGCTGCTGCTCATCGTGTTCCCGTGCACGGCGGTCGAGGCGGGTGGCGAGAGAGGCTGGGAACGCCATGTGGGGGCCTTCTTCGCCAAGATGACATCGGGGCCGGGGATGATGGTCCCCATCGCCATCACCGCCCTGATCATCGGGTTGTCGGTGCACTACACCAAGATTCTCGAAGGCACGGCTGACGATCTGATGCCGGGGGTGGAAAAAGGCATCGACTATTCCCGCGCCGCCTTCAAGAAGGAATCGATCACCATCGATCACATGACCAAGCTCAACCAGATCATGCCAGGGGTCATCTCGGTCACCATCCCGATCCGCGCCAAGGAGCCGCTGAAGCCCGAGTGCGACCTCCAGGGTCTGCCGAAAGGCTGCTGGGACCCCGAGACCCAGGGGGCGCAAGGCATCATGAACAACGCGGACGTCCTAGGCGACATCGAAAAGATGGAGAACTGGATGCGCAGCCATCCCTTCATCGGCTTTACCGGCTCCTACGCCCAGTACATCCGGCTGGTGAATATGCTCCTGATCAGCGAACCAGGGGTAGCGCCGAAACTGAAGGATCTGCGCATCCCCACCCGCGAGTACCTCACCTCGGTGGACCCCAACGACGACCGCGACCCCAACGGCATCGTGCAGCTCTACAACGGTCTGCTGCAGACCATGACCGAGTCTGGCGACATGGACTCGTTCATGACCCCGGACTGGAACCAGGGTGTGATCATGGGCTTCATCAACACCATGGACCCGAAAGAGACTCACCAAGTCACCATGGACATCCAGCAATACATCGAGGACCACAAGAACGATGCCGGCTTTCGCCAAGTCCACTTCGGCCTGCGCAACCAGGACACCTCGGGCGACACCAGCGAACTCGCCAAGGAGGGGCCCAACTATGTACGGCCCGGTGTCGGTGGCTTCCTCGGCGCCACCGAGGCCACCCGCGAGGTGGCCGTCGACCACTTCCTCTACGGCCCCCTGCTGACGGCTGCGGCAGTGTTCGCGGTGGCGGTGCTGATCTTCCGCTCCGCGCTGGTCTCCGCCATCCTCATGGTGCTGCTGTTCATCACCCTGTTCGCCCAGTACGGGCTGGGTGGTTACCTCACCTCGGTGCAGAACTGGTCGGGGAACCTGGCCTTCCATGTGCAGGTGGCGCTGTCCATCGCCATGGGTCTGGGCAACAACTACGGGATCTACATCTTCTCGAGACTACGCGAAGAGATGCACAGCACCGGCGGCAACTGGAACCAGGCGCTGATCAACACCCTCGATACCACGGGCTCCGCGGTGCTGATCACCATCCTGGTG
>CAZFHV010000175.1:0-7023 GCA_964519095.1 uncultured Chromatiaceae bacterium | reverse complement strand
TCCGTTATTTCAGCGAGTTAGCCCTGAGAGGGCAAGGTCAACTGTCGATTCTAGGTTTGACTGTCCAGGGGTGAGCCCCGCCAGAGATCTGGTCTGTTAGTGGGTTATACGGCGATCGCACCGCGCAACCCGAATGGATTGGGTTAGTTTCCCATAAGCTGGACACTTGGCCGGGGGACGGTCCGCGAA
This sequence comes from uncultured Chromatiaceae bacterium, assembly GCA_964519095.1. Taxonomy (GTDB): domain Bacteria; phylum Pseudomonadota; class Gammaproteobacteria; order Chromatiales; family Chromatiaceae; genus JAEHCY01. The sequence goes on along the minus strand of CAZFHV010000175.1, from coordinate 6,834 downwards.
GACTCCAGGGGTGAAAGATATCGCGCTCCCCAATTCCTGGCGACCATGCGACAGCGGCCGAGCGATCGTTTGGGGCTCCGCCGCGCGAGACCGCCCTCCACGCGAAGAGACGGCAACGGCGAATGGAGCCGACTTACCGCCCGCCGCCCAACCACAGGGTCGTGCCCACGGATCTAGAGGGTCAGGCCCAGTGGCATCAGAGCCCGCCGCTGGAATCCCCGTGGATCGGGGCGTCGCGCGGCGCTAACGATCAGTACTGGCGAGAAGGTCGGCGGGGTCACCGGCTGCGGGGCATCCCAGAGCCGCTCCGCGAACGAATCCCCGTCGCTGGTGCGCCAGCGTTGGCGCCCGCGGTACACGCTCGCGCGCCCCATGCGCAGCCGCCTGGCCGTATCGCACACGTTCACCAGACGCTAACCGCTGAGTGTTGAGCACTGACGGGCACCCGGCTCAAGCCGGGTGCCCGTTGCTTTTTTGCGAGCAGCCTCAGCCAAACAGCCCCTGCAGGAACCAGCTCGCCTCGCCCCGGTGCTCGCGGAATAGCCACAGGTGGTCCCCCTGGGGGCTGAGGGCCAGGAAGTAGTCCCGCGCCACCCCCGCTCCGTCCCACCAGCCCGCCTCGATGCGTTCCCGCTCCCCCACCAGCTCCAGACGGCCCTGGTAGTAGGGCCAACCGTCCTGCACTTCCAAGGGGAGCGGGGTGGGCAGCAGCCACAGGGGCCGGTGGGCGCGGCCGCTACCGCCCCTCCCGCTGCCCGGCTCGGCATAGTCCCAGGCCCGCTCCGGGCGGTGGTCCGGTACCAGCACCAACCCCCGGACCCGATCCTGGCCCAGGCGGGCCGCCAGGCGATCGAGGAGGCGCTGGGTGCTGTCCTGCTGGGGTCCCATTCCCCCGGGGAAGAGCTCCTGGGTCCCTGGGGTCAAGGGCTGGAGGCGGCGGGCGAGGAGGGCGATCTCCCGCACCGGCTCTGCCAGCACCAGGCGGGTGAGGCGCTCCCGCAGCAGCAGCTCGAAGCCCTCGGGGTCCCGCTCGGGACGGGCCAGGCCCAGGCTGAAGCGGGTGGGAGGGCGGTGCGGGTGACGCAGGCGCCACTCCAGCCGTTGGACCCCCGCCCCGCGGCCCAGGAGATAGCCGCCCAACTCCCGGAGCAGGCGGCGACCGGCAAAGCCGAGGGCCTCCGCCGTGACCACCTCGGCCGGCAGCTCCAGGCGGCTTGCGAAGCGGGGCGGGGGTTGGAAGGGCAGGCGGGGGTCCGGCTCCTCGCCGAGAATCCGCCCGAGCCGGCCTACCTCTGTCGGTCCCAGTCGCTCGGCGAGCCCCGAGTGCGGCAGACGCAGCAGGTCCGCGACGCGCCTCAGCCCCATGGCCCAGAGGTCCCGCGACCAGCGCTCCCCCAGATCCAGGACGCCGAGGGGCAGGGCGGCCACGGCGGAGCGCAGCGCCTGTCGGGTCTCGATCAGGGCCTCGTTCCCCTGAGCGGCCAGCAGCAGCGCCCCGCGGGGGGTAGGGGCCAGACAGATCCAGGCCCGATGGCCAAGATCCCCCATGCCCGCCCTCACCCGTTGCACCAAGGCCTCTGGGCCTTTGAACAGGGTGAGGCTGCGGCCTACCTCCAGCACCAGGGAGCGCGGTGGCTCCAGGCTGACGCTGGGGGTGAACTGACCGCACCAGGCGCCGATCCCCTCCAGGCGGCGCCGCTCCTCCGCCGGCCGGTGGGGCAGCACCCGCAGCCCCGCCACCAGGGCGCGGGCCGCCGCCACCCCCATGCCAGGGCGCACCCCCCCCTGGGCCGCGCGGGGATTGGCGCAGAGGATCCTTGGCCCCTGCCGCTGCTCGCTCACCGCCAGAGGCGCATCCCCGGCGGTTCCTTCACCCTGGATCTCCAGGGACAGATCGGGCAGGTGGATGGCCAGCCAGCGCTCAGGGGTGGCGGCTGGTTCCAGCGGTGCCGAGGGGTTGACCAGGGGCGCGAGGGCACCCCGTTCAGGGCCGGGGACCCGCTGCAGGGGCCGGCGGTCGCGGCGCGGCCTCATCCCGGCCGTCCGCTTGTGGGCTGCGGGGCCGGCGGACGGTCGAGGCCCCAGGGCCAGAGTTCGAAGGGTGGGGCGGGCCCGCCGCCCCGTTGCTTGAGGATCTGCACCCCCAGACCCGACCGCTGCCCCCTCACCCGCAGGCGCAACGGCGCTGGCGAGGCCTCCCCTGCCGCGCTCGGGCTGCGGAACAGCCAGGCCAGGGCTCCCCCGGCCTCCGCCGCCAACTGCAGCCGGCGCAGGGAGGTCGCCTGCCAGGCGCCCCCCCAGATCAGCACCGCCCGGCAGGCCCCGCTCCGCGACCCCTGTTCCGCCGCCCAGGCCGCCTCGGCGGGCTGGGCGAGGGGGAGCACCAGCAGTCGCCCGAGTTCCACCCCCTGCCAGGCCAGGGCCGGCGCATAGGGCAGATAGGGGGGATTGATCAGCAGCAGCCAGCGGCCCTCCCGGCTCAAGGCGGCCAGTGCCGGTACCAGCAGGGCAAAGCTGCCATCCCCCGCATGGGCGGAGAGGATCTCCACCAGCCCCGACGGCGGCCAGCCCCCCCAGGGCAGCCGCCCATCCAGCTCGGGGAAGCCGGAGGCGATGCCCGCGGGGGTGGTGGCGGCGATCTCCCGACCTCGCCACAGATCGGAACGGCGTTGCAGCAGTTGCTCCAGGTGCATGGGGGCTCTCACCAATCCGCGGGATCCGGACCCACCGGGGGGGCAGGGGGCCCGGCGGCTCGCCAGCCCTGGGGGAGACTAAGGTCGGGGCAGGCTCAAAGGCTGAGCCTGTGACGGGCCGCCCACTAGCGCCTCATCCCCCCTGGTCCAGGCCGAAACGAAGCACTCCCACCCCCACCCCCTCGATCCCCAGATCCTGGCGGCGCAGGTCCAGGATGATGGGCTCGAAGGCCGGGTTCTCCGCGTGCAGCTCTACCCGATGCCTCCAGTGCCCGAGCCGACGCAGGCGCTTCACCGTGACCTCCTCATCGAGGCGGGCCACCACGATCTGGCCGTTCTCCGCCACCGGGGTCTGGTGCACCGCTAGCAGGTCCCCATCCAGGATGCCCGCATCCCGCATGCTCTCCCCCCGCACACGCAGCAGGTAATCGGCCCGGGGGCGGAAGCGGTTGGGGTCCATACGGACATGCCCCTCGATGTGCTCGAGGGCCAGGATGGGGCTGCCCGCCGCCACCCGTCCCACCAGGGCCAGCCCCTCCGCCACTGCATAGGGCGGCAAGAGGCGGATGCCCCGGGAGGTCCCCCGCTGGAGCTTGATGGCCCCCTGTCGCTCCAGGGCGCGGAGATGCTCCTCGGCGGCATTGACCGAGCGAAAGCCGAAGGCGGCGGCGATCTCCGCCCGCGTGGGCGGATAGCCGGTCTCGCCGAGGTGGCGACGGATGAGCTCCAGGATCTCGATCTGGCGCGGTGTGAGCGGCATCTGAGCTCCCCCCTGTGGTCGATACTGTAATTATATCCATATACTCCCATTCGCCAAGGAGACCCTCCGTCCTTGGCGTCGGCCGGTTTTCCCCCTATCTTTTCCCGCCCATGAACCGCGACAAGCGCCGCCAGATCTTCAGCCGCCTGCGGGCGGCCAATCCCAAGCCCACCACCGAGCTGCGCTACCAGACGCCCTTCGAGCTGTTGGTGGCGGTGATCCTCTCCGCCCAGGCCACCGACAAGGGCGTCAACGAGGCCACGGCGCGGCTGTTCCCGGTGGCCAACACCCCCGAGGGGATCCTCACCCTGGGCGAGGAGGGCCTCAAGGCCCACATCCGCACCATCGGGCTCTTCAACAGCAAGGCCCGCCACCTCATCCGCACCTGCGAGATCCTGCGGGACCTCCACCAGGGCCAGGTCCCCGACCAGCGCACGGCCCTGGAGTCCCTGCCCGGGGTGGGGCGCAAGACCGCCAATGTGATCCTCAACACCGCCTTCGGCCAACCCACCCTGGCGGTGGACACCCACATCTTCCGGGTAGCCAACCGCCTGGGCATCGCCCCGGGCAAGACCCCGCTGGCGGTCGAGAAGGCGCTGCTGCGTCAGGTCCCCAGGGAGTTCCACCAGGACGCCCACCACTGGCTGATCCTGCATGGCCGCTACGTCTGCACCGCCCGCCGCCCCCGCTGCGAGGCCTGCCTGCTGTGCGACCTCTGCGAGTTTCCTGACAAGCACTGTACCCCGGCCGGCCCCTGAGCCAACCTGCCTCTGAGCCGTCGGCAGCCGGGTCCGCCGGGACTGCTATGATGAACCGCTACAGCGCCCCGCCCGCCCCATGCTGACCCTCCTCGACTCCCGCGACCCCGACCAGCCCTTCCCCGACCCCAGTGAGGCCGAGCGGGAGCCCAACGGGCTGCTGGCGGTGGGAGGGGACCTCAGCGTCCCGCGGCTCCTGACCGCCTACCGCTCGGGGATCTTTCCCTGGTACGGGGCGGGCCAGCCGATCCTCTGGTGGTCACCGGACCCCCGTACCCTGCTCTTTCCCCATCGGCTTCGGGTGTCGCGCAGCCTGCGCAAGACCCTCGCTAAGGGCCGTTTCCTGGCGACGCTGGACCGGGACTTCGATGGGGTGGTCGCCGCCTGTGCCGCGCCAAGGGAGGGACAGGATGGCACCTGGATCCTGCCCGAGATGAGGCGCGCCTACCGGCGCCTCCACCGCCTGGGGTTCGCCCACTCGGTGGAGGTCTGGGCCGAGGGCGCGCTGGTGGGGGGGCTCTACGGGGTGGCCCTGGGCCGCGCCTTCTTCGGCGAGTCCATGTTCAGTCGCCAGAGCGACGCCTCCAAGGTGGCCCTGGTGCATCTCTGCCACAAGCTGGGTGAGTGGGGCTATCGGCTCATCGACTGCCAGCTCGAGACCGAGCACCTGCTGCGCCTCGGGGCGGAGCAGGTCCCCCGCCAGGGCTTCCAGGCCCTGCTCCATGCGGCCTGCGGGCAGGCCCCCGCGGAGGGGAGCTGGCAGCAGCCCGACCCGGAGGATCCGGGTCAATCCCTCCGGCAGGGGGCGCCCTGAAGTGGCGACCGATCCGGGTGGCCGGGGCGGTTTCGGGCTCTTCCTCACCCCCGGCCATCCCTGTCCCTATTTACCGGGGCGCCTGGCGCGCTCCTTGGTGATCGATCCCCGCCTCCCCCTCGATGGGGAGCGGTTGGGGCGACTCCTGGATCTGGGGTTTCGCCGCAGCGGTGCCGAGGTGTACCGGCCCTTCTGTTCGGGGTGTCAGCAATGCGTCCCCCTGCGGGTGTCCGTGGCGGACTTCGTCCCCGACCGCAGTCAGCGCCGCTGCTGGGAGCGCGGCCAGCGGTTGGTGCGTCTCCAGGAGCGACCCGCCGCCTTCGACCCAGCGCACTACCAGCTCTACCTCCGCTACCAGCAGGCACGCCATCCCGGTGGCAGCATGGGCAGCGCCTCGGAGTCGAGCTACCTCCAGTTCCTCGCCAACCCCTGGGGCGAGGGTCGGTTCTGGGAGCTGCGCCTGGGTGAGCGGCTCCTGGCGGTGGCGGCGCTCGACCTCGTGCCGCGGGGGATCTCGGCGGTGTACACCTTTTTCGATCCCGACCTCGCCCAGCTCAGCCCGGGCAAGCTGGCCATCCTCTGGCAGATCGCGGAGGCACGTCGGCGCGGACTCGCCTTCGTCTACCTGGGATTCTGGGTCAAGGACTGCCGCGCCATGGGCTACAAGGACCAGTACCGACCCACCGAGGCCTGGGTCGGGGAGCTCTGGCATCGCTTTCCCCGCGGCAGCCCCATCGTACCGGACGAGCCCGTGCCCTGAGAGCGGGCGGCCGGGCTACCGCAGTCGCTGGGGGCGGTACTCGGGAACGCTCGGTGGCTCCGGCGGCTGTGGCACGGAGGGGTAGCGGTCGACGTCCAGGAAGGGCCGTCCACCCCCGTAGGGCGGAGGATAGGTCGGATAGGGGTAGGGGCCCGGGTAGTAGCGGCGGCCGGTGGAGTAGGCCGGGTTGTCGCAATCGGCCGTGTGAATGGGCAGGCTGGAGGCCCGTTGGCTCACGCACTTCTCCGACCAGTAGTGGGCGGTGGCGGGGTCCAGTGGCGGGGGGCGACCATAGGGAGGCGCCGGTGGGTAAGGGCGACCTCGCCCCTTTGGTTCCCCCCGCTGGGTCGCGGACCCTGAGGCGGCGCCGGGCTCGGAACCCGTCGGGGTGGACCGACGCTCGGTGCTGGCGCTAGAGGGGGTGCGCTCGCTCCCGGCCTCAGCCCCAGCGGCCGCGACCGCCAGCAGCCCCAGTGCCGCCCTCAGCAAGGTCTTCAATGGGCTCATCCTTTCGTCCTCCGCCAGACTCAGAGTCGCAACCGCTCAACCCATGGCCCCGGTCAACTCGAGGATCACCCGCTCGATCTGGGGGGCCATGCCCTCGATGCTCTCGGTGAGACGGAACTGGGTGACCGCCCGGTGCAGGTTCTGCTGGGGGTCGGTCGCCTTGAAATAGAGGTTGCCGCGCAGGTGGTCGGTGAGAAAACGCACCCCGAGCTCGAAGGGCAGCAGCCAGATGGCGAGCCCGATGAGGGCCACCTCTTCGGCCGACAAGAGCTCCCGCGCCTCGCCAAGGTAGCCCCGCAGGATCGCGGTGGCCATGTCGAGGTCGAAGAACACCGAGGTGCTGAAGGCGGGCAGCTCCCCCGCCGGGTTACAGCAGGAGCGCAGGCAATCCCCCAGGTCGTGGTGGATCAGGCCGGGCTTGACGGTGTCCAGATCGATGAGGCTGACTACCCGCTTGCCGCCACGCCAGAACAGGAAGTTGCTGAGCTTGGGGTCCCCGTGGACCACCCGCAGCCGGGTCCGACCCTCATGGAGGGCCCGCT
>CAZFHV010000174.1:0-7127 GCA_964519095.1 uncultured Chromatiaceae bacterium | reverse complement strand
GCTGGTGCGGCATGCTGTCGCAAACCGCCGAAGCTGCCGGGGTTCGCTATCACGTGATCGCCTCGCGGGTACCGGGGGTGTTCAATCTCGGCGGCGACTTGGCCCTGTTTGCCAGCCTCGCGGAGCGGGGCGACCGTGAGGGGCTGTTGAGTTATGGCAAGGCCTGTATCGCCGCCCTCTATGCGAATCTGAGCCATTTCGCCTGCCCAGTGACCACACTCTCGCTGGTGCAAGGCAGCGCCCTGGGCGGGGGATTTGAGACTGCGCTGTCGAGTGATGTCGTCATCGCCGAGCGTGGCTCGCGGCTGGGCTTTCCGGAGATCCTGTTCAACCTCTTCCCCGGCATGGGGGCCTATAGCCTGCTCTCGCGCAAGCTCAGCCCTCGCCAGGCGGAGCAGATCATCCTGAGTGGTCGCATCTACGAGGCAGAAGAGCTCCATGCCATGGGGTTGATCGACGTCCTGGCCGATGCCGGGGAGGGGGAGATGGCCGTCTACGACTACATCAAGCGGGAGAATCGTGCCCGCAACGGCTTCCAGGCGGTGCGGCGGGTGCGTGACCGGGTCAATCCCATCGACTACCAGGAGCTGTGGGACATCGTGGAGCTGTGGGTGGAGACGGCGCTCAAGCTGGAGCGGCGGGACCTGCGAATGATGGAGCGCTTGGTGAGCCGCCAGAGTGGCCTCCGGGAGGACGCGGCCTGAGCGCGGTGGGAGGGGGCGGGAGCGCGGGGCCAAACAAGTGCCCAGCGCGGAAGGCCGGTCCCGGCGCCGCCCCCCGAACCCTCAATGGAAGGCGTCGTGCTGGCGGATCGAAAGCTCCGCGAGCGCCCTCTGGGTCTGCTCGAAGACGTCGCGCAGCTGACCGAGTAGGGTCGCAGCCTGGGGTGAGCCCAGTTCGAAGGGCTTGAGGCGGCGCATCTCCATGCACAGCTCCGTCAAGCGCAGGGCCCCCAGCTCGGCGGCGCTACCCTGCAGGGCGTGCAGGGCCTCGCGCATCAGCGGATAGTCCCGCGTAGCCAGCGCGCTCCCCAGACGGTCCAGGGCCCGCGCCACGTCGCGGGAGAATCCCGCCACGAGCCCGGCGAAGAACTGGGCATCTCCGCTCAGGCTCAAGATCTCTTCGAGCTTTTCCCGATCCACCAAAGGCTTGTCCTTGTCCGCCTGCGGCTGGGGCTGTCCCGTGGACGGGGAGGTCGTCCGCTTCGTGCGGACTGCCGGCTCGGCCGGGGCGCGGCCCCTGGTGAGACGGGCAAGGGTCTCGAGCAGGGCCTTTGCCTGCACCGGCTTGGTGAGAAAGGCCTCCACACCGGCTTCCTGACAGGCAGCCGCGGCCTCCTGGGTTGCCTCGGCGGTCAGGATCAGGGTGGGGATGGGACGGTTGGGGTCCAGGAATCGTGCCGCCTTGAACACCTCGAGCCCGCCCCGCTGGGGCATGTTCATGTCGAGGATCAGGAGATCGAAGGCCGCCTCGGGCCGTGCGAGACGGTCGAGGGCCTCCTCACCATTGCCCACCACCACCACCCGGTGGCCGATCCGCTCGAGGATGCGCCGGATGACCTGCTGGTTCGCCTCGTTGTCTTCCGCCACCAGGATCTGCAGCACCCCCGGGGCTCCCACCTGCTCCCGGTAGTGCTCCGCCAGGGACACCACGTTATCGGGCAGACGGTGGGCTGCTTGGGCGGCGTGCACCGCGTTGTACAAGAGGGGCTTGGCGATGGGGGTGTAGAGAACACAAGAGAACCCCGCGGCAAGGAATGCCCCCTCCCTTTGCGCCTCCGCGGGCTCCGCCAGCAGCACCAGCGAGGTACGCTCGAGCGATCCCCAACTCCGAACCGCTGCGGCGAGGGCCAGGGGGTCGCGCCCGAGGTGGCAGCATTCGATCAGCACTACGCTCAAGCCGTTGCGGGTCTGCTGGGCACGACGCAAGGCGGAGCGGGTGGCCTCCAGGGACTCCGTCCGTTCGCACGCCAGACCCCACTCCTGGCAGTGGCCCTGCAGATCGCGGTAGGTGGTGGCTGCCGCCAGGACCAGGACCTGGACGTGTCGTGCCGAGAGGTCGGGGGCGAGGGTGGGCGCGAGCGGTCGCCCGAAGGGCAGCTCGATCCAGAACAGGGTCCCCTGATCCGGCTGGCTGGAGAAGCCGATCCGGCCGCCCATCAGCCTGGTCAACTGGCTGGCGATGGTCGTCCCCAGGCCAGTACCGCCGAAGCGACGGGTGGTGGAGGGATCCCCTTGGCGGAAAGCCTCGAAGATCCGTGCCTGCTCGGCGGGGGGGATGCCGACTCCGGTATCCTGGATCTCGATCCTCAACCAGACTTGGGGATCGCCCGCCCTCTCGGGCAGTGCCAGTGCCCGCACCTGCACGCTGCCCTGTTCGGTGAACTTGATCGCGTTGCTGATCAGGTTGATCAGCACCTGGCGGGTCCGGTGGGGGTCGCCCTCCAAGAGGTAAGGTAATCGGGGGTCGACGTGGGCGTCGAAGCTCAGCCCCTTCTTGAAGCACTGGTGGGCAAAGATCTGGGTGGTATCCGCGAGGAAGCCGTGGAGATCGAAGACGGTCTTCTCGAGCGTGAGGCGCCCGGCCTCGATCTTGGAGAAGTCGAGAATGTTCTCGATGATTTCGAACAGGGTATTGGCGGAGGTCTGGATGGTGCCCGCGAGCTCACGCTGTTCCCGGCTCAGCTTGGTATCTATGAGGAGATCGACCATGCCGATCACCCCATTGAGCGGGGTGCGCAGCTCGTGGGTCATGTTGGCGAGGAATTGCCGCTTCGCCTGATTGGCATCCTGCACCTCGACCATGGCCCGATTGAGCTTGTTGAGCAGGGCCGCCATGTAGGTGGGGATGACCACCAGGGCGATGACGATGCTCAGGGCAAACACCGGGTGGCTATGCCAGAATTCGGACATCCAGTACGCCAGCGCGAATCCCAGGATGCTCAACAGGGCAGAGGCTGCCAGATACTTGAGGCCATAGCGGAAGCCGTTGCCGGTGGTCACCCACAGGTAGAGTGCCATCAGCGGGGTACCAGCCTCGCCGGCCACGCCGATCACGAAGGACGTGGTTCCCAGATCCAGCACCAGCCCGAGCACTCGCCGCAGGGGACTCACCTTTGGCCAGATCAGGATTGCCGCGAAAAGGGCAAGGGAGGCCGCCATGAAGGCGACGGCAGTCCAGGGCAGGACCAGCTCCCAGCGATCCGGAATATCGTTCAGGGCAGGGGACAGGACATAGGCACTGGCCACGAAACCCAGCACCAGGCGCAGGGTTGCCTGCTCGTGCTCGCTATCGGCACGCCCCGCCAGGCGCTGGCGTACCCAGCCGGTCAGGCGGGAGACGCCCAGGTGGTAGAGGATGCCGCGGTCCATCCTCAGGAATTGATCCTCCAACGGGAACCGGCGCCCGCCAAGTCCGGGACTGGCCTAGGGCCTGCATCCTCACGCCGGTCCTGGAGTGTGGCCCAGATCTCCGCTATCTGGGGCAGACCGGCTTCTAGGGCCGCCACGCAAGCGGGGTCGAAATGCTGGCCCGATTCACTGGCGATCTGTCGCATGGCCCGTTCCTGGCTCCAGGGTGTCTTGTAGGGCCTGGCGTTGGTGAGCGCATCGAAGACATCCGCCACCGCCACGATGCGCGCCGCCAAAGGGATATCCGTCCCCTTCACTTGGTTAGGATAACCGGTTCCGTCGTACTTCTCGTGGTGATGCAGGGCGACGATGGCGCCGAGCTGGATGTGTCGCGAGGGGCTTCCCTTGAGGATCTCGTAGCCGATGAGGGTATGGGTGCGCATGAGGGCGCACTCCTCAGGGGTGAGGGGACCGACCTTGAGGAGGATGTGGTCGGGAATTCCGATCTTGCCGATGTCGTGCATGGGGGCTGCCAGCTCGATCTCCTCGCAACGACCTGGTGAAAGTCCCAACGCCCGGGCGATCACCGCCGAGTACTTGGCGATCCGCAGCACGTGGTTACCGGTGCCCTCGTCGCGGTACTCACCGGCCTTCGCGAGCCGCAGCAGGGTCTCCCGCTCCCGGTGCTGGATCTCTTGGGTGGCTAGGGCCACCTGCTCCTCCAGCCAGCTCGCGCGGTGGCGGATGATCTGCTGCTGGCGGCGCAGGGTGAGGAGGTTGCGGCAGCGGGCACGGCACTCGTACTGATCGATGGGCCGATTGAGGAAATCGGTGGCTCCGGCGTCGAGGGCCTCGTAGCGGATGCGCCGATCCTCGACGATGGTCACCACCACCAGGGGTACATCGCGGCACGCGGGGAGCCGCCGCACCTCGCGGGTGAAGGCCACGCCATTGAGATCGGGCATCTGGTAGTCGGTGAGGATGAGATCGGGCGTGCGCTCGCCGATGAAGTCCAGGGCCTCGCGGGCATCGCCGAAGCTGACCACCTCGAGGCTCGGCTCGATGCTGCGAATCAGTTGGGCGAGGATGGTGCGACCAGTAGTCTGGTCATCCACCACCACGACCAGGCTACCGCGCTTGATCGGGTGCTCGGCGCTCACATCTTGTCATCCCCGGCTTCGAGAGGGGAAACCAGCCCGGACTCGTAACGGTGGCGGCTGGGGCGGGGTAGGGCGGCATCAGGGGAATGGGATCCGCACGACCGAAAGATTGATGAAATCCTGTTTCATTTTAGAAGAGTTTTCCCGTGAAATCCCGGAACCGATTGCTGTATGGGAGAATTTCCGGGGTTTTCGTCCTTGTGCGTCTGGGGGTGCTTCTTGCTAACATTCTTACTTTTGTCTCACCGGCACTGAGGACAGCTGATGCCTTCCTTCGACGTCGTCTCCGAGGTAGACCTCCAGGAGGTCCGAAATGCGGTGGACCAGGCCAACCGGGAGATCGGCACCCGCTTCGACTTCAAGGGCGTGGATGCCCAGTTCGAGCTCACCGGCACCGAGGTGCAGCTGCGAGCCGACACTGAGTTCCGCCTTGGGCAGATGATGGATATCCTCCGCCAGAAGCTGGTCAAACGAAAGGTCGATCTCGATTGCCTGGATCCCAAGGACCCCCAGATCAGCCTCCACGCCGCCAAGCAGCAGGTGGTGATCCGCCAAGGCATCGACACCGATTTGGCCCGCAAGCTCGTCAAGGCGGTGAAGGACACCAAGCTCAGGGTCCAGGCCCAGATCCAGGGTGATCAGCTGCGGGTGAGCGGCAACAAGCGCGACGACCTCCAGCAGGTCATCGCTACCCTGCGTGCCGGCGACTGGGGTCTGCCGCTGCAGTTTTCCAACTTTCGCGACTGAGGACTCTTCCATGCCATTGACTGCACGCGCTCTTGTTGTCTCCGCCCTGGCCCTTTCCGCCGCCGTCGCGATCGCCGAGGCGGGCGAGCCCGAGGTACGGGCGGCGTTAGCCAAGCTATTGCCCGATGTCAAGCCCGACCGGGTGCGCGAATCCGAGGTGCCGGGCCTCTACGAGGTGGCGATCGGACCCCAGATCCTCTATGTGAGTAAGGATGGAAAATACCTCATCCAGGGGCGGATCATCGATGTCGCGGCGCGCAAGGACCTCACCGAGGCCAAGCAGGCGGAGGCGCGCAAGAAGGCGGTGGACGCCGTGGGGGAGGACCGCATGGTCATCTTCTCCCCCAAGGACACCAAGCGCACCATCACCGTTTTCACGGATATCGAGTGCGGCTACTGCCGCAAGCTCCACAGCGAGATTCAGTCCTATCTGGACGAGGGGATCCGGGTGCGCTACCTCTTCTTCCCCCGCGCCGGGATGGGTAGCCCCGCTTACAAAGAAGCGGTGGCGGTCTGGTGCGCGGAGGACCGCCGCCAGGCGCTTACAGACGCCAAGGCCGGTAAGGAGATCCCCATGAAGACCTGCGATAACCCGGTGGCGGCCCACATGGAGCTCGGGGAGCTGGTCGGTGTTTCGGGGACACCCGCCATCGTTCTCGACGACGGAGAGCTACTCCCGGGCTACGTCCCCGCCAAGCGCCTCGTGGCCCAGTTCGACGCCAAGGCGAAAGGTAACTGAGCGGGTTGACTCTTTTTCGGGAGCTGCATCGGTCCGTGGGTGAGGTCTTCCTGCCCCGTGAGCTGGCCTGGCGGAGCGACAGGGGCCTGGTGCGCCGCTGCAACGAAGACGCCGTCGCCGTGGACGGCGAGCGCGGCTTGGTGGCGATCGCCGATGGGGTAGGGGGTGCAGCCGGTGGCGAGGTGGCCAGCGCCCTTGCTGTCGATTCCGTGCTGGGCTGGCTGCGTCGGGCGGTCGAGTCAGCGGGAGGCGGGGCGGAGCCCGAGGCGCTCCTCGACGGCGCGGTGCGCTGGGCCAATGGGGAGGTCTGTCGCGTGGGCCGGGAGAGTTCCGGGCTCCGCGGCATGGCCACCACGCTGGTGGTGGGGATGTTCCTACCCAGCCGGTTGGTTTACGCCCATGTGGGCGATTCCCGTCTTTACCGCTGCCGCCAGGGTCGCCTCGAGCCCCTCACCCGCGATCACTCCCTGGTTCAGGAGGCGGTGGATCGGGGCCGCTTCGGCACCCTGGAGGAGGCGCGCCGCGCGGGCATTCCCGGCAACATCATCACCCGGGTCGTGGGTGCCCCGGATTTGGGAGGACCCGACACCGCCACCACCCCCCTCGAGCCGGGAGACCTCTACCTCTTCTGCACCGACGGGCTGACCAAGATGCTGGATGACGGCGATCTCGAGGCCCTCCTCTCTGTCTCCGTTCCGCTGGAAGGGCTCGCCGATGAGTTGGTGCGCATCGCCTGCGAGCGGGGCGGCGACGACAACGTCACGGTGGCGCTGGTCCGCATCGGCCCGCAAGCCGCCACGGGCTAGGGGGAGCCGGCTCACCGAGCGCCCGACCTAGCCCCCGCCCAGCCACCCCAGGCGCGAGCGTCCTAGTGCTTAAATGCGTAGAGTCGAGATAGTATTTCCGAGTTGTGACCCCCGTACCTCGCGCTTTCGCCATCGGAAGGGGGTGGCGGTAGGGTTGTAGGCGGCAACGAAAGGCTCAATGGCTTGGTGCAACTCGGTGATGCTCTTGAAACTCGCCCCTCGCAGGGCTTTCCGCGAGGAAGGAGCACCGGAAGCGGAAGCGAGTGCGATGCCCCCCGCGTAGCCGTAGATACTGTTGTGGGCGTCAATATTGGACTCAAACCCC
>CAZFHV010000173.1:0-7129 GCA_964519095.1 uncultured Chromatiaceae bacterium | reverse complement strand
TCGATCTTCCTGACCTTTCTCGTGCCCAAGCTGCCGGCGCCGGTGGAGGAAGACCTGTCCAAGGGCATCCTCGAAGCGATCGACATGGACAGCTACCGCGTCGAGAAGCAGGCGGCGGCCAAGATCCAGCTGCCCGACGCAGACGCGGAGATCGAGCCCGTGCCCACAATCGGCGGCGGCCGCAAGCCGGAGCCCGAGCTGGATCGGCTCTCGAACATCCTCAAGGCGTTCAACGACCAGTTCGGCAACATCCCCTGGTCCGATGCCGACCGCGTGCACAAGCTGATCACCGAGGACATCCCGAACCGTGTCGCGGCCGACACTGCCTACCAGAACGCGAAAAAGAGCTCGGACAAACAAAATGCCCGCATCGAGCACGACAAGGCGCTCACGCGGGTCATGACGGCGGTGCTGAAGGACGACACCGAGCTGTTCAAGCAGTTCATGGATAACGAGTCTTTCAGGCGCCGGCTGACGGATACGGTGTTTGCCCTGACGTATGCGTGACGCCGCGACGCCCTCGCCAATCGCCCCCTCCCCCAACCCAGCGCTGCACCCGTAACGAAGCGCCGCCCCCGGCAGCGGTGGGGCCGGATGGAACGCTGCGTTCAATCCGGCGGGCAGCCGAGACGGTTCGTACCAAGCACCGGTGCCCTGGACGCGGTGTTCGGGGGGGGGCGGACGCCGAGCCCGGCCTGACAGAGGGATGGGTCGATTCGATCAAAGCCGAGTCCCCCCTGAAGGCTCCATTCAGTCCAAGCGGCGCCAAGGCCGGCACGGCCCAGGTCCCCTGCACTGCCCGTCCCGTGCCATCCCGATCGGGACCGGCACCGGGTGGCGACACCGCGCCAGCGCGGGCGCCGACCATTTTGTCAAGGACGACAAGCCGATGGCGTCTGCCGAGGTGGCCGGATCACCGCTCGCACCGTAGCGCCGGTCGATGTCGTCGGGCACCACCGTCTTTCCTTGGCCCGATTGTTGCCACGATCGGGACACGCAATGGTTGGGCGTGAATCCCCGCGCCCAGACGCGGCAACGAGGAGGGTCTCCGTGGCAGAAAGGTCCCAACCCATGCCCAGCTCCGCGCGGCGGCCCCTGTGGTCGCTGGCCCCCGGCTGGGGCCCCAAGCTCTTTCTGGGTGCCCTGGCGGTGGTCCTGGTCTTCTTCTGGTGGCTGCTGATCTGGTCCGGGGGCGCCGCCCCCCACCATGGCTGACAGGGGCGGTATGGGCGATGAAACCCTCGTCCGGCGTTGGGCCATCACGGCGCTCTACTGGGTGGCGGCCCTGGCCGTCACCCTGGTGCTGTTCTACGCCCTGGATCAGGGGGTGATGGCCATGCAGGGGCTGCCCCTGAGATGGGACCTGAGTCCCGCCCAGTAGGGTGAGGGGGAGACACCCGATGACCGATGCCTTCCACTGGCTGTACCGGGGGCTGGGTGCCCTCCTCTTGGTTGCCCTCTGTGCTTGGGGTGTGCTGCTCCTCGCGAGCGATACCCCGGTGGCCGGAGCGCAGGCGGCCAGCGCCGCGGCCGATTCGGCAACACCGGCCGCCGAGGTGCCCGCCGCCCTCGCGGCGCCCCGCCCAGGCCGCGGGGACTACCCCAACATCGGGGTCAGCAGCCGCTCGGTGGTCTGGGTCCTGGCCCAGATGCACCTGTTCTTCGGCGCCCTGGTGCTGGCCGTGCCCCTCTTCGTCCTGGTCATCGAGCTGATCGGGGTGCGCACCAAGGACGACCGCTACGACGACATGGCCCACGAGTTCATGAAGATCTCGCTCACGGCCTACGCCATCACGGCGCTGTTCGGCGGCTCCCTGACCCTCGCCCTGTTCCTGCTCTACCCGCACCTCATGGAGTATTTGGTGCGGGTCTTCGGGGCCCAGGTGCTGGTCTACGCCCTGCTCTTCTTCCTGGAGAGCCTGTTCCTCTACGTCTATTACTACGGCTGGTACGCCATGCGCTATGGCGACCTCAAGTGGCTGCATCTCACCCTGGGGCTCCTGCTCAACGCCGTGGGGGCGACCCTGATGGTCATGGCCAACGCCTGGGCCACCTTCATGATGGCCCCCTCCGGGGTGAATGAGGTCGGGGCCGTGGTGGGGAACATCTGGGAGGTGATGAAGGGGCCCCTGTGGAACCCCATCAACCTGCACCGCTTCATCGCCAACATCGCCTTCGGCGGGGCCGTGGTTGGGGCCTATGCCGCGTACAAGTTCCTCGCCGCGAGGACTCCAGAGGCGCGCGCCCATTACGACTGGATGGGCTATACGTCGAACTTCATCGCAATACTGGCCTTCCTGCCACTGCCTTTCGCCGGCTACTGGCTGATGGCGGAGATCTACGCCTATTCCCAACAGATGGGCATCACCGCCATGGGAGGCATTCTGGCTTGGCTCTTCATCGTCCAGGCGGTGCTGATCGGGACCATCCTGCTCGCCGGTAACTATTACCTCTGGGCGGGCATGTCCCGCACCGAAGGGTCGCGCCGTTATCGGGGCTTCATCAAATGGATCGCGCTCACCCTGGTGCTCTGCTTCCTGGTGTGGGTGACGCCCCACACCCTGATCCTCTCCGCCTCCGAGGTCGCCGCCCTGGGGGGCAGCCATCACCAGATCCTGGGGCCGCTGGGGATCATGCCCGCCAAGAACATCGCGGTGAACCTGATGCTCATCGCCACCTTCCTGTCCTTCCAGCTCTACCGGCGCTCGGACAAGGTGGCCACCGTCCCCTGGGAGCGCGCCGGTAACGCCCTGATGGGGGCCATCTACCTGGTGGCGGTGGTCAACATCGTCTTCGCCGGGGTCTATTACGGCTACTTCACCAATACGGTCTATAAGGTCGGCTCCTCGGTGACGCAGGTCGCCTCCACCCTGGTGGTGATCGTCGCAGGGGTGGTCATCGACGCCCGCATGTACAAGGGGGCCAAGACCCTGCCCTCCCACTGGGGGCAGATCCCCGACCGCGCCCAGTACGCCCTGTTCGCCTTGCCCATCGCCTTTACCTGGCTCATGGCCCTGATGGGCTATGTCCGCTCCTCGGTGCGCACCCACTGGCACGTCTACACGGTGATGAAGGACAACTCCCCGGACAACTTCATCCCCACCATCGGCTACGCCGGCAACATGATCACCCTGGTCACCCTGCTGTTTCTGGCCTTCATCCTGTTCATCTTCTGGATCGCCAACCTCAGCGGCACCCGGCAGGACGCCCCGGCGGGGGGTGCGGTATGAGCCGGATGTCGCGGCGGCATCCAGGAGGCAAGGGTCCTGCTAGCAGCCGGCAGCATGCCGGCTCCACACCCCTCCTGCCCACCCTGGTCTTCAGCCTGCTGCTGACCCTGGTCTTCACCCTGGTGACCTATGTCCTGCCCCAGGTGGAGGGGGAGGCCCCCGTGGAGAAGGAGGTCAAGCTCGGCGAGCTGACCCTGGACGCCTTCGTCGCCCTGGGCCAGGACCTGTTCGAGGGCAAGGGGACCTGCACCCTGTGCCACAAGCCCCCGCCCTTGGGCCGGGCGCCGGACATCCAGGGCACCGACCTGGTAACCACCGCTAAGGAGCGGCTGGCGGATCCCCGCTACCAGGGCAAGGCGGCGGATGCCACCAGCTATATCCGGGAGTCCCTGGTGGCGCCGGGGGCCTTCGTGGTGGCGGGCTGGGGCCAGAAGGGCAGCAACGACAGCATCTCCCCCATGCCCGCCATCGACAAGCCACCGATCGAGCTCTCCCAGGTCGAGATCGACGCGGTCATCGCTTATCTCCAGGCGAAGGACGGCCACGAGGTCAGGGTCCCCCTGCCCACCGCGGCGCCGCCGGCGGCAGTGAAGGCGCCGGCCGCGGTGGCGCCAGTCCCGGCCAAGACCGCGGAGGAGGCGGTGGTGAAGTTCGGCTGCCAGGCCTGCCACTCCATGCTGGGCACCGAGTCCCCAGTGGGACCCTCGCTCAAGGACGTGGGGGCGCGCCTCAGCCTCGAGGAGATTCGTCAGTCCATCCTGGAGCCCGACGCCCAGGTGGCGCCGGGGTTTGCGCCGGGGATCATGCCGGGCGACTTCGCCGTGCGCATGACGGTGAAGGAGCTCCAGATGATCCTTTCCCTGCTGGTCGCGTCCGGGGCCGAGCCCAAGCAGTGAGGCGCCAATGAGTACCGAGGCAATTCGCAGGCGCCTGCGCATCCCCGCCTTCTGGCAGGGCGTCCTGGCCGTGGCCGCCGCCTACCTCTTTTTCGACCGGGCCTTCCCACCCCTGATGCCCCGGTCCCTGATGATCCAGTTCATGGTGGTCACGGTGGCTGGGGTCCTGCTCTACTTCTCCTTCGAGGAAGGGCGCTGGGCGGAATTCAAGGCGCCCGTCCTGGCGGTGCTGCGGGAGGACCGCCTGGCCTCGATCCGCTGGGCCTTTCTTGGGGGCATCCCCCTGCTGGTCGCTTACCTGGTCTATGTCCAGGTCCGGCCCTCCATCGAGCCCCCGGTGGAGCTGCGTCAGGTCCACCCCGCCCCGCCCGGGAGCTTGCGGGTCTTCGGCAAGACCTACGACCTCGGCAGGCTCGAGAACCCCAGGCGCCGGTCGGTCCTGGAACGGCTCAAGACCGATCCGGAGGGGGCCTGGCAGGAGTACGGGGGGCTGGTCGCCCAGGGTCGCAACCTCTATTACCGGAACTGCTACTTCTGCCACGGCGATCTGCTCGACGGCGGCGGACCCTTCGCCCAGGGGTTCAACCCCAAGCCCATCGACTTCCAGGACGTGGGGACCATCGCCCAGCTCCAGGAGGGGTTCCTGTTCTGGCGCATCGCCACCGGCGGGCCCGGCCTGCCCAAGGAGGGGACCCCATGGAATTCGGCCATGCCCGTCTGGCATGAGATGCTCGACGAGGGCCAGGTCTGGGCCCTCATCGCCTTCCTCTACGACTACGTCGGCCAGGTACCCCGGCTGTGGGACCCGGAGACCTCCAAGGCGGTCACCGGCATGAAGGACGAGATCCTCAAGCGCCGCGACGGCCTCATGGGCAAGGACCTCTACGCCTTGCGCTGCCAGGTCTGCCACGGCGAGCAGGGCATGGGCGACGGCCCGGCGGCCGAGCGCATGTACCCGCGCCCGCGGGACTTCTCCCTCGCCCTCTTCAAGTACAAGAGCTCCCCCGGGACCCTGCCACCGCGCGATGAAGACCTGATCGACACCATCCGCGAAGGCCTTCCCGGCACCTCCATGCCGGGCTGGGGTAGCCTGCTCACGGAGGCCCAGATCGCGAGCCTCATCCCCGTCATCAAGGGGTTCGACATCAGCTCCACCTGGGCCCCGGAGGGGACGCCGCAGACCGACTTCGACCCCGAGGGGCGCTACCTCAAGGACGACTTCCGCCGCATCACCGAGGAGGAGCCCCTGGCGGGCCAGATCCCCGACTCGCCGGAGTCCCGCGCCCGGGGCCAGGTCGCCTTCGAGAAGGCGTGCAAGGAGTGCCACGGCCTGGCGGGGCGGGGCAACATCACCTCCGGCAAGAAGCTGGCGGACGACTGGGGTCACCGCCTCTGGCCACGGGACCTCACCAAGCCCTGGACCTGGCGTGTCACCCAGGCCTCGGGCCAAGACCCCGCCCAGGCCCGCGACCAGACCATCCGCGCAATCTACCGGCGCCTGTCCATCGGCATCCCCGGCACCCCCATGCCCGCCCACCGGGCGGTGGAGGCTGGCAACCCCGACCCGGTGAGCCTGGAGGACCGCTGGCATATCGCCAACTACGTCTATGGGCTGCGGGAGGGGGAGACCCCGCCCTCGGAGTCAGGCCTGATCGCCGCCGTCCGTCTCGGTGGGGCCCTTCCGACTACACCGGACGACCCCCGCTGGGGCGAAGTCCCGCCCGCGACCCTGCGCCTGGTGCCCAACCTGATCAAGGGCGAGCGCCTCTTCACCCCACTCAACGAGGCCCTCACCGTGCGGGTCGCCTACGACGATGAGGAGATCGCCTTCCTCCTGGAGCTGAACGACCGCACCGGGAGCCTGCCGGGGGATGCCTACTTCAAGGACCTGATGGACGAGACCTTGACCCTGCACCCGGATGCCCTGGCCATCGAGCTGCCCCAGGAGGGGGCCTTCGCCACCGACCGGGTGGTGGTCAAGCCCCTGTACCGGCACGGCGACCGCGAGCACCCGGTCACCCTCTGGTACTGGAACGCCGGCGCCCTCGAGCCCGCCGCCCCCCAAAGCGCAGCCCTGCTGGACGGCGCCGGACCCGATGTCTTCCTCAAGCGCCGCCAGGGGGCGGGCGATCTTGTGGCGACCGGAGACTGGGCGGATGGGCGCTGGCGCGTCCTGCTCCGGCGCAAGCGACATCCCGAGGGGGCGGATGTGCAGATCGCCGACGGGCGCTTCATCCCCATCGCCTTCGCCCACTGGGACGGCAGCAACGGCGAGACCGGCCCCAGGCACACCCTGACCACCTGGTACTGGCTGCTCCTACCCCCGCCAGCGGATCCCATCAAGACCCTCGGCCTGCCCGCCGGCGCGGGGCTCGCCACCTTTCTGGCCGGGCTGGCCCTGGTGCGGGGGCAGCGGCGCCGGCCGGCGCCGGACCCCGGTCAACCTGCCGGTACCGGGCCGGACGAGCAGCCATGAGACGCACCCTTGTGGCCCTGGTGTTGTTGGCGCTGGCCTGGCCCGCCCGCGCCGACCCGGTCCCGGACGCCGAAGAGGCCCCACCCGGCGGGGACTTCACCCTGATGTCCCAGCGCGGGCCGGTGTCGTTGCAAGAGCTTCGCGGGCGGGTGGTCATGCTCTACTTCGGCTACACGCGGTGCCCGGATGTCTGCCCCACCTCCCTCGCGTACATAACCCAGGCCCTGAAGGGGCTCGATACGGAGGAGTTGGCCCAGGTCCAGCCCCTCCTGATCAGCCTGGACCCGGAGCGCGACACCCCGGAGCGCCTCGCCGAATACAGCGCCTACTTCCACCCCGCCCTGCTCGGCCTGACCGGGGGCGAGGATGAGGTCGCCGCGGTCGCCCGGCTCTACGGGGCCAAACACCTCCGCGCCGAGGTGGAGGGCTCCGCCTTCGGCTATGTCATCAACCACTCCGCCGCCATCTACCTCATCGAAGGAGCACAGGAAGCGGAAGCGAGTGCGACGCCCCCCGCGTAGCCGTAG
>CAZFHV010000172.1:0-7136 GCA_964519095.1 uncultured Chromatiaceae bacterium | reverse complement strand
GGCAATAATGGTCGCCATTTTTCGCTCCTGAAATCGGATCGGACCCATTTTCAGGTTTCGGGGAAAATGGCGACTCTCCGGTGCATCATACCCCCCACGGGTGCCCCAGATTTCGCGCTGGCGCTTGTTCTAAAGGTACCCCCGCAGCTCCCGCCCCCCGGGGGCCTCGCCTTGTTTGGCGATCGCCAGTTCCACGGGGTCACCCGCCGGCTTGATCCAGTCTTGGACGAGCACCGCACCCTCGGCGGCTGTGCTTCCGGGCGCCCGCTATCGGCCGCAGCAAGCCCTCAGGGTTGGCTAAGAAAGGGCTTGAACGCCTTGCGAACCTGCTCAACTGCCGGGGAGGCGCAAAACTGTTTCCCCAGGGGGGTGCGGCTGCACTGCAGATCCAGGAACAGCACCCCGCCCTGATCGTTGGGGTTCGGAATCCAGGACAGGGTGAGGCTGAGGTCCCGATCGCTCTTGGGCAAGGAGGTCATGTGGATGCGGGGGCCGAAGAGCTGTAGCGGCGTGGTCGCCCGCTGCTCGACGAAGGTCTTGGCGCGGACCCACAAGGCCTGGCAGGCATCCAGGGTCTCGCACAGCACCAGGTTGTCGAGGTCGGCAAAGCCCTGGGGCCGCACCGGTGGGGCCTCCTTGGGCTTGGCGATGATCTGCAAGGCGAGCTGCTTGAGGGCGCGGAAGCGGCTGAGCTCCCGCTCGAACCCCTCGCGGATGCGGTCCTTCTCCTGCTCCCGGCGCACGATGGACTCGTAGCTCCCGGTGATCGCCTTCTCCGTCTCCCCGATACGGGCCCGCAGCTCCTCGGGTATGGGCTGACCGCGCCGCTCGTGGCCGGCGGCCTCGCTCTGCAGATCGGTGAGCTGGCGCTTCTGCCGCTGGAGGTTGCTGAGGGTCACATTGGTGGCCGCATCGACGGCGGCCAGCTTGCCGTCCCGGGTCAGGATCAAGTCGTCCTCGGTGCGGTAGGTCTCGATCAGGACCCGATCCGCCGCCTGTTGCTTCTCGATCAGGCGTTGCTGCTCGAGGCGTAGCCGCTCCGTTTCCTGCTCGCGCAGATACTCATCGCGGGACTTCTGGGGCCCCACCACCTCCTTCTCGATGCCGTCCTTGCGCAGCTCCTGGTGGCCGCTGGCCGCCTCGGTAGGTGGGAGCTGGTCGGAGTAATGGACGTTGCCCGCCTGGTCGACCCAGCGGTAGAGCCCGGTGGCCGCTGCGGCACCCATTTGGACCAGCAGCAGCGCCGCGACCAGGGCGCCGCTTGGCCAATGGGTAGACGCGATCCTCTGCCGAAACCCTGGGCCCATGGCCCGTCAGACCCCGTAACGGCTGCGGTAGGCCTCGATGGCGGGCAGGTGCTCGGCGAGCAGGGGGTGACCGGTCAGGAACTCGATGAGGTGCTCCAGACGGATGATGCTGATCACCCCCATCCCGTACTCCCGCTCCACCTCCTCGATGGCGGAGCGCTCCGCCTGACCCCGCTCCTGGCGATCCAGGGCGATGAGCACCCCTGCCGGCGTGGCCCCCTGGGCCTCGATGATGGCCACCGACTCCCGCACCGAGGTCCCCGCGGAGATGACGTCGTCGATGATCAGCACCCGACCCTTGAGGGGGTGCCCCACGATGCTGCCCCCCTCCCCGTGGTCCTTGGCCTCCTTGCGGTTGAAGGCATAGGGCAGGTCCAGTCCGTGGTTCTCGGCGAGGGCGATGGCGGCGGCCGCGGCCAGGGGGATGCCCTTGTAGGCCGGGCCATAGAGGACGTCGTAGCCGATACCGCTGGCGAGGATGGCCTGGGCATAGAACCCACCGAGCCGCGCCAGGCTGGCGCCGGTGTTGAACAGCCCGGCGTTAAAGAAGTACGGGCTCTTGCGTCCGGACTTCAAGGTGAAATCGCCGAACCTCAGGACTCCCCGCTCCAGGGAGAACTGAACGAAGTCACGTTGATAGGGTTGCATCTGAGTGCGCTCTGGCAGAGGGATCCCACCGCGGGGCGGGGGCAAAGATAGCACAGCGCGGGTCGGGTGGGGCTAGCCCCTGGGCACGAGCTGGGGGAACATCTGGCGCGTCTCGGTCAGCAAGCGGATGCTGGTGGCCCTGCCGATGGGCTTCTCCTCGGGGCTTGCGCTGCTGCTGGCCTCCGGCGGCGGGCTGATCCTGCTCCCCAAGGTGGAGGAGACAGATGCGGGGGGATCGTCGGCACCCTGAGCCCGGGGGCGCGGCCCCAGCGCACGCCCCATTCGCTACTGCCGCTGCCGCACTCCGGCCCTCGGCACCAACGAGAGATCGTTACGAGTCAAAACCGCCTCGGGTGCCGGAGCGACACCGAGCCTGTCGGGTTTGGGCCGCGGTCGGGTGGCGGCGAAACGCCGCCACCTCAATGCTTCAGCGCCCGCGGGGCGGGCCCGGCGGCCACATCCAGGGCGGCGGAGCCATCGGTCCCGGGGGAGGTCCTCCCGGTGGCGGCACCATGCCGGGCGCACCGGGCATCCCCCAAGGCGGCGGGGGGAGGTTGACGCCCGGATTGGCCGCAGTCGCCTGCTTCCAAGCGTTCAGACGCCATTGCTGCTGCTGGCGGAAGAGGTCCAGCTCCTGCGCTTGGTGTGCCTCGAAACGGCGCTTCTCCGCGTCCTGATAGGCGGCGAACTTCGCCAGATCCTCGCGCTGCTTCTGCTCCAGACCCCCGGCCTCCTGCTCCTGATGGGCGCGGAAACCAGCCCAATCCTGCTTCCACCAGGGCTCCTCGAGATCGTCCTCGTCCAGCTCGGGTGTCGGTTCGCCGCGGCGAGTCGGGGCTTGGTCAGGCGCGGGCCCCTGGGGCGGCTCGGGCTGCGCCGCCACGCCCGTCTCAGAAGACTCCGGCCGCCGATCCGTCGGCTCGCCGTTCCCGGGGGGCTCCGGCGTTTGAGGGGATCCCGACAGAGGCGTGTTGAGGATCTCCCTAATGCGCTCGAGGAGGGATGGATCCCGGACTCCGCTCTCTCCGCCGACCTCTTCCGGCTGCCGGGTGGGTTGCGGCGCCTCTGTGCCGGGAAGGGGCGCGTTGAGGATCTCGCCCAGACGGTCGAAAAAGCTCTTCTGATCCTGTTGGCTCATCTTCCTTCGCCCGACGCCTACCGCTGGACCTTGATCCGGTTGGAGAGCCATATCAGCAGCAGCGCACCGAGAAGCGCGCTTACGCAGGTGCCGATGAGCCCCCCCAGGGTGCCCGCAACCCCGGCGACGGCCAAGAGGTATCCCCCGACGACACCCCCTGCGATGCCCAGGATCATGTCCCCGAGCTTGCCGAAGGGCGCCGTGCCGCCAATGAAGCCGCGCGCCACCAGACCGGCAACGGCGCCGATCGCGAGCCGCACAAACAGTGACCATGTCGGCATCTTTGTTTCTCCTGCAATCGTTGAAGCCTGAAGGCCAGTTCGCATCGCCTCTATCACAATATAACGAATTTCTAACCCATCACAGCGGGAGAGCCCGCCGCACCGGTTCCCGCGGGACCGCGGGTCACACTCATCCAGCCGGTGAACCTGGCTCCGCGCCGTGCTTGCGCACCTTCGCAGACAGTCGGGCGGCGCCCCAACCCACCGCGCTGATCTTTCCCCAGGTCAGGCTCGGTTCATCCAGTGACCCGAAAGGGAATACCGACGAACTCTGTTCCCCGCGCGCGACGCGGAGGATCGTCGTGGCCATGGCTACCAGCGGAGGCGGTCCCCGGACGGTCCCGGGGGCCGCGCTTGCTGCCGAATCCGCCCTCAGGCGACGCCGATGGCCTGGTGGAGGTAGGCCACCGCCTGCTGGTCCATACCCAGCTTACGGGCGAGATCCTTGAGGTACTGGCGCTCGGCGTCGGTATCGACATCGATGGCCATCAGCGAGGCGGCGTAGATCTGAGCGGCTACCTGCTGATTGGGGATGGCGCGTACGATCGCGTCCGTATCCATTGGCTTGCGCATCTCGTTGATGGCGAAGCTGCGCTCCTCTTCCGAGACACCGTCCTCCTGCATCTTGCCGACCAGACGCTGGGCCTCCTGCTCGTCGATCCGGCCGTCCGCCTTCGCCGCATTGATCATGGCGCGGATAGTCAGTGTGGCGACGTCCACCACCTGCCTCTCCTCATGCGCATTGGCCGGCTTGCGCATGCCGGCAATGACCGCGCTGGCGTCGTCGACGTCGATCTGGGGCGTACCCGGGCCGCCCTGGGCAAAGCCACCCGACATCATCTGTCTCGCGTACTCGATAGCCTGGGCAGCCAAAGTGCCAAAGATGGACATGGCCCCGGCACCCGCCGCGCCAGGACCGGCCCCCGGTCCCACAGGCCCTTGCGAGCCGCCGAAAATCGCTCCGCCGATGGTCTTGAGGATATCGATAGGCAGTCCGCCGCCGCTGCCGGCATTGGGTGCCCTACCGGCGCCGCCGAACACGGTTTCCGCCATCTTGCCGAGCATGTCGAACACGCCCCCCGCCATGCCTCCAGGGAACCCACCGGGCATGCCTCCAGGGAACCCACCGGGCATGCCTCCAGGGAACCCACCGGGCATGCCGCCGGGACCGCCTCCAGGCATCCCGCCAGGCCAACCCCCGGGCATGGATCCGGGCCCGCTGCCCGGCATGCCGCCCGGACCTCCCCCGAACATACCCCCAGGACCACCGAACCCTTGATTGCCAAAGGTATCCTCGAGGCGGCCGCTCGAGGGACGCATACCTCCCTGCATGAGGGATCCCAAGATATCGAATGGATTCATGGCCTTTCTCCGGGATGACATCATCCGCCGTGTGGGTTCTGTCTGGCAGAACCGGCTGCAAGCGCCCAAGATTCTGCCGACGGGACAACATTAGCACTTACCCGAACCAGCCGCATTACCGGGGTCGTCGCTCGGCTCACCCCCGCCCAATCGCTCGCGAGACCGCCGGAGAATTCTTAATGATCGTCGGTGGTTAGGCCCTGGTTATCTGTTCTTACCTGACCGGGAAGGGCAGCCTCAGATCGGGGACCAGTTCGATCGCGCCGGGCAGAGTGGGGTGCCCCTAATCCTGGTGCATGAGTGCGTCGGATCTCGTCAGCAAACGACAACTTCTTCTTGGACAGACTGTATCGAGCGCCGAGAAATAGAGGCCGCCGGTGGCCTCCACCAAGGTAAAATCGCCGAACCTCAGGACTCCCCGCTCCAGGGAGAACTGAACGAAGTCACCTTGATAGGGTTGCATCTGAGTGAGCTCTGGCAGAGGGATCCCACCGCGGGGCGCGGGCGAAGACAGCACGGCAGGGGTCGGGATTCCCTCCCTCCCCTCCCCCCGGCTGGGGCGGGGCTAGTCCGTGGGCACGAGCTGGGGGAGCATCTGGCGCGTCTCGGTCAGCAAACGGATGCTGGTGGCCCTGCTGATGGGGTTCTCCTCGGGGCTACCGCTGCTGCTCGCCACCGGCTCCGTGCTCCAGGCCTGGCTGAAGGAGGGGGGGGTCGATCTGGGCACCATCGGGCTGTTCGCCCTGGTGGGGCTGCCCTACACGCTCAAGTTCCTCTGGGCCCCCTTGCTGGACCGCTATGCCCCCATCGCCGGGATGGGGCGGCGACGGGGCTGGCTGATCCTCATCCAGTTGACCCTGATCCTGAGCATCGTGGGGTTGGGGCTCACGGATCCGGCCCACAGCCTGCCGGGGGTCACCGCGGCGGCGCTCCTGGTAGCCTTCTTTTCCGCCTCCCAGGACATCGTGATCGATGCCTACCGGCGCGAGTCCCTGGCGGACGACGAGCAGGGGCTGGGGGCCTCCTTCTACGTCAACGGCTATCGGGTGGGGATGCTGCTGGCTTCCGGCGGCGGGCTGATCCTGGCGGATTTCATCCCCTTCCGGGCGGTGTATTGGGTGATGGCGGGGGCGACGCTACCGGGGCTCATCACCACCTGGCGCTGCACCGAGCCGCCGCTGCCCCCCGGCACCCCCCGCAGCCTGCGGGAGGCGGTGGTGGCACCCTTCGTGGAGTATTTCTCCCGCCAGGATGCTGTGCTGATCCTGCTCTTCATCCTGCTCTACAAGGTGGGGGAGATGATGGCGAGCCAGATGACCACTCCCTTCTACCTGGAGCTCGGGTTCAGCAAGTCGGAGATCGGCACCATCGTCAAGCTGTTCGGCTTCTGGGCCACGGTGCTGGGTGGGGTGCTGGGGGGGCTGCTGATCCTGCGGCTGGGGATGTACCGGGGGCTCTGGCTGTTCGGGGTCCTGCAGGCCATCGGGCTCATCGGCTTCGTGATCCTGGCCCGCCTCGGTCACAGCCTGCCGGCCCTGGCCGCGGCGGTGACCAGCGAGAACCTCTTCAGCGGCATGGCCACCACCGCCTACGTGGCCTTCATGGCCACCCTCACCAACAAGAAGTTCACCGCCACCCAGTACGCCCTGCTGAGTAGTCTCATGGGCATCCCGCGGGTGGTGGTCAACACCCCCACCGGGTACCTGGCCGAGTGGCTGGGCTGGGAGGGGTTCTTCCTCTTCTGCATGCTCTCTACCATCCCGGGGCTGTGGCTGCTGACGCGCTTCCAGGGCTGGCTGGGTAACGCGGCGCCGACTCCGCCGCCGTGAGCTTTGGGCCGTTCCTTCGGCCCAGGGCTTGGGCCGCCTTCTTGGCGGTGTCGTGGGTCTGATGGAGCTGGGGCAACCGGCACTGGCCTTCCTGGTGGGGTTTCTGGGCGGGCTGCACTGCGTGGGCATGTGCGGGGGGATCGTCGGCGCCCTGAGCCTGGGGGCCCGGCCCCAGCGCACACCCCTGGCGCTGCTGCCGCTGCAGCTCGCCTACAACCTGGGCCGCATCGGCAGCTACACCCTGGCCGGGGCCCTGATGGGTGCCCTGGGGGCGGTGCTGACCCAGCTCGGGCCCATCCACACCGCCCAGCGGGTCCTCTATGTCCTGGCCGCGCTGCTCCTCATCGGGCTGGGGCTCTATCTGGGCGGCTGGTGGCAGGGACTGGCCCAGGTGGAGCGACTGGGCGGGGGGCTCTGGCGCAGGCTCGAGCCCATCGGCCGGCGCTTCCTGCCGGTTCGGCGCATCCCCCAGGCCTTCGGTCTCGGCCTGATCTGGGGCTGGTTGCCCTGTGGCCTGGTCTACAGTGTCCTGACCTGGGCGGCCTCCAGCGGCTCCGCGTCCCAGGGGGCC
>CAZFHV010000171.1:0-7199 GCA_964519095.1 uncultured Chromatiaceae bacterium | reverse complement strand
CCGCTTTGAGCGGCTCACAAAAGAAAGCCCACGGCTTTGCAGGGGGATTGTTACTGGCCGAAGGCCGGCGCGCTAGCCCTCGACCCTCACCGCTCGGGGGGCGCGGCGCGGCGGGCCCGGTAGTGCTCGCAGCGCTTGATCAGGGCCTCCGTGCCCTCGGGCATGGATACCCGTGCCCGTACGATGCTGGTCAGGAGCGCCTTGGCATCGCGGATGAGCTGTGCGCCCTCTTCCACCTCGCCGAAGGTCGCCGTCCCCTGCCGTGGGGAGGGGCGCGGGGCCAGGTCACAAAGCTCATCGCCCGCCACCACGAAAGAGCTCCAGACATCGAAGATGTCGGGGTCCGTGCGCAGGGTCTCGCACTTTTCCTTGGCGGCCTTGGCAAAGGCGCGGATCCGGTTGCCCACGCCCTTGAAATGGGGGCTACCCTGGAGTGCCCCGATCAGCGCAGCGGCGATGCGGTCGATGTCGCGCATGGCCTGAGCGATCTTGCGATAGCGGCTCTCGTAGAAGGCCTCCACGGACAGAGAGAAGGCCTTGAAGGGCTCGCCCCACAACTCGTCGATGGCCTCTTGACCGTCGCGGTGCCGGATGTTCTTGCCCAGCTCCAGGGCCTCGAGCAGACAACGCCCACACTCCTCCATCAGGGGATCGTCGGGCTCCACCTCCACGTCCACGGCCTGCAACTCCACCACCCGAGTGAAGATATCGGTGGCCCGGTTGAAGAGGGCCCCCGCCAGCATGGCCCCTTTCACCCGCTTGCGCGCTGGGTCGGGTTCCGCATCATAGGCGGCCCGTGCCTCGTCGAGCCGCTTGCCGGGGATATTGATCCCATGCTCCACGTGATTGAACAACCGAACCGTCAGGGCCACGATGAGACGTTTCTTGGCCGCCAGGGAGTCCTGGGGGGCCTCGTAGCGCTTGACCCAATAGCCATCGCAATATATCCGCGGGTAGCCATCGATTACCCGCAGGTCCCCGTTCTTTGTCTTTCTTGACGGCTTCTCGGACATCTGGGCTTCCTGCAGCAAACAACGTGCCTATCCTAACCCGATGTCGCTCCTGCGGTCGCGGGAAAGGGGAGGATGGGGCAAGTGGTCGATTCTTGGGCGAAAGGATCCTCCGGCGGTTAGGATGCGTGCCTCCCGTGCCGGCTGCACACCCAGCGGGGACCACCACCCGCGGTCCGGGCCGGCCGCGGCCCCTGCCAGCATCACCGACCTATCTCTCAGCGAGGGTTGACCTAGCCATGACCAGACAGTGCCGAGGCCCCGGGGCCTTCTTGAGCCGAGCCCTTCTGTTGTTGCTGTGCGCGGGGCTGCTGCTCGGTGTCACCAGCGGCTTCGCCGAGGCCAAGGAGCGGCCCAAGATCGGTCTGGCCCTGAGCGGTGGCGGGGCGCGCGGCGCCGCCCACGTGGGGGTCCTCAAGGTGCTGGAGGAGCTGCGCATCCCCATCGATTACATCGCCGGGACCAGCATGGGGGCGATCGTCGGCGGTCTCTATGCCTCCGGGATGACTGCCACCCAACTAGAGCAGGCCCTGGCCGGCATGGACTGGGACGCGATCCTCAAGGACGAGGAGCCGCGTCCCGAGCGACGCTTCCGGCGCAAGCAGGACGACCGGCTGTTACTCATGAAACAGAAGCTCGGGGTCGAGGGCGGCGAGGTGAATCTGGGCCCTGCCCTGATCCTCGGCCAGAAGCTCGACCTGGAGCTGGAGGCCTTGACCCTTCCCGTCTCCAACGTGCGGGACTTCGACCGGCTCCCCATACCCTTCCGTGCCATCGCCACCGACATCGAGACCGGCAACGAGGTGGTGCTGAGATCGG
Source organism: uncultured Chromatiaceae bacterium (assembly GCA_964519095.1). GTDB lineage: Bacteria > Pseudomonadota > Gammaproteobacteria > Chromatiales > Chromatiaceae > JAEHCY01. The sequence continues at coordinate 5,370 of CAZFHV010000171.1, read as the reverse complement.
GGCAGCTACCGCGGGCCATCCGGGCCAGCATGGCGGTCCCGGCGGTGTTCGCCCCGGTGGAGATCGACGGACGCCTGCTGGTGGATGGTTTCGTGAGCTCCAATCTGCCAGTGAGCGCGGTGCGCGCCATGGGGGCGGAGATCATCATCGCCGTGGACATAGGTACCCCACCGCTGCGCAAGCAGGACATCACCAATGCCCTGGCCGTGGTGGAGCAGCTCACCAACCTCATGAGTGTCCGGGGCACCCAGCGGGAGATCAAGAACCTGCGCAAGGGTGACGTGTTGGTCGTCCCCCAGCTCGGGGACATCGGCGGTGGGGATTTCAAACGGGTGCTGGAGGCCAGCCGCCTGGGCTATCAGGCGGCGGATGCCCAGCGCTCCGAGCTGGCCCGGTTGGGCGTCCCCCCGGCCGCCTACCAGGCCTTCCAGGCGCGGCACCGTCCCCCGGCTCGGGGGACCCAGCAGGTGGGTTTCGTCCGTATCCAGAACGATTCCGAGCTCCAGGATGCGGTGCTTCAGAGCCATCTCGGGGTCAAGCCCGGCGAGCCCCTGGACATCGACCGCTTGGAGCGGGGCATCGGGCAGATCTACGACCTGGACAACTTCGAGAGCGTTCGTTACGACATCGTCGAGGAGAACGGCGAGACGGGGGTGGTGGTGGAGGCCAAGCGCAAGCGGTGGGGCACCAGCTCCATCCAGGCAGGGCTGCAGCTATCCACCAACTTCAACGGCAACTCTTCCTTCAATCTCGGCGCGGCCTTTACCCTGATGCCGGTCAACTCCTTGAACGGAGAGTGGCGGACCCTGCTGCGTCTGGGCGAAGAGCCGAGCCTTTACACGGACCTCTACCAGCCCCTGGACCCGGCGGAGCGCTGGTTCATCCAACCGGGAGCAGGCTACGTCACCACCAACTACAAGATCTTCGCGGACCCTTCCGACAAGCGGCCCACCCTGGAATACAACGCCCACCGCTGGGGGATCACCCTGGAGGGGGGGCGCAACCTCGATGACTGGGGCCGAGTCTCCCTAGGCTACCAGCGTTACCGCGGGAATCTCGACATCCTAGTGGGAGACCCGGGAATCCAGGGCTACAAATTCGACACTGGCGTCCTGGCGCTCAATTTCCAGGTGGACACCCTCGATTCTCTGCACTTCCCCCGCGAAGGCTGGTTCGGTGGGGTACGCGGTTGGACGTCGCGCGGCTGGCTCGGTGCCTCCAACGACTTCGATCAGGCGATGGCGGGTCTGTACCGGGCCCAATCCTGGGGTCCCCATACCCTGAGTGGCGGCGCCGTCTTCCAGACCACCTTCGGTGGGGACGCCGAGCTGCAGAACCTGTTCCGCCTCGGCGGGTTCCAGCACCTCTCGGGGATGCAGCAGGACCAGCTCGCCGGACCCAACGCCACCCTGCTGCGCCTCGGTTATCAGTACCGACTGGCTGGAGGGCTGGTGCCCGCCTACCTGGGAGGCTCCCTGGAGCTGGGCAACGTCTGGCAGCGCCGCAGCGACATCAACCTGCGCGACAGCATCCCGGCGGCGAGCCTCTATCTCGGCGCAGATACCTTCCTCGGCCCCCTGTATGTCGCCTTCGGGTTTGCCGAGGGGGGCAATCAAGCCTTCTACCTGTTCCTCGGGCAGCCTTGGCAGTTCTGATGGGAGCGACCCCACTGTCGGCCCTTGCCTCTGCCGCCGGCGGCCCGGCTCCCCCTTCCGGGGGGGAGGGGCTTCGCGGTCCCAGACGCTGAGAGAAACCAGGCCCGAGCCCCGCCGACTATGGACTCCCTCACACAGCTCACCCTGGGTGCGGCCGTCGGCGAGGCCGTGCTCGGCCGCCAAGTGGGTCGGCGCGCCGCGCTCTGGGGCGCTGTCCTGGGCACCCTGCCGGATCTCGACGTCCTCTTTCCCTTCGGGGACGCGGTCAGCGACTTCACCTATCACCGGGGGCCGAGCCATTCCCTGTTCCTGCTGGCGGCGCTCACCCCGCCTCTTGTCTGGCTGATCCTCAAGCTCCACCCCGACACCGGTGCCCTGCGCCGGCGCTGGGCACTGTTGGTCCTCGCCGTCTTCGTCACCCACGTGCTTCTGGATGCCCTCACCATCTACGGCACCCAGATCCTCTGGCCGCTGCCCCTGGGGCCGGTGGGCTGGGGGAGCATCTTCGTCATCGACCCCCTCTACAGCCTCCCGCTGCTGATCGGTGTGACCGCCGCCCTGGCGATGCGCCGGGAGGATCCCCGCGGGCACTGGCTCAACGGCGTTGGGCTGGTGTTGAGCTCCCTCTATCTGGCCTGGAGTATCGGGGCGAAGCTTTACGTGGTCGAGCGGGTGGAGGCCGAGCTGGCGCGCCTGGACCTGCCCGCCGAGCCGGTCAGCATCCACCCAACGCCCTTCAACAGCCTACTGTGGCGGGTGCTGGTGATGGAGCCGAGGGGCTATGCCGAAGGTTTCTACTCCCTGCTCGACCGCGACCGCCCCCTTGTATTCACCCACCACCCGAGCCATCCGGAGCTGCTGGCCGGGCTGGAGGGGGACTGGTCGGTACAGAGGCTCGCCTGGTTCACCCGAGGCTTCTACGCGGCGGGCCGCGAGGGAGACGCGGTGGTCATCACCGACCTGCGCATGGGCCTGGAGCCGGATTACTTCTTCCGCTTCCAGGTGGGGGAGGTCCAGAATCCGCAGATCCGGCCGGTACAGAGCCGGCGGCTGCCGGTCGAGCGCAACCTGGCGCACCTCGAAGCCCTATGGAGGCGCCTGATCGGCGCCCCCGGCCCCCTCTAACCCAATCCTTCTCAACGCGCTGCATCTGGAGCATCGAGCATGACCGCCACCGCCGAGGCCATCGACCTCTTCACCCCCCTCCAAGTCGGTCCCTACCGACTGCCCAACCGCGTCCTCATGGCCCCCATGACCCGCAGCCGCGCCGGTGCCGGTAACGTCCCCACCGAGCTGATGGCGGCGTACTATGGCCAGCGGGCCTCCGCGGGGCTCATCATCAGCGAGGCGAGCCAGGTCTGTCCCGAGGGCCAGGGCTACCCCGCCACCCCGGGCATTCACAGCCCCGAGCAGGTGGCGGGCTGGCGGGGGGTGACCGAGGCGGTGCATGCCCAGGGGGGCCGCATCTTCCTGCAGCTCTGGCACGTGGGGCGCATCTCCCATCCCTGTTTCCAACCCGGGGGAGCGGCTCCGGTGGCGCCTTCAGCGGTACAGCCCGCGGGGGAGGTCTACACCTACGAGGGCCTCAAGCCCTACGTAACGCCCCGTGCCCTGGAGCCCAGGGAGATCCCCGGACTGATCGAGCAGTATCGCCGGGGTGCGGCCAACGCCTTGGCCGCGGGCTTCGACGGGGTGGAGATCCACGGTGCCAACGGCTACCTGCTTGATCAGTTCCTGCGCGACGGCACCAACCGCCGCAGCGACGCCTACGGTGGCCCCATCGAGAACCGGGCACGGCTGCTCCTGGAGGTGACCGAGGCGGTGTACGGCGTCTGGGGCGCGGAGCGGGTGGGGGTGCGGCTCTCGCCGTTACAGCCCTTCAACGACATGCGCGACTCCGACCCGCGAGCCACCTTCGAGTACGTCACCGCGGCGCTGGGCCGCTTCGGCCTCGCCTATCTCCATGTGACCGAGATGGGAGCGGAGCAGCCAGGGGCGGCGGGTCCCCCCTTCGACCTCCAGGCGTTTCGGCGGTTGTGGCGGGGCGTCTACGTGACCAACGCGGGCTACGACAAGGCGCGCGCCAATGCCGCCCTTGCCGCGGGGGCCGCCGACCTCATCGCCTTCGGCGTGCCCTACATCGCCAATCCGGATCTGCCCGAGCGGTTCGCACGGGATGCCCCCCTCAACACGGCGGATCCGGCCACCTTCTATGGCGGCGGGCCGGAGGGCTACACCGACTATCCGGCCCTGGGCTGAGGGTACGCCCTGTCTCGGATGCCCGTGACGGCTTCCGTCGAGCGTCACGGGCGACACGAACCCCTCGGGGTTCAAGGCGAGGACCGAGCAGTGGGTGGCGCCCAATACCTCCCCCGCCGTGCTGCCGATGATGAAACCGGGGATACCCACCCGCCCGGCGGTGCCCAACAGGATCAGGTCCGCCTGGAGCTGGCGTGCCAGCTCAGGGATGACCGTCCCCGGTTGTCCTTCGATGAGGTGCACGCTCGGCCGATCCAGCGCTCGCCCATAGAGGGTCACCAGCCAGCCGATCCGCGCCTGGTGGCGTGCCTGTAGTTTGGTTTTTCGACGGGTTACGGGCACCCCTACCTAACTCCCCCTACGGTGCTTCTCCGAGAAGACCCGGCGCGACGAGGGCAACCAGGCGGTGCGGGATTTCGCCCTGGGTGCTGATTGTATATACTGTGAGTAGATACATTTCGGAGCGCCCTCATGAGCTACGCCAAGGTCTTCCGATCCGGCAACAGCCAGGCCGTGCGTCTACCCAAGGAATTCCGTCTGAGCGTGAACCGGGTAGAGATCTTTCGCCGCGGCGACGAGATCGTGCTGCGCGAGGCACCTGTCGACGCCTCCGCCATCTTCGATGCCCTGGCCGGCTTGCCAGAAGACTTCATGGCGGGCGGGCGGGACGACACGCCGCCCCAGGAGCGGGAAGCCTTCTGATGGGCGCGCGCTACCTGCTCGATACCGACATTTGCATCTACATCGCCAAACACGGCCCGCCGGGGGTGAGGGAGCGCTTCTCCCGTCACGCAGCGGGAGACCTGGCCATGTCGGTAATCACCTTGGGGGAATTGCGCTTCGGAGCAGAAAAGAGCCAGGCGCGGGAACAGGCCATCGCCAAGGTTGAGGAGCTTGCCAGCCTGATACCCGTGTATCCGCTTCCAGAGGCTGCGGGCGAGCATTATGGGCGGATACGGGCCGACTTGCAGCGCATGGGTCATCCCATCGGCAACAACGATCTCTGGATCGCCGCTCACGCCCGTGCCGCGGGCTTCGTTGTGGTCACCAACAAAGAACGCGAATACAACCGGATACCTGATCTACAGGTCGAAAACTGGGTAACCCAACGTGTATGATTGCAAGAGCCCGATTCCCAAAAAACGGGGCTCGAACTAGCAGATCGTTCCATCGATATGGTTACATGTCACGCGAGCTCCAAGTCGAACTTCTTCCGGCGAAACACGACTGGGGCAGCGTTCATCTCGCCGATGCCTTTGAGGATGCGGGCCTTGAGCTCTGGGACCGAGGCGACGCGGATATGGCGCAGGAAGGTGCGGGCCATTTTCGAGAAGGCGCATTCGATCAGGTTGAGCCAAGAGCCATGCTTGGGTGTATGAACGTTCTCAAAGCGCCCGGGGCTGTGGCCAAGTAAGCCATGGTTTCCTTGGAGACGTGAGACGAGTGATTGTCCAGG
>CAZFHV010000170.1:0-7322 GCA_964519095.1 uncultured Chromatiaceae bacterium | reverse complement strand
CGGTATGCTACATAAGCGCATCTATTAAAGAGCAAGATCATTCGGGAGCCCTGGGGAACCCAGTAATCGTTATACGGAGAAACGAGATGTGTGGGAGGATACGGGCCTCTGGTCCCCGGTCGACCAGTTGGACAGGTCCTTGGCGCAGACGATCAGCCATGCAAGAAACGGAAAGAGCGTATACCCCATCTTGTCAAGGAAGGAATACAACCACTTGGCGAATGCGGCAGCGCTAGGGGACGCCGAGGGGATAAGCGGATTGCTGTTCTCGGTAAGGAAGCGCAACAGCGTAACCGTGACCTCCGTCGAATGAAGCAACAGCATGATAAGGACCGCAGCGGCGACCCTCAGCCAGGCCCAGCCTCTCCAGCCTGCCGTCATAACTACCAACGCAGGCGCAAAGATGACGTTCAGGCAGATAGTGAAAAGATCGAAATTGAATACCATGACCCCCTTCAGAGCAGACGATGTAACGAGGATACCCTTTTTTTCGGCATAGGAAACTATTGCCGGGGCTTCCGTAAAGGGGCCCATCAGCCAGCCGCCGAGCGTGAGAACAGCGCGCCCATAAACCGGAAACAAAACATGATAGACAAAAAGCGCCACTAACAGCGTTACGCTAAAGACAGCAAGCTTATCGAACGCTGTCAGGACCCGCTTATTCACTGAAGATCGCCCAGATTACGAAACAAGCAAAAGTAACGAAGATCATCACCGGTTGAAATAAGTAAACATGCACCCATGCAAAATGCTCTGGATAATAAAAGCGGATAGCAGACAGAACGACTAACCGGCCAAGGTTGATAATAAACAGCACTGGAACGAAAATGAGGATACCGACGAAACGCGCCTTGAGCGGCCGCTGGAACGCCAGAATGGCGGCTACGATGAGGACAAAGACGGTGATGCCGTCACAGCCCTCAACCACCCGCAGTGCAGGCGATCCTCCGTAGAGGATCACGTTACCAGCTGCAGAGACAGCGGAATCGAAGGGTGAGAGAATGCGGCGAACGGTATCGGCTAACCACGCAAAGTAGTGATCCAGCAGCGGTGTTGAGAACGAGTAGATCGTGTACAGGATCACAAAAATTCCCAGAAAGATCAGTCCATTCTTTCTGAGGTAATGAAACGCGGAGCCTTCTGCCATCTAACAAGTCTCTGGGGCGTCCGAAGGAAAGCCTCCGTGGGGGCGCTGCGTGCTCAGAATTCGCGACGGGCTCGCGATCCTATAGCAGCGATGATCACCCCCCTCGATACTGTTCAAGCTCCAGCCGCCAGCCAACTCGAGCAGTGGCGTCGCCCTTTTCAAATCCATTAGATCTAACGAGATACCTGTGCGATACGATCCAGAGCCTTGTCGAGGTTCTGCATGCTGGTGGCGATGGAGATTCGCATGTAGCCGTCCAGACCAAAGGCGCTGCCGGGAACCACGGCGACGCCCGCCCGCTCGATGAGGGCCTCCGCCAACTCCAGGTCCGTGCGCACCCCCAGCCGCTGCATGAGCCCCGTCACCTTGGGGAAGAGGTAGAAGGCCCCGTCCGCGGGCAAGCATTCGACACCGGGGATGGCATTGAAGCGAGCGACCACGGCGTCGTGGCGCTCCTTGAAGGCGGCGAGCATGACCTGGATGAAGTCCTGGGGGCCCTCCAGGGCGGCCTGGGCCGCCACCTGGGAGATGGAGGTGGGATTGGAGGTGCTCTGGGACTGGATGTTGGTCATGGCCTTGATGACCTCCACCGGACCCGCCGCGTAGCCGATCCGCCAGCCCGTCATCGAGTAGGCCTTGGAGACCCCGTTGAGGACGAAACAGCGGGGCTTGAGGTGGGGCGCCACGTTGAGGATGTTCACGAACGGCTCCCCGGTCCAGAGGATGTGCTCGTACATGTCGTCGGTAGCGATCATCACCCGCGGGTAGTCGTCCAGCACCTGGGCCAGGCTGGCGAGCTCCGCCGCCGTGTAGGCCACACCGGTCGGATTCGAAGGGCTGTTGATCACCAGCAGGCGGGTCTTGTCCGTCATGGCACCCCGCAGCTGCTGGGGACTGATCTTGAAATGCTGGCTGGCATCGGCATTGATGAACGCCGGCACGCCACTCGCCAGCAGCACCATATCGGGATAGGACACCCAGTAGGGCGCGGGGATGATCACCTCGTCGCCCGGATCCAGAACCGCCTGGGCCAGGTTATAGAAGCTCTGCTTACCGCCGCAGGACACCAGGACCTGCTTGGCCTCGTACTCCAACCCGTTCTCCCGCTTGAACTTCTCCACGATGGCCCGCTTGAGGCCCGGGGTGCCGTCCACCGCCGTGTACTTGGTGAAACCGCCCCTGATGGCCTTGATCGCCGCCTCCTTGATGTGATCGGGGGTGTCGAAGTCCGGCTCCCCGGCACCCAGTCCCACGATGTCTTTGCCGGCGGCCCGCATCTCGGCGGCGCGGGCGGTGACGGCGAGGGTCGGCGACGGCTTGACGGCCTGGACGCGAGCGGACAATTTGATGGTCATCGTTGAGGCTCGAATAGGAATCAGGATGAGGGTCGGACTAGGGGGGACACCCCTAGGGGTCGGCCGGCGCATGATAGCGAATCCACCCCGGTAGCAGAATCCCCCACGCCCCCCATGCCCCATCCCTTCCAACTCGTTGCCGACTTTCGTCCTGCCGGCGATCAGCCGGCCGCTATCGCCGCCTTGGTCGAGGGGCTGCGCCAGGGGGAGGCGGGGCAGACGCTGCTCGGTGTGACCGGCTCCGGCAAGACCTTCACCATCGCCAACGTCATCGAGGCCCTGCAGCGCCCCACCCTGGTGCTCGCCCCCAACAAGACCCTCGCCGCCCAGCTCTACGGGGAGTTCCGGGAGTTCTTCCCCCATAACGCCGTGGAGTACTTCGTCTCCTACTACGACTACTACCAGCCGGAGGCCTACGTCCCCGCCACGGACACCTACATCGAGAAGGACGCCACCATCAACGAGCACATCGAGCAGATGCGCCTCTCCGCCACCAAGGCCCTGCTCGAGCGTGAGGACGCCATCATCGTGGCGACCGCCTCCTCCATTTACGGCCTCGGGGACCCCCGGGCCTACCTGAGCATGGTGCTGCACCTGGTGCGGGGGGAGCGGGTGGACCAGCGCTTCATCCTGCGCCGGCTCGCCGATCTCCAGTACCAGCGCAACGACCTGGAGCTGGGCCGGGCCAGCTTCCGCGTGCGCGGCGACCTCATCGACATCTACCCCGCCGAGTCCGACGCCGAGGCGGTGCGGGTGGAGCTCTTCGACGACGAGATCGAGAAGCTCTCCCTCTTCGACCCCCTGACCGGCGAGGTGCTACGCCGCATCCCCCGCTACACCGTCTACCCCAAGACCCACTACGTCACCCCCCGGGAGACCATCCTGGCGGCGGTGGACCAGATCAAGCTCGAGCTCAAGGAGCGGCTCGCCTGGTTGCGCGATCAGCAGAAGCTGGTGGAGGCCCAGCGCCTCGAGCAGCGCACCCTCTTCGACCTGGAGATGATGCTCGAGATCGGCTACTGCTCCGGCATCGAGAACTACTCCCGCTACCTCTCGGGCCGGGCCGCCGGGGAGCCGCCCCCGACCCTCTTCGACTACCTGCCCCCCGGCGCCCTGCTGGTGGTGGACGAGAGCCACGTCACCATCCCCCAGCTCGGCGGGATGTTCCGCGGCGACCGCTCCCGCAAGGAGAACCTGGTGGAGTACGGCTTCCGGCTCCCCTCGGCCCTGGACAACCGTCCGCTGCGCTTCGAGGAGTTCGAGACCCGCCGCCCCCAGGCCATCTACGTCTCCGCCACCCCCCGGAGCTACGAGATCGACCACTCGGGGGCGGTGGTGGAGCAGGTGGTGCGTCCCACCGGTCTGGTGGACCCCGAGGTGGAGGTGCGCCCCGCCCGCACCCAGGTCGATGACCTCCTCTCGGAGATCCGCAAGCGGGCGGCCGACAACGAGCGGGTGCTGGTCACCACCCTCACCAAGCGTATGGCCGAGGACCTCACCGACTACCTGGCCGACCACGGGGTGCGGGTGCGCTACCTCCACTCCGACATCGACACGGTGGAGCGGGTGGAGATCATCCGCGACCTGCGCCTCGGGGAGTTCGACGTCCTGGTGGGCATCAACCTGTTGCGCGAAGGGCTCGACATGCCCGAGGTGTCTCTGGTGGCCATCCTCGACGCCGACAAGGAGGGCTTCCTGCGCTCGGAGGGCTCCCTGATCCAGACCATCGGGCGGGCGGCGCGCAACCAAAATGGCAAGGCCATCCTCTACGCCGACCGCCTCACCGGCTCCATGGGCCGCGCCATCGAAGAGACCGAGCGGCGCCGCGCCAAGCAGATCGCCCACAACGCCGCCCACGGCATCACCCCCCAGACCATCCGCAAGGCGGTTGCCGACATCCTGGAAGGGGCCCACCACCCCGGCGCCCCACAGCGGCCCCGGGATTTCGCCGTCGCCGCCGAGACCCTGGCGGAATACGCCGCCCTCAGCCCCCAGCAGATGGCCCGCCGCCTCAAGGCCCTGGAGAAGCAGATGTACCAGCACGCCAAGAACCTGGAGTTCGAGAAGGCGGCGGAGATCCGCGACCAGATCCGCGCCCTGCGGGCCCAGGGCGTGGCGGCGTGAGCGCACCGCAACGGCCTGTGGGCTTCGGGTCGCGCCCCGGCGATCAGCCCCCCACCCAGCACCCCGGCACGCACGCACCAGCGACTGCAGATTGCGGAGAGACCAAGCTTTCGCGACGATAGGGGCTTTGTTGACGGCTCCGCCGCACCCGGAAGGAGCCGGAGCCGCAACGCCGCACCCCCGAGGAGCACCGATGACCCAACCGGCAACCCAAGCCCTCGCCGACTCTCCCTTCGATCTCGACGACCCCGACACCTACCGGACCTGGCGGGACGCCAAGCTCGAGGGCTATCCCCAAAGCCTCGCCGACCTGGTAGTGGAGATCGGAGACCCGCGCACCCTCACCCCCGCCGAGCACCAGGCCCTGCTCGATCGCTGCCGCAAGGCCAACATGGCGATCTACGCGAGCCGCATCGGTAGCGACCCGGACAAGGACAGCGTGCGGCGGCTGGGGCGCCAGTTCGGGCTGGAGCGGCTCGACGACAACCTCGGCGCCGACGAGGACGCCATCTCCTCCATCAGCGTGCAGTCCGACGTCCTGCATCAGGGCTACATCCCCTACACCAACCGCCCCATCGCCTGGCACACCGACGGCTACTACAACGCCCCGGACCGCCAGGTCCAGGCCATGGTGCTGCACTGCGTGCGCCCCGCGGCGAGCGGCGGCGACAACGACCTCCTCGACCAGGAGATCGCCTACATCCTGCTGCGGGACCGCGACCCCGACTACGTGCGGGCCCTGATGCACCCGGAGGCCATGACCATCCCCGCCAATCTCCTGGAAGGGGGGCCGCCCCGCCCGGCGCGCACCGGGCCGGTGTTCTCGGTCCGTCCCGATGGCCGCCTGCACATGCGCTACACCGACCGCTCCCGCAGCATCGCCTGGCGCGCCGATCCCCTCACCCAGGCCGCGGTGGCAGACCTCAAGGCCATCCTCCATGAGTCCACGCCCTGGCACTTCCGCGGCCACCTCGAAGCGGGCCAAGGGCTGTTGGCCAACAACGTGCTCCACACCCGCAGCGCCTTCACCGATGGCCCCGAGCAACGCCTGCTCTACCGCGGCCGCTACTACGATCGCATCGCGGGAACCTGAGCCGAGCCACGCTCCGCCACCGAACCCGAGCAAACCGATGAGCGACCAGGCGACCCGGCACACCCCCACCGCGATCCAGCTACACACCAAGTCGCGGCTGCTGTCGATCAGCTTCGAGGACGGCCAGACCTTCCGGCTCCCCTGTGAGTACCTGCGGGTGTTCTCCCGCGCCGCCGAGGTGCGGACTGCCGGCCAGCCCGTCACCGGCAAAGAAGGAGTAGGTATCGAACGGATCGAGCCCCAGGGGCAGTATGGGGTCCGGCTGGTGTTCGACGACGGCCACGACACCGGCATCTACTCCTGGGACAGCCTCTACGAGCTGGGCGTCAACCAGGAGGCCAACTGGAACGCCTATCTGGCGCGGCTCCAAGGGATCGGCTACCAGCGCCAGGCCCCGGGTGCGGGCCAGAAGCGGCTCAAGATCCTCTATTTCGCCTACCTGGCCCAGAAGCTGCGCAAGGAGTCGGAGCAGGTGCTGGTGCCGGAGACGGTGACCGACGTGGACTCCCTGGTCCGTTGGCTGGTCGCGCGCAAGCCCGCCGTCGCACCCCTGTTCGAGCCGGGACGGGTCCGGGTGACCCTCAACCGCCAGTTCGCCGAGGGCTTCACCCGCCTTGAGGACGGCGACGAGGTGGCCCTGGTCCCCACCTCGCCGGTTGCCCCGGCCACGCCGGGCCTGATCTAGCCGACGATCCTCAATTGGGCCCCGATGAGGGCCCCGTAGACGAGGCGTATGGCATCGCGGTTGGTGGAGGAGGAGGCCAGGTGCAGGGCGCGCTCGGCGCTCACCCAGCGGCTTTCGCTGTGCTCCTCCCCGTTGAGGCGGACCAGCCGATGCCCCGGGAGGCCCAGGGCGAACCAGTGCTCGCGATTCTCGCGCACCCCCGGTGCGTAGCGGTCCCGCCAGGCCGGCAGGATGGGGAAGCGAACCTGGTGGTGGAGGTCCACTAGCGCCCCGCCCGCCCGCAGGCCGGTCTCTTCGAAAAGCTCCCGCAGGGCTGCGTTGCGGGGTGTCTCTCGCGGTCGCAGGCTCCCGGTGACCGATTGCCAGAAGTCCCGGGGCCGGGTGCGGCGCATGAGCAGGAACTCCCCGGCCAGCGTGTAGACCACCACCAGCACCGAGCGGGGTCGCTTGTAGCCGGCCTCCGGCTCCGAGGCGGCTGGTTGCGGCGGCTCCGGCTCGGATCCCTCGCCCAGCGGCTCCAGGGGCTCCTCGCTCATGGCGGAACGGCGCTCGCGCTAGGCCGCCGGCCCCTCCGCGGCCTGGGGCTGGCGCACCCGCAGGGCGAGCTCCCGCAACTGGGCCGGGTCCACCGGCGAAGGCGCCGAGGTGAGGAGACAGGAGGCGGTCTGGGTCTTGGGGAAGGCCATGACGTCGCGGATGGAGCTCGCACCCGTCATCAGCATCACCAGTCGGTCGAGACCGAAGGCGATGCCCCCGTGGGGCGGTGCCCCGTACTTGAGGGCCCGCAGCAGGAAGCCGAACTTCTCCTCCGCCTCCTCGTCGCCGATCTTCAGCAGGTGGAATACCCGCCGCTGGAGGCTCTCCCGATGGATACGGATGGAGCCGCCTCCGATCTCGTTGCCATTGCAGACGATGTCG
>CAZFHV010000169.1:0-7341 GCA_964519095.1 uncultured Chromatiaceae bacterium | reverse complement strand
TGAAATCGGATCGGACCCATTTCAGGATTCACGAAAAATGGCGACTCTCCGGATCCTCCTTGCCCCAAATAGGGCCCTGGTCCCAACCATTCGACTCAGCCCAGCCGATGACCACAGCTGACCACCCAGGGCACTGGCCCGATGCCCGGATACGGGCGCTCTCGATCGCGAAATACCGCCGGCGGGCCGCGGGCTATGACACCACCTGCGGACCCACCTGGCCCATCCGCGAGCGGGCCATCGCCGCCCTGAGCCTCCAGCCGGGCCAGCGGGTGCTGGACGTGGGTTGCGGCACGGGCCTGAGTCTGCCGCTGTTGCGGGCCGCTGTGGGTGAGACGGGCTGGGTCTACGGCTTCGACCAGAGCCCCGAGATGCTCGCCCAGGCCCGCGAACGGGTGGCGGCCGCGGGCTGGGCGAACGTCCAGATCTTCGAGACCCCCGCCCAGGCCCTCCGCTTGCCGGCGCCAGTGGACGCCCTGCTCTTCCACTACACCCACGACATCCTGCGCTCCGCCGCAGCGGTGGAGCGGCTCCTGGGCTGGGCACGGCCGGGGGCAGCGGTGGCCATCGCCGGCATCAAGTACTTCCCCCGTTGGCTGGAGCCCTTGAACCTCTGGGTCTACTTGAAGAACCGCGGCTACAACGGGGCCCCGGGCGAGCTCAGGACCCCCTGGGATCGCCTCGCCCCGCGACTCACCGACTGGCGGCTGACCCCGACCCAGCTCGGCATGGGCTACATCGCGGTGGGCCGCGTGCGCACAGCGGTGCCGGCGGGTTCCCACGCCCCCCGGCCAGCGGCTTAGGGCCCGGGACGCCCTGGCTTCGATGGGTCCCAAGCCCCCGCCCGCCGCTCCAAACCCCGCCCACCCTCCCTATCGCCGCATCGGCGCGGCGGTGCTGGCGCTGCTGTTCCTCAACGCCACACTCAGCTTCCGGGAGTGGTGGCCCACGCCCGGCGTGCTGCCGGACGATCGGTTGGCCCCCGAGTTCGTGTGGCTGTGGCTGATCCTCTTGGCGGTGGTGGGTCTGCGGGGCGGCCTGTCCCCTCGCGTCCTGCAGGTCTTGACGGTCACCTATGGACTGCTGGTGGTGGGCCGCTACGCCGACGTCACCGTGCCGAGCCTGTTCGGCCGACCCATCAACCTCTACTGGGACGGGGCCCAGATCCCCCGCTTCCTCTGGGTCTCGGCCCAGGACCTCCCCTGGTGGCTGAGCGCCGGCATCCTGGCGGGGGTACTTCTCTTCTTCTGGGCGCTGCACCGACTGCTGCGGCTGGCGATCCGGGTGGCGGCGCGGGAGGCGGTACCCTATGCCCTCAGGAGGCCCTGGACCTGGGGGGTAACGGCAGCGGAGGCGGCGCTGGTCGCCGCCAATTACGCCGGGGTCCAGGCCACCTGGCCCTACGTCTCCAAACCCGTGATCCCCACCTACTGGCGCCAGGCGAACCTGCTGACCACCGCCTTCTCGCCCGGGCGCCTGGCGGAGGTGCTCCCACCTTCCACGGTCCTGGACCAGGCCCTGGCAGCGCCGCCAGGTGTGGCACTGGGCGCGCTGGGAGGGCGCGATCTGTACCTGATCCTGCTCGAGTCCTACGGGGCCATCGCCTACGACAATCCCGAGGCGGCCCGGCGGCTGGCCCCGGCGCGGGCCCGACTGGCGGCCGAGATCGCCGCCACCGGACGGGACGTGGTATCGGGTTTCCTCCGCTCCCCCACCTTCGGCGGGGGGTCGGACCTGGCGCAGCTCTCGGTCCTCTCGGGCCTGGACCTCTCGGACCCCCTACGCCACGACCTCCTCCTGACCACCGAGCGGCCGACCCTGATGACCCTGTTCCGCGCCCAGGGCTATCAGACCATCGGCTTCTACCCGGCCTTATCCTGGGACTGGCCGGAGCGCGCCTTCTACGGGTTCGACGTCTTCCTCGAGGGGCGCGGCCTGGACTATCAGGGGCCGGCCCTGGGCTACTGGAACATCCCCGACCAGTACAGCCTCGCGCGCCTGGAGCAGCTCTACCCCCGTAGCCCCGAGGCGCCACCGCGCTTCCTGTTCTTTCCCACCATCAACTCCCACCTCCCCTTCAGCCAGGCGCCGCCCTACCAGCCCAACTGGCAGCGGGTGCTCACCCCCGAGCCCTTCGACGAGGCGGAGCTCCAGCGGGCCCGCGCCGACCAGCCCAACTGGCTCCACATGTTCCCCGGCTACCTACGGATGATCGAGTACAGCTACCGCTGGCTCGGCGGCTTCCTTCAGCAGCCCGAGCCCCGGGACACGGTCTTCGTGCTAGCGGGCGACCACCAGCCCACCGCCAACGTGAGCGGTGAAGGCGCCTCCTGGGACGTGCCGGTGCACATCATCGCCCGCGATCCCGCGCTGCTCGCCAGGCTCACCGCGGCGGGCTTCCGCCCGGGCCTGGAGCCACCACGGCCCCCCCTCGGGGGGCTCCATGACCTGACGGGGTTTCTGGTGAGCGCCTTCTCGCGGGAGGAGTCCCCCGTCGCTGCCGCCGATGGGGTCCCTTTGCCCGCCAAGGCCGCCGTGGCGAGCCGGCCGGGCTCACCGACCGAGGGGATGCCCTAAGCGGCTACCGGCGAGTACCCGCGGCTAGGGCACCGGGGCAGCGGTGGGGGGGGACCAGCGGGCCTTCAGTACACCGCGAAGGGTTCGCGGTGCAATTCGACCAGGATGTCTGCAGCGACGGGCCGGGAAAATAGGAAACCCTGGCCGAGCCGAATCCCGGCCTCACGCAGCGTGCGCGCCTGCAGCGGTGTCTCGATGCCTTCGGCAATCACCTGCACGCCGCCGGGTCGAACCAGTGCCTCCAGCGCCGACAGCCAGTGGGGCCGCGGGCAGTCGGCCGTGATCCCGGAGAGTCGCCATTTTTCGTGAATCCTGAAATGGGTCCGATCCGATTTCAGGAGCGAAAAATGGCGACCATTATTGCCTGCGGCGCCCGCGTCCGTCCTGCGTCCGCCGCGGCAGGTACTTCGCTGCACTGCGCACCCTGCCACGGCTCCCACAATGACTCTACGCCGTGTCGGATGCCTTATGTTTTGTCTACGCCCGCGCTCCCGCGCGACCTGCGACAAAACATCCGGCTACGCGGGGGGCGTCGCACTCGCTTCCGCTTCCTGTGCTCCTTCTCGGCAATAAGGCTGCGGCTGAGCTTGATGTAGGCAAGGTGGCACCGCGTCAGGAGCGCCAGGTTCGCACCACTCAGCATCACGTCGTCCAGCGCCACCGCGCAGCCGGTGTAGGCGGCCGCGTTCAGCGCTTCGACGCCGAGCTGGTCGGGGACGCCGCGCTCGGTCACCTCCAGGATGAAGCGGTCGGCCAGCGCGCCGAGGTCGTTGCGGAAGAAGGCGTAGGCGATGCCGGCTCGGCCGAAGACGAACGCCGGCACGTTGATGCCGAGCCTCAGCGCGGGGTGGCGGCAGAGCCACTCGCGCAGCTCCTCGTTGATCCGGTCGATGGTTCGGTAGGTGAGCAGGGCGCCCATCGGTGTGCGGTCCAGCGTCTTGACAAAGCGCTCTGGGTGCCAGACCTCCGCGCCGCGCCGCCAGCGCGACAGTGCCTCGGCGCCGACCAATCGCCCCTCCGTCAGCGAAATGATTGGCAGGTACTCAAGGAAGAAAGCGCCGGAGAGCAGGTCGGCTTGCACCTGTTGGAGATCCAAGCCATCGGGACTCTGCACAGAAGGGGAGCGCGGCGGGTCAGACATGCTCACAGATGCGAATGGTACCGCCTCGGCCGGGAGACCAGGGCACGAGGCGATGCAACAGGCCGTAACCCGTCTAGCCTGACGCGAGGCCGCACTGATCAGGGGCTGCCGCGGGTCCAAGCAGCGCCGGGAGCACCCTGTTTCGCGATGATCGGTGCTCTTGCATCGCGCCGGGCCCGGGGATAGCAACCCCCGCTGCGTGCGCATGCAGGGGCCGAGACGCTAACACCGACGGAGCATCCGAGCAACACTGACGGAGTGTGGGAGACCAGTCGGTGCGGCGGCGGCGCACTTTGCCTCGCGCCGATTGACGAACCCGTGGACCCGCACCCAGCCGACGGGCTCGGCGAAGACCAGGGCGTCGCCGGGGCGCAGAAGCGGGGGTGTATACCCGTCACCCATGGATTTTCCGCCGCGATGCACGCACCTCGGGCCCGATCGCTGTGTTCCGCCTCCTCGCAGTAGAGTCCGCTATGCCTCGTCGGCGCGCCTTACACTCGGACCCGATTCGCGCACCTCGTTTACCGCAAAACCCATGCGCGACGGGTATACCGCCCTTGAAACCGCGAGCCACTGACGCCGCAGACGCCCCGCTCAAGTCACCCCCGCCGGACAAGCGCGCGCCCGTCCCTGCCGCTGACTACAATGGATGTTGCGGCTTCCCACAGGTTGCTGATGGTCTTGCCTCGACGGGCGTCGCGCCGACAAGAATCTGTTCCCCCCGACCTGAGGCCCAGCCCATGCCTGACACCGCACACAATGCTGCCCTCGAGTATCACCGCTATCCGAAGCCGGGAAAGATCTCCGTCACGCCGACTAAGGCGCTGACCAACCAGCAGGACCTGTCGCTCGCCTATTCGCCGGGGGTTGCCGTGGCGTGCGAGGAAATCGTCGCCAATCCGGCCGAGGCGGGAAACCTGACCGCCCGCAGCAATCTCATCGGCGTGGTCACCAACGGCACGGCCGTGCTGGGGCTGGGCCCCATCGGGCCCCTCGCCGCCAAACCGGTGATGGAAGGAAAAGGTGTACTGTTCAAGAAGTTCGCCAACATCGACGTCTTCGACATCGAGATCGCCGAGCGCGATCCGGACAAGCTGGTGGATATCATCGCCAGCCTGGAGCCTACCTTCGGCGGCATCAATCTCGAGGACATCAAGGCGCCGGAATGCTTCTACATCGAGCGCAAACTGCGGGAGCGAATGAAGATCCCGGTCTTCCACGACGATCAGCACGGCACCGCCATCGTCGTCGGCGCTGCGGTGCTCAACGGCCTGAAGGTGGTCAACAAGGACATCAAGGAGGCCAGGCTCGTGACCTCGGGGGCGGGCGCGGCCGCGCTCGCCTGCCTGGACCTGTTGGTGCTGTTGGGGATGCCGGTCGAGAACATCTGGGTCACCGATATCAAGGGCTTGGTCTACAAAGGCCGCGTCGAGGAAATGGACCCGATCAAGGAGCGCTATGCCAAGGACAGCGAGGCGCGCACCCTGGGTGAAGTGATCGCGGGTGCCGACGTCTTTCTCGGGCTCTCCGCCGGCGGCGTGCTCAAGCAGGAGATGGTGAAGCGGATGGCACCCCGGCCCCTCATTCTGGCGCTGGCCAATCCCACCCCTGAGATCCTGCCCGAGGAGGTGCGGGCGGCGCGCGGTGATGCCGTCATCGCAACGGGCCGCTCCGACTACCCGAATCAGGTGAACAACGTCCTCTGTTTCCCGTTCATTTTCCGCGGCGCCCTGGACGTCGGCGCCACTACCATCACGGAGGAAATGAAGCTCGCATCGGTGCGCGCCATCGCCGAGCTGGCGCAGGCGGAGGGGACGGAAGAGATCCGCGCCGCCTATGGCGAGCAGGTGGCCAGCTTCGGGCCCGAATACCTCATCCCCAAGCCTTTCGATACGCGCCTGATCGTCAAGATCGCGCCGGCGGTAGCCAGGGCCGCCATCGACTCCGGGGTGGCCACCCAGCCGATCACCGACTGGGATGCCTACCGCCAGCAGCTCTCCAGCTTCATCTACCAGACCGGGATGCTGATGAAGCCGGTCTTCGCGGCCGCCAAGAGCCAGCCCAAGCGCATCATCTACGCCGAGGGTGAGGACGAGCTCATCCTGCGCGCTGTGCAGACCGTGGTGGATGAAGGCATCGCACGCCCAATTCTGGTCGGGCGGCCCGACGTCATGACCCGACGCATCGAGCGCTACGGCCTGCGCATCCGCCAGGGACAGGATTTCGACGTCATCAACACCGAATCGGACCCCCGCTACAAGACGCTTTGGACCACCTACTACGAACTGACCCAGCGCAAGGGTGTATCCCTGGAATACGCCAAGCTGGAAGCTCGGCGACGCACCACCCTGATCGCCGTCCTCATGCTCCGGATGGGCGAGGCGGACGGCGTGCTTTGCGGCACATTCGGCCAGGATCGGCTGCATCTGCGCTTCATTCGCGACGTACTGGCCATGCGGCCCGGTGTGCGTTCCTTCTACACGCTGAACCTGCTCACCCTGCCCGGGCGCACCGTCGGTCTGTGCGATACCTATGTGAACTACGAACCGGACCTGGAGCAGGTCGTGGAAATGACCGAGCTGGCCGCCGAGGAGATGCGCCGCTTCGGCATGACCCCGAAGATCGCGCTGCTGTCCCACTCCAGCTTCGGTACCGAGGACACGCCCACGGCGCTGAAGATGCGCCAGGCGCTCGCCATCTTGCACGAGAAGCGCCCGGACCTAGAGGTGGAAGGCGAGATGCACGGCGACGTGGCGCTGGACGGCGTCCTGCGACGCCAGGTGTTCCCCAACTCGCGCCTGGATGGCGACGCCAACCTGCTGATTTTCCCTACCCTCGATGCCGCCAACATCGCCTTCAACCTGCTCAAGACCGCATCGGGCGAAGGTTTGACCGTGGGCCCGATTCTTCTCGGCACGACCAAGCCGGTGCACATCCTGACGCCGACGGCCACGGTGCGGCGGGTCGTCAACATGACGGCGCTGACGGTGGTCGAGGCAGGGCAGCGACCGCGGGGCGGTTGATGCCCTGGAACGGAGGCGGCCGCCGGCGCTCCCCGGTCAACCGAGAGGCAGGTAGGAGGGGGCTCGCTGGCACCAAGCGGCCCACCAGAGCAATCCGGCGGCGCTATCCACCGAGGAAACGGGGCCCCTGCGGATGTTGCGGATCGCGACCGGGATCGATGGACAGCGGAGGGTGACTTCCGACCGATCAGAAGAAGAACTCGTACGTCACGGTGCCGTGCAGGAAATACGCCGACGCCCCTAGGTACAGAAGATAGGCGGCCCACCTGACCGCCCTTGAATCCTCTTCCTTGAACATCAAGAACAGCGCGTAGGGAGTAACAATCCCACAGCAACGCCGTGGGCATTGTCTTGTGAGCCGCTCAAGGCGGCTTGCCGGGGTCGCTAACGCGGCCCCGAGGTTTCGGATCCACCTATAGGTGGCAACTCATCTCAACAGACTCCGCGGATCGAACCGCTGGTCTTCCTGCTCCTGCCTGCGGATGTACTCCCGGAGCGACCGGCGCCGACTCAACATCAACGGTGCCATCGAGCTCGCGGGGCTCACTGAACCGCCCCGAGAATTTCGGAGGCTCGGTGGTGTGAGTCACGCCGCCAGAG
>CAZFHV010000168.1:0-7539 GCA_964519095.1 uncultured Chromatiaceae bacterium | reverse complement strand
TCCCACGGCGATGCGGATCAACCCCTCGCCGATGCCGGCGCGCTCGCGCTCCTCGGGGCTGAGGCGGCCGTGGGTGGTGGTGGCCGGGTGGGTGATGGTGGACTTGGTATCCCCCAGGTTGGCGGTGATGGATAAGAGTCGGGTGGCATCGATCAGCCGCCAGGCGGCGGGCTGACCCCCGCGCACATCGAAGGCCAGGATGCCACCGCCGGTGCGCTGCTGGGGGCCCACCAGGGCGTGCTGCGGGTGGCTCGGCAGCCCCGGATAGTAGACGCGCTCGATCCCGGGCTGGCCCTCCAGCCACTCGGCGAGGCGTGCGGCGCCCTGGGAATGGGCCAGCATGCGCAGCTCCAGGGTCTCCAGTCCCTTGAGGAACACCCAGGCATTGAAGGGGCTTAGGGAGGGGCCCGCGGTGCGCAGCACCCCGAACACCTCTTCCCCCACCCGCTTGCGATCCCCCACCACCGCCCCACCCACGCAGCGCCCCTGCCCGTCAAGGTACTTGGTGGCGGAGTGGATCACCAGGTCCGCGCCCAGCGCCAGGGGCCGCTGCAGGGCCGGAGTGCAGAAGCAGTTGTCCACCACCAGCAGACAGCCCCGGGCATGGGCCAGGTCCGCCAGGGGGCGGATCGCCACCATCTCCGTCAGGGGGTTGGAGGGGGTCTCGAGGAACAGGAGCTGGGTCTCGGGACGGATCGCCGCCTCCCAGGCCCCGAGTTCCGCCAGGGGCACGTAGCTGGTCCGGATACCGAAGCGGCTCAGGTACTTGTCGAACAGGATCGTCGTGCTGCCAAAGATGCTGCGGGACGCCACCAGGTGGTCCCCGCTGCGCAGCAGTCCCAGGAAGGTGGCGAGGACGGCCGCCATGCCGGAGGCGGTGGCCACCGCGCACTCCCCGCCCTCCAGGGCTGCCAGGCGCTCCTCGAAGGCCCGCACCGTGGGGTTGGTGAAGCGGGAATAGATGTTACCGGGCAGATCACCGGCGAAGCGCGCTGCGGCCTCCGCGGCGCTCTGGAACACATAGCTGGAGGTGGCGAAGATGGGCTCGCTGTGCTCCTGCTCCGGGGTGCGCCGATGACCCGTGCGGATGGCGAGAGTGGCGAAACCAGGCTCCCTGGGGTCCTCAGTGGTGTGCATCGCTCGTCCTTAGGCTGATGGCCGCTCCCTCAGGTGCTGTTGTAGAGGTCAATGGCCGTCTCGTTGTGGGCCTCCCGCTGGGCCTTGGCCGCGTCGTTGCGGTGGGCCTCCAGGCGCTGGAGGTATTCGGGGGTGACGTCGCCGGTGACATAGTCGCCGTCGAATACCGAGGCATCGAAGCGGTCCACGTGGCTCTTGCCGGGCTTCTGAACCGCCTCGACGAGGTCGCCCAGGCTCTGGTAGATGAGCCGATCGGCACCCAGGAAACGGCACACCGCTTCATCGGTGCGGTCGTGGGCGACCAGCTCCGAGGCCGCGGGCATATCGATGCCGTAGACGTTGGGAAAGCGCACCGGCGGGGCGGCAGAGGCCAGATAGACCCTGTTGGCCCCCGCGTCGCGCGCCATCTGGATGATCTGCTGGGAGGTGGTGCCGCGCACGATGGAGTCGTCCACCAGGAGCACATTCTTGCGCCGGAACTCCAGATCGATGGCGTTGAGCTTGTGGCGCACCGAGCGCTTGCGCACCTGCTGCCCGGGCATGATGAAGGTGCGGCCGATGTAGCGGTTCTTGATGAACCCCTCCGAGTAGCGCAGCCCCAGGGCCCCCGCGAGCTGCAGGGCCGCGGTCCGGCTGGTGTCGGGGATGGGGATGACCACGTCGATGTCCTGCCCCGGCCAGTCGCGCTCCAGTTTGGAGGCCAGGAACCGCCCCATGCGGGAGCGGGCCTTGTGCACCGAGATGTTGTCGAGGATGGTGTCGGGCCGGGCGAAGTAGACGAACTCGAACAGGCAGGGCGAGAGCACCGGGTGGTCGCTGCACACCTGGGTGTAGAGGTTGCCGTCTCGGTCCACCACCACCGCCTCGCCGGGCTGCACGTCGCGGATGAGCTCGAACCCGAGGGTGTCGAACGCGACGCTCTCGGAGGCGATCATGTACTCCACCCCCAGATCGGTCTCCCGCTTACCGAACACCAGGGGGCGGATGCCGAAGGGGTCGCGGAAGCCGATAACGCCGAAGCCGGGGATCAGACCCACCGCCGCATAGGCCCCCCGGCAGCGCCGATGCACCCCCGCTACGGCGCGGAACACGTCGTGCTGGTCGATGCGCAGCTTGCCCAGGCGCTGCAGCTCATGGGCAAAGACGTTGAGCAGGATCTCCGAGTCCGATTCGGTGTTGATGTGGCGCAGGGCCTCCAGGAAGAGGTCGCGCTTGAGGTCCTCGGCGTTGGTGAGGTTGCCGTTGTGGGCGAGGGCGATGCCGTAGGGCGAATTGACGTAGAAGGGCTGAGCCTCGGCGGAGCTCGAGAGCCCCGCGGTGGGATAGCGGACGTGGCCGATACCCAGGTTCCCCGGGAGCTGCAGCATGTGGCGGATGCCGAAGACGTCCCTCACCAGGCCATTGTCCTTGCGCAGGTAGAGCTTCTCCCCCTGGCAGGTGACGATGCCGGCGGCGTCCTGACCCCGGTGCTGGAGCACCAGCAGGGCGTCGTAGAGGGCCTGGTTGACGGCGCCGCGCCCGACGATTCCTACGAGACCACACATCGCGCGCCGCGTCGCCCCCGCGCCTCAGAGTCCCAAGGGGATCCTGCTGGTGTCCGCGGGGCCGCGGATCCCGTTCATGAATACTTGAAGTGGGCCGCGATGTCCGGTGGCAACAGGCTCATCAACCAGTGCGCCAGGGCCTGGAAGTGACCGATGAGCTGCGACTCCCGCCACCAGGGGTCGTTGGGCAAGGGGGTGAGGCCCGCCAGGAACACCAGCACCGCCACCACCACCGCCCCGCGCGCCAGGCCGAACAGCACCCCCAGGAGCCGATCGGTTCCGGACAGGCCGGTGCTGTCCACTACCCGCCCCACCAGGAAGTTGATCAACCCACCCAGGATCAGGCCCACCAGGAGCAGCAGACCGAAGGCCACCGCCAGGCGAGCGGAGGGCAGCGAGATCCAGGGCGTCAACTGCTCCCCCACCTCCCGGAAGAAGCTCCAGGCCACCCAGAAGCTCAGCACCCAGACCGCCAGGGAGAGGACCTCGGTGACGAAGCCCCGCACCAGGCTGATGAGGGCCGAGAGACCGATGATGCCGATAATGCTGTAATCGACCCAGTTCACGGTATGGCGGCCTCCTCAGCGCACGCCGGGAAGGGCAGCGTGCGGAAAATAGTAATGGTATCAGAGGGCCCGGGGGATCAGGCACCTCCCCTCAGGGATAGCGCTTCACCTGGGCATCCACCTTGAAATCCTTACCCACCTGCTCGGCGATCTGGGCCATGTGGTTGCGATCCCCCTCAGGCCCGATGCGAACGCGAAAATACTCCTTGCCGTTGACCAGGGTGGGCTCGACGAAGGTCTTGAAGCCCTTGCTATTCAGGCGAGCGGCCAGGGCCTCGGCCTTGGCCGTCTCCGTATAGGCGGCCACCTGCACCACCCAAGAGCCCCCGCCGGACGCCGGCGTCGGGGGCGCTGCCGCAGGGGGTGGGGAGGGTGGCGCGGCGGGCGTTGCGGGACGCGCGGGCGCCGCGGGGGGCGGTGCGCTCGCCAGGGGCGCCGGGGCCGGTGGTGCGCCGGCCGAGACCGGCGGTGGCTCGGTGCGCAGCAGGGGCTCCTTCTGGGTCGCGGGCTGGGGCAGCTCGGCGGGCACCTGCAGGCGACCCGCGTTGGCCACCTCTGCGGGTTTCGGGGGTACAGCGGGGGCCAGTGGCGCAGCCGGATCGGGCAGGAGCTGGGGGCGTGTGGAATCGTCCACCGCCGGCTTGGGGGGGATCGGGGTGCGGGCCGCCGGAGGTGTCGGGAGCTTCTCCTTCTCCACCAGCATCGGCAGGAAGATCACCAGGAGCGCCACCACCACGGTGGCCCCGATCAGGCGCCGCTTCATCCGATCATCCATCCTCCCCTCCGAATCTCGATCTCTCCGCACACTTGGAATTATACCAAGCCCTCAGGCCATCCCCAGGACCGCCATCGTCTCGCCCACGGTGATGAAGGATCCAAATATCAGGACCTGATCCTCCTGACCCGCCTGGCCCCGCGCCTGGACCAGGGCCTCGGCGACGCCGTCGAGGACGGCGATCGGTCGCTCCACCCCCGCCTGGAGCAGCCGCTCCCGCAGGGCCTCCGCTGGGAGGCCGCGTGGCGACTGGGGCCGGGCGAGATACCAGGCATCCACCAGGTCCACCAGGGGACGAACCATCCCCGCCGCGTCCTTGTCGGCGAGCACCCCGAGCACCGCGTGCAGGCGCCCGCCCTGCTTGAGGGCGCGGAGGTTGTTGCTCAGGCTCGCCGCCCCCTGGGGGTTGTGGGCCACGTCCAGCACCAGGGTCGGGGTCCCCGGCAGCACCTGGAAGCGCCCCGGCAGGATGGCCGTGTCCAGCCCCAGGCGCACTGCTCCCTGGGACACCGGCAGGGCTTGGGAGAGGCACTCCAGGGCCATGAGCACCAGGGCCGCGTTGTCCCGCTGGTGCCGGCCCCTGAGCCTCGGCCAGGGCAGCCCGTCGCGCTGTCGCCCCGGGCCCCACCAGGCCCATCCCTGAGGTGCCTCGGTCCAACCGAAATCCCGCCCGAGCTCCCGGACCTGGGCGCCGATCTCCCGGGCCCGCTCGGCCAGCCGGGGCGTGGCGGCCCCGATCACCGCCGGACGGCCCGGGCGGAAGATCCCCGCCTTTTCCTCGGCGATCCGCTCCAGGGTGTCGCCGAGCCACTCGGTGTGGTCCAGGGCGATGCCGGTCACCACCGCCACGTCCGCATCCAGGATGTTGACCGCGTCGAGCCGCCCCCCCAGTCCCACCTCCAGGATCAACGCATCGAGGGACGCGCGGGCGAAGAGGTCCAAGGCCGCCAGGGTGCCCCACTCGAAGTAGGTCAGGGAGATGTCTCCCCGGACCTGCTGGATGCGCTCGAAGGCCCCGCAGAGGGACGTATCATCCGCCTCCCGGCCCTGGATGCGCACTCGTTCGTTGTAGCGCAACAGGTGAGGCGAGGTGTAACAGCCCACCCGGTAGCCGTCCGCGGCCAGGATCGCCTCCAGCATGGCGACCGTGGACCCCTTGCCGTTGGTGCCCCCCACCGTCACCACCGGGCAGGACAGCCCGTTCCCGCCCATCCGGCGCCATACCTCCCCGATCCGCTCCAGGTCGAGGGCGATGGGGCTAGGGTGGAGCCCCTCCTGCCAGTGGAGCCAGGCAGCGAGGGAATCGAACCTTGGGCTCATAGGGGGTGAGACACTTTGACGGGCAGGGGTCCCCGGGGAACCGGCCCCCTGCAAAGGGGAACCCGGCCCTGGATCAGGCGCGGGGCAGGCTCATGAGCATGCCGAGCAGGGACCCGATGCGTTCCCGCATGTCCCGCCGGTCGACGATCTGGTCCAGGGCCCCGTGCTCCAGGAGGAACTCGCTGCGCTGAAACCCCTCGGGCAGCTTCTCCCGCACCGTCTGCTCGATGACCCGCGGCCCGGCGAAGCCGATGAGCGCATTAGGCTCGGCGATGTTGATGTCCCCCAGCATGGCGAGGCTCGCGGAGACCCCACCCATGGTCGGGTCGGTCATCACCGAGATGAAGGGCAGCCCCCGCGCCCGCATCTTCCCGAGCGCCGCACTGGTCTTGGCCATCTGCATGAGCGAAAACAGCGACTCCTGCATGCGCGCCCCGCCGCTAGCGGAGAAGCACACCAGGGGCCAGCCCCGCTCCAGGGCCAGATCCACCCCGCGCACGAAACGCTCCCCCACCACCGAGCCCATGGAGCCGCCCAGGAAGTCGAACTCGAAGGCGGCCGCCACCAGATCCAGCCCATTGACCCGGCCCGCCATGACCACCAGGGCCTCCTTCTCGCCCGTGTCCTTCTGGGCCTGGAGGATGCGGTCGCGGTAGCGCTTGAGGTCCTTGAAGCGCAGGGGATCCGTGGACTCCAGGCCCAGGCCGATCTCTTCCCGCGGCTCGGGGTCCAGGAAGGTATCCAGGCGGCGGCGGGCCGTGATCCGATGATGGTGGTTGCACTTGGGGCAGACCTCCAGGCTGCGCTCGAGCTCGGCGCGGTAGAGCACCGCGTTGCAGCCCGGACACTTGGCCCACAGACCCTCGGGCACCGCCCGCTTGCTGCTGGCGTCGGTGCGGATGCGGCTGGGGATGAGTCGTTCGAACCAGTTCATGACGCCCCTCTGCTCGTTAGAGATCAACCGCCCGACCGGGCCTGATCGATGCCGGCGCCCAGCTCCCGCAGGAAGGCACCGATGGCCTCGGGGATCTTGGCCGGCTCCGCCTGCAGGGCCTCCATACGGCTGACGATAGCGCTGCCCACGATCACCGCGTCCGCCACCTCAGCCACCCGGCGCGCCGAGTCCGCATCCTTGATGCCGAACCCCACCCCCACCGGCAGCGGAACCAGGCGGCGGATCTCAGCCAGCTTTTCGCTCACCGCCTCCACATCCAGATGCCCCGCGCCGGTCACCCCCTTCACCGCCACATAGTAGACGAAACCGCTCGCCACCTTCGCGATCTTGCGGATGCGCTCCTCGGTGGAGGTGGGCGCCAAGAGGTAGATGAGATCTATCCCCGCCCCCCGCAAGGCCGCTACCAGGGTCTCGCCCTCCTCGGGGGGCACGTCCACCACCAGCACCCCGTCGACCCCGGCCTCCCGGGCCGCGGTGGCGAAGGCCTGGTAGCCCATCACCTCGATGGGGTTGAGATAACCCATGAGGATCAGCGGGGTCTCGGTGTCGCCCTCACGGAACGCCCGCACCAGCTCGAGCACCCCCCGCAGGCTCATCCTATGGGCCAGGGCCCGCTCGGTGGCCCGCTGGATCACCGGCCCATCGGCGATGGGGTCGGAGAAGGGTACCCCCAGCTCGATGAGGTCCGCCCCCGCTCCCACCAGGGCGTGCAACAGGGGCAGGGTCACGGCGGGCTGCGGATCGCCGGCGGTCACGAAGGGGATCAGGGCCGGGCGGCCCCTTGCCCCCAGGGCGGCGAAGCGCTCGGCGATGCGGCTCATAGACGGATGCCCTCCCGGGCGGCCACGGTGTGCATATCCTTGTCGCCCCGTCCCGAGAGGTTGACCAGGAGAGTGCGGTCCGGACCCAGGGTAGGGGCGAGCTTGGCCGCGTAGGCCAGGGCGTGGCTCGACTCCAGGGCGGGGATGATGCCCTCGGTGCGGGTCAGGGCATGGAAGGCCGCCAGGGCCTCCGCGTCGGTCACCGCCTCATAGCGGACCCGGCCGGTGTCCTTGAGCCAGGCATGCTCGGGGCCCACCCCCGGATAGTCGAGCCCCGCCGAGATGGAATGGGTCTCGATGATCTGTCCGTCCTGATCCTCCATGAGGTAGGTGCGGTTGCCGTGCAGCACCCCCGGCCGCCCCGCACACAGGGGGGCGGCATGGTGACCCGTGGCGAGCCCCTCCCCCGCCGCCTCGATCC
>CAZFHV010000167.1:0-7556 GCA_964519095.1 uncultured Chromatiaceae bacterium | reverse complement strand
TGACGGCCCAAGAAGGTCATCGCGAGGCTCAAGTCCGACAGGCTGCTAGGCACCCGGTCCGCAAGTGTACGGGAAAGGAATACTACGGCTAACAAGAGACCCGCACCCTGACGCGTATCAGGCAAGAGCGGCGCCCGCCTTTCGGCCCTTGCCTTACCGAGGACCCCGGGGCGATGGGCGCCCAGGCCCAGACGACGCACGCGAACTGCTCTCGGAGCGGGAGACGATACCCCAAAGGTGGTGGATGGAAGCCTCGACCGGCCATCAATCCCGCGTAAAATAGCCCGCCCGTCCAGACCCGGAGGTTGGTCGCATGCTGGAACAAAGATTCGAGAAGCTGCTCTTCGCCATGCGCTGGATCCTGGCGCCGATCTACTTCGGGCTGTCCCTGGCCCTGATCGCCCTGGCCATCAAGTTCTTCATGGAGGTGTTCCACGTCTTGAGCCACGTGGCGACCATGGCGGAGACCGACATGCTCCTCACCATCCTCGGCATGATCGACACCGCCCTGGTGGCGAGCCTGGTGGTGATGGTGATGTTCTCGGGCTACGAGAACTTCGTCTCCCGCATCGACATCGATCAGGACACCGAAAAGCTCGGCTGGCTGGGCAAGCTGGACGCCGGCACCCTCAAGCTCAAGGTGGCGGCCTCCATCGTCGCCATCTCCTCCATCCACCTGCTGCGGGCCTTTATGAATGCCCCCCATACCCCGAACGACAAGCTCCTGTGGTACGTGATCATCCACCTGACCTTCGTCGTCTCCGCGCTCCTGATGGGGGTACTGGATCGCATCGCCTTCGCGTCCCATCGGGAGCATTGACCCCAGGCAACCCCGGGCCTGTCAGCCCGGCCCAACAGGGGCGCGCCCCAGTCCATCCAGCCCCACCTGGCCGCAGCGACGGCCCGCCAGGCGACAGCCGCGCTCCAGGGCCTCTGCCACATTCCGCCCCGCCAGAAGGGCGTCGATGATCCCGGCGTTGAAGACATCCCCGGCCCCAAGGGTATCCACCACCCGCGGCGGCGGAAAGGCAGGACTGAAAAAGACCTGGCCCCCCGCCGTCGCGGCATAGCCCCCCTCCGAGCCCCAGCCGAGGAAGCAGGCCCGGGCGCTGGTCCGCCTGATGAAGGCCCTCAGGAAGGACCCGGGGTCGCTGGCGCCCCAGGCCTCTGCAAACCCCCGGCCCAGCAGCAGAACCTCCGGTCCCGCGAATAGTTGCTTGATCCCTGGACGGGGTTTCTCCAACTCTAACGAGAGCCGTACCTCGGGCCGCTCCTCCCGCACCCGCCGCACCATGGCCGCCGTCTCGGCGGGGTTGCGGCCCTCGAAATGGACCCAGTCGAGCCCCGCCAGGGGGACTTGGGCGAACTGCTCGGCGCTGAGCTCCGGGAGGTCGCGGTGGTGGAGGATGGTGCGACTGCCGCTCGCCCGGCTCAGACAGACATAGGAAGTCGGGGTGCCGCCAACAGGCACACGCACCGCGTCCTGATGACCCACCCCCGCACGACCCAGCTCCGCCAGCAGGAACCCGGCGTCTGCGCCCCCACCCATTACCCCCATCCAATCGGCGCTGTGGCCAAGCTGACTGAGCACTACCAGGGTGTTGGCCGCATTGCCCCCCAGCGCCCGCCGGCGGGAGAGGATGCGCAGCTCCCCATCCTCCCGCGGAAAGGCCGCGACCTCCAAGACGATGTCGAGGCTGGCCACACCTACGCCGAGCACTGCTGCATTCATTGCGGAAGGGGTTCTCGTCGGACAGGGGTGAAACCGCCCATCGATCATTGCTTCTCGGTCAAGTCGGTTCACTGGTAAAAGATCGCTGAGGGACTGATTGAGTCTTCACGGCGCGAGCGTCCGCGGCTTGGCCCACTCGGCGAACTCGGCATGGATGCGTGGTGGCCGGTGGTGTGTCAGAGGCGCCGATGGCGGCAGCCCGGCAGCCTGCCAGCAGCGAAGCGAATAGGACCAAAGAAAAACCCCGGACTGCTTGGGGGAGGTCCGGGGCTGAAATGTTCCCGGCTGGGGCGGCCGGGAAACTCGGGTCGCCAAGGGAGGGGAATGCGACCCTAGCGTCGTGCGACGCTCGAACCATTAGAAAAGGGTCTTCCGAAAAAGTTCACCGCCCCGGACGGAAAATCGGTGCCCTCGCGCGGGCGGGGGGATCAATGGGCCTCATCCCAGTTCCCGCCGCTGCCCACGTCCACCACCAGCGGGACCTGGAGGCTGGCGGCCCCTTCCATGGCCTGGCGAATCCGTGCCGCCGCCTCCGCGACGAAGTCCTCCGCCACCTCGAGCACCAGCTCGTCGTGGACCTGCATGATCAACCGCACGGGGGGCCGCTCACCCTCGATCCATTGATCGACCGCCAGCATGGCGCGCTTGATGATGTCCGCGGCGGTGCCCTGCATGGGGGCGTTGATGGCGGTGCGCTCCGCCCCGGCACGCCGGCCCTGGTTGCTGTGGTCGATGTCGGTGAGGTAGAGGCGGCGGCCGAACAGGGTCTCCACGTACTTGTCCCGCCGCGCCTGCTCGCGGATGCGCTCCATGAAGGCCTTGACCCCGGGATAGCGCTGGAAGTAGCGATCCACGTAGTCCTGGGCAGCGCCCCGGTCGATGCCGAGCTGGCGGGCCAGCCCGAAGGCGGACATGCCGTAGATGAGCCCGAAGTTGATGGCCTTAGCGGAGCGGCGCTGATCGCCGCTCACCGCCCCCAGCGGTACGCCGAACACCTCCGCAGCGGTGGCGCGATGGATGTCCTCCCCGGCGGCGAAGGCGGCCCGCAGCCGCTCGTCCCCGCAGAGGTGGGCCAGGATGCGCAGCTCGATCTGGGAGTAGTCCGCCGCCAGGAGGCGCCGTCCCGGCTCGGGGATGAAGGCGCGGCGGATGCGTCGGCCGTCTTCGCTGCGGATGGGGATGTTCTGCAGGTTGGGGTCCGAGGAGGACAGGCGCCCCGTGGCCGCCACCGCCTGGTGATAGGAGGTATGGACCCGCCCGGTGGCGGGATTGACCAACTGGGGCAGCTTGTCGATGTAGGTGGACTTGAGCTTGGCGAGCCCCCGGTGCTCCAGGATCAGGGCCGGGAGGGCGTGACCGGCGTCGGCGAGCTGCTGGAGGACCTCCTCGGAGGTGGAGGCCGCCCCCTTGGGGGTCTTGGAGAGGACCGGTAGCCCGAGCTCCTCGAAGAAGATCTCGCCGATCTGCTTGGGCGAGCCGAGGTTGAAGCGCCGGCCGGCCACCGAGTAGGCCTGTTGCTCCAGGCGGTGGATGCGCTCGGCCAGGTCACGCCCCTGGGTAGCCAGCAGCGCGCTGTCGATGCGTACCCCGTTGCGCTCCATGCGCGAGAGCACCGGCACCAGGGGGACCTCGATCTCCTGGTAGAGCCGGCACAGGGCCGGGCTGGCCTGGAGCTTGGGCCAGAGGGTCTGGTGCAGGCGCAGGGTCACGTCCGCATCCTCCGCGGCGTACTGGCACGCCTCGGGGAGCGGGACCTGGTCGAAGCCGAGCTGCTTGGGGCCCTTGCCCGCCACCTCCTCGAAATGGATGGTGTCGTGGTCCAGGTAGCGCTTGGCGAGGGAGTCCATGTCGTGGCGGGTAGCGGTGCTGTCGAGGACGTAGGACTCCAGCATGGTGTCGTGGGCAATCCCGCAGAGCGCGATGTCATAGCGGGCCAGCACGCTCAGGTCGTACTTGAGGTTCTGACCCACCTTGGGGCGTCGGGGGTCCTCCAGCAGGGGCTTGAGTCTCCCGAGCACCCGGCGAAGCTCGAGCTGCTCCGGGGCACCGGGATAGGCGTGGCCCAGGGGCACGTAGGCCGCCTCGCCGGGGGCCACGGCAAAGGAGACACCGACCAGCTCGGCGCGCATGTAGTCCAGACCGGTGGTCTCGGTGTCGAAGGCGAAGAGCTCCGCCTGCCCGAGCCGCTCCAGCCAGGTGGCCAGGGCTTCCTCGCTGAGCACCAGTTCGTAGCGCGCGGCCCGGCCCAAGGGTGGGCGCTCCTCCGACGAGACGGGGGCGGCATCCCCGAGTGTGGCAAGGAGGCGCCTGGCCTCGAGCCGCGTGTACCAGGCCCGTAACGCGACCAGGTCCGGGGCCGCGGGCCGCAGGGACCTGGGCTCGATCCCCAGGGGCACGTCGGTCTTGATGGTGGCAAGGGTCTGGGAGACGGGGAGCTGATCGAGGCTGGCGCGCAGGCTCTCGCCGATCTTGCCGCCGATCTCCCCCGCGTGGGCCACCACCCCCGCCAGGGAGCCATAGTCCTGGAGCCACTTGGCGGCGGTCTTGGGACCGCACTTGGGCACACCGGGGATGTTGTCCACGCTGTCACCCACCAGGGTCAGGTAGTCGACGATCCGCTCCGGGGGCACCCCGAAGCGGGTCTCCACCCCCGCGCGGTCGAGCCGGGTGTCGTTCAGGGTGTCCACCAGGCTGATCCGGTCGCCGACGATCTGGGCCAGGTCTTTGTCACCACTAGAGATGAGGGTGCTCAGCCCCTCCGCGGCCGCACGCAACGCCAGGGTTCCGATGACGTCGTCCGCCTCCACCTCGGGGACCACCAGCAGGGGCAGGCCAAGGGCGCGAATGATCTCGTGCAGGGGGCCGATCTGGAGGCGCAGCTCCTCGGGCATAGGGGGACGCTGGGCCTTGTAGGCGGGGTAGATCTGGTCGCGGAAGGTCTTGCCGGGTGCATCGAACACCACCGCCATGTACTCGGGGTGATAGTCCTCGCTGAGCTTGCGCAGCATGTTGAGGACACCGACCAGGGCCCCGGTGGGCTCGCCCTGGGAGTTGCTCAACTTGGGCAGGGCATGATAGGCGCGGAACAGGTACGATGACCCATCCACTAAGATAAGCGTGTCATGCACGGGCATCGCCGGTCCGTCCTGGGGTGAGAGGGGGCAGGGCAACAAGGTAACATGGTCCCCTGGGATTGCCAGTCACCTCGGGCCCGAGCCGAGCGCCCCCACCGCCCATGAACGTCCGCACCAAGTTCGCCCTCGCCCTGGCGCTGATCCTGGTGGTGAACCTGGCGGTGGGGCTCCTTGGGCTCGAGCGCTACAAGGAGGCCGCGGACCAGGCCGCCCAGATCCACGAGGACACCTCGGCGATCGTGGCCCTCAGCCTCTCCGCCCAGGTGCAGTTCAAGCGCCAGGTCCAGGAGTGGAAGAACATCCTGCTGCGCGGCGGGGACCCGCTCCAGTACGAGGTCTACCTCAGGGGCTTCGAGGCCCAGGAGCACCAGACCCAGGAGGCAATGGAGCGGCTGGTGGGGCTGCTGGGCCAGGAGCCTCAGGCCCAGGCCACGGCCCGGGCCTTCCTGGGCGCCCACACCTGGCTCGGTAGGGAATACCGCAGCGCCCTCTCCCACTTCCATCCGGACGATCCCCGGTCCTATCGACTGGTGGATGCCCTGGTGCAGGGGGTGGATCGGGTGCCCACCGAGCTCCTGAACACGGTGGTGGCCCAGGCCACCGCCTACGAGGCGGAGCAGCTCGCGGGGATCGAGCGACGCACGGAGGCCGTGGCCAAGCAGGTGCTGATCCTGGTGGCGGGGGTCATGAGTGGTGCCATCTTCTTCATGATGCTTCTGGTGGACCGCACCTTCGCCTCCCCCCTGGTAGCCGCCACCAGCATCGCCCGCCGCATCACATCTGGAGACCTGCGCAGCCCCATCCTGGTAACCGGCCGTGATGAGCCCGCCCAGCTGCTGCTCGCCATGAAGCACATGCAGGATACCCTTGCCGCGTCCCAGGAGACCCTGCGCAAGAGCGAGGCCCGTACGCGGCTGCTACTGGAATCCTCGGGCGAGGGCGTCTACGGGGTGGACACCAAGGGTCTCTGCATCTTCTGCAACCCGTCCGGTGCCCGCATGCTCAACTACCGGGAGCCGCGGGAGCTGCTGGGCAAGCCCATGCACGCCCTCATCCATCACTCCTACGCGGATGGCGCGCCCTACCCGGAGGCCCTGTGCCGGGCATCCGAGACCTACCGCTACGGTCGCCCGGCCTACGCCGACGACGAGGTGTTCTGGCGGGCGGACGGCAGCAGCTTCCCGGTGGAGTACCGTTCCTACCCCATCTTCCAGGACGACCAGCTGGTGGGTGCGGTGGTTACCTTCGCGGACGTCTCGGAGCGCAAACGCGCCGAAATCGCCCTGCGCGCCGCCCATGACGCCCTCGCCGAGGAGCGGGCCCTGCTCGCAGAGCGGGTGCGGGAGCGTACCGCCGAGCTGGGGATGGCCAACAACGAGCTGGCGCGCACGGCGCGGGCCAAGGACGAGTTCTTGGCCGCCATGAGCCACGAGCTGCGCACCCCCCTCACCACCGTGCTCGGGATTGCCGAGACCCTGGAGGATGGGCTGCTCGGCCCAGTCAACGAGCAGCAGGTGCGGGCGGTCAAGACCATCCAGGAGAGCGGACACCACCTCCTCGACCTCATCAACGACATCCTGGATGTGGCCAAGGTGGAATCCGGCAAGATGCAGCTGGTGTGGGATCGGGTGCCGGTGCAGCAGTTGTGCGACGCATCCCTGCGCCTGGTCCGCCAGGCGGCCCAGCGAAAGGGTATCGACCTCACCTGTGCCTTCGACCCGCAGGTG
This sequence comes from uncultured Chromatiaceae bacterium, assembly GCA_964519095.1. Lineage (GTDB taxonomy): Bacteria > Pseudomonadota > Gammaproteobacteria > Chromatiales > Chromatiaceae > JAEHCY01. The sequence goes on along the minus strand of CAZFHV010000167.1, from coordinate 963 downwards.
CGACTGATCCGCGGCGACAGCCGGCGCCTCAAGCAGCTCCTGGTCAACCTGCTCAGCAACGCGGTCAAGTTCACCCCCGAGGGCGGCTCCGTGGGCCTGAGCTCGGTGGGCGACGCGGCGGGAGGACGGCTTCGTCTCACCGTCTGGGACACCGGGATCGGCATCCCCGCCGAGCAGTTCCCGCAGCTCTTCAAGCCCTTCGTGCAGCTCGACAGCGGGCTGTCGCGCCATTACGGGGGCACCGGCCTGGGGCTGGTGCTCGCCTACGGGATGGCGGAGCTCCATGGGGGCAGCATCAGCGTGGAGAGCACCCTGGGCGAGGGCAGCCGCTTCCATGTCGACCTCCCCTGGGACCCCGGCCTGGAGGCGCTGGCGCCCGAGCCGCTCCCCCAGCAGCCGGCCGAGCCGCGGCCCTCAGCCCCGGCCAGCAGCGGGCGCACCGCCCGCATCCTTTTGGCGGAGGACAACGCCACCAGCGCCGAGATGCTCAGCCTCTACCTGCGCCAGCTCGGCCACGAGGTGGTGGTGGCACGCAACGGGGTAGAGGCCGTGGCGCTCGCCACCACCGACCCACCCGACCTGATCCTGATGGACGTGCAGATGCCGGAGATGGACGGACTGGAAGCCACTCACCGCCTGCGCCTGTCCGCCGAGCTGCGCGCCACGCCCATCATCGCCCTGACGGCCCTGGCCATGCCGGGCGACCGGGAACGCTGTCTCACGGCCGGCATGGACGATTACCTGGCCAAGCCCCTCGGACTAAAGGAGCTGCACCAGCGGGTGCAGAGCTGGCTCGCGCGCAGCTAAGGTCCGCGCGGGGCGCCCTTCCCCCGCGAGGGCCAGTCCCTCTGACCTCAGCGCCGGACCACCAATGGGCCCAGAGCCCAACAATCCCTTCTTTGGGGAATACCTTTAGGGATTACCCCTATTGCGTTATTGTCCCGGTCAGGATAGGCTTTGACT
>CAZFHV010000166.1:0-7566 GCA_964519095.1 uncultured Chromatiaceae bacterium | reverse complement strand
CGACACACGATCTGCAGCATCAACCCCACCAGCGAGGAAACAGAATCTCGCGCCTGTACTGCGCCCGCGCCGTAGCCTCAAACCAGCGCTCCAAGGCCTCGGGATTGAGCAGCCGTTCAAGTAGCCCGCGCACCATCACCGTCGCCGGGCTCTTGTCAACGAACTTCTGCAAGACGTCGCCAACTATGGTCGCGCAAGCCCAAAAGGAATTTCAACAATATCGCTAGGTTACAGGATATTGTGAGCACCTTAGAACAGCTGGATGCCCAGTTTCTGTATGTAGCGACGATCCCCGCGCGGCAGGGGCCAGGCTCGAATTAGTGAAGAAAGGGCTACACTGGGGCGTCGGACGCCCCGCCGCGCTATCGAGTATCGAGCCCGGCGTTGAAGAAACCATGGAGCTGGGGCGGTTACACCACCGAGGAGCTGGAGCGATGCAACCTCTCGGCGCGCGCCGGCGGGAGGGCCAAGCCTTTTCGGTTAGAATAGCCGGATGTCCGCCCAACCCGATCTCCATTGCCACACCACCGCCTCCGACGGGACCCTGAGTCCCGCCGCCCTGGTGCGGCGCGCCAAGGCCGCAGGTATCCCCATGTTGGCGGTGACCGACCACGACACCACCGAGGGGATCGCGGAGGCGCAGCGGGAGGCCGCCCAGGTCGGTCTCAGGCTGGTGGCCGGGGTGGAGATCTCGGTGACCTGGGGTGGGCGCACGGTCCATGTCGTGGGCCTGAATGTGGAGCCGGGGACGCCGGAGCTGGCGGAGGGGTTGGCGCGGCTGCGGACCTTCCGGGACTGGCGGGCGGAGGAGATCGCCCGGCGACTCGGCCGGGTGGGGATCCGCGGGGCCTTCGAGGGGGCCAGGGCCCTCTCGAACGGCCGGCTCATCAGCCGCACCCATTTCGCCCGTTTCCTGGTGCAGGAGGGCCTGGTGGGCTCCGAGCGGGATGTTTACCGCCACTACCTGGTGAGCGGCAAGCCGGGGCACGTGACGGGGGAGTGGGCGACGCTCGAGGAGGCGGTGGGCTGGGTCCGAGCCGCGGGCGGTCAGGCCGTGCTCGCCCATCCGGCCCGCTATCGGCTCACTCGCACCAAGCTCCTGGGGTTGATCCGGGAGTTCAGCGCCGCCGGGGGCGAGGCCCTGGAGGTCGCCTCCGGCAGTCACAGCCGGGACGACACATTCAGCATGGCCCAGGTGGCCCGTGAGACGGGGCTTCTGGCCTCCTGCGGGTCCGATTACCACGGCCCCGAGAGCAGCTACCTGGAGCTGGGCCGGACGATGCGGCTCCCGGAGGGTTGTCGGCCCATCTGGCAGGGGGACGCCTGGCAGGGGCAGACCTGGGCCGCGGTCGCCTGAAGGGACACCGCCGAGTTGGCCCAGTTCTTCCAGATCCACCCGGACAATCCCCAGCCCCGCCTGATCCGCCGGGCAGTGGAGATCGTCCTCGACGGGGGGGTGATCGTCTATCCCACCGATTCCTGCTACGCCCTCGGCTGCCAGATCGGGGGCAAAGAGGCCATGGAGCGCATCCGCCGCATCCGCCAGGTGGATGAGAAGCACAACTTCACCCTGGTCTGTCGCGATCTCTCGGAGATCACCACCTACGCGCGGATCGACAACCAGGACTTCCGCCTCCTCAAGGCCCTCACCCCGGGGCCCTATACCTTCATCCACGAGGCCACCCGCCAAGTGCCGCGGCGTCTGATGCACCCCCGGCGCAAGAGCATCGGTATCCGGGTGCCGGACCACGTGATCTGCCGGGCGCTGCTCACGGAGCTGAATCAGCCCATGCTGAGCACCACCCTGCTCCTGCCGGGCGAGGATCTGCCCCTCACTGATCCCCAGGAGATGCGGGAGATCCTCAACTACCAGGTGGATCTCATCATCGACGGCGGTTTTTGCGGTCTGGAGCCCACCACAGTGGTGGATCTGACCGGGGATGTCCCCGAGGTGGCGCGTCACGGCAAGGGCAACGCGGCCCTGTTCCAGACCCCGGGCGACTGAGGCGGCACCTCGATGGATCTCGTCAACGAGGTGCAGCGCCTGGCGGTGATGATCCTGCCGGTGCTCTTCGCCATCACCGTACACGAGGCGGCCCACGGCTATGTGGCGCGGCTCCTGGGGGATCGCACCGCCGAGATGTTCGGGCGGGTTACCCTCAATCCCTTCAAGCACATCGACCTGGTGGGAACGGTCCTGGTGCCCCTGGGCATCTTCTTCCTCTCCTCCCTGGGGGGCGGGGGTTTCCTGTTCGGCTGGGCCAAGCCGGTGCCCATCAACGGGCGGAACCTCGCCAATCCCCGGCGGGACGTGGCGCTGGTCGCCGTCGCCGGACCCGGCGCTAACCTCCTGATGGCCATTCTCTGGGGTCTGGCCCTTAAGCTCGGCATCGCCCTGGAGGAGACCTCGGAGTGGGTGGCGGTGCCGCTGGAGCTCATGGGGCTGTTCGGAGTCTTGATCAACGTCTGGTTGCTGGTGCTCAATCTCTTTCCCCTGCTGCCCCTGGACGGGGGGCGGGTGGTGAGCGCACTCCTGCCCCAGCGCTGGGCGGCGGGGTTCGCGCGCCTGGAGCCCTACGGGATCCCGATCCTGCTGGGGCTCCTGGTCACTGGTCTGTTGGGCCGGCTGCTGTTGCCGGTCGTGATCCTCACCGTCTCCCTGGTGCCGGGGGGCTTCGCGGTCGTCGAGACCTTTTTCCACTGAGGGAGTACACCGAGTGAGCTCCGTTGCGGTTCATCCTTCGCGCGTGCTCTCGGGCATGCGGCCCACCGGGCGCCTGCACCTGGGGCACTATCACGGCGTGTTGAAGAACTGGGTCGAATTGCAGGACCACTACGAGTGCTTCTTCTTCGTGGCCGACTGGCACGCCCTCACCACCAACTATGACGACCCCAGCCTCATCCCCGCGAGCGTCTGGGACATGGTGGTGGACTGGCTGGCGGTGGGCATCGACCCCGCCAAGGCCACCCTCTTCATCCAGTCGCGCCTGCTGGAGCACGCGGAGCTACACCTGTTGCTTTCGATGCTGACTCCATTGGGATGGCTGGAGCGGGTGCCGAGCTACAAGGACCAGCAGGAGAAGCTCAAGGACAAGGACCTGACCACTTACGGCTTCCTGGGTTATCCGCTGCTGCAGAGCGCCGACATCCTCGTCTACCGCGCCGAGCAGGTGCCGGTGGGGGAGGACCAGGTGGCCCACGTGGAGCTGACCCGCGAGGTGGCCCGTCGTTTCAACTACCTCTACGGCCGCGAGCCGGACTTCGAGGCCAAGGCGGAGGCGGCCGCCCGCAAGATGGGCAAGAAGAACACCAAGCTGTTCGCGGAGCTGCGGCGCGGCTTCCAGGAGCGGGGTGACCAGGAGGCCCGCGGCTCCGCCCGAGATTTGGTCACCAGTCAGCCGAACCTGGCCGTCGAGGAACGGGAGCGGCTGCTCGGCTATCTGGACGGCGGCGGGAGGGTCATCTTGCCCGAGCCGCGGCCGCTGCTCACCAAGGCCTCCAAGATGCCCGGGCTCGACGGGCAGAAGATGTCCAAGTCCTACAACAACACCATCGCCCTGCGCGACGACCTGCCCCAGGTGGAGCGGACCCTGCGCACCATGCCCACGGACCCGAGCCGGGTGCGGCGCAGCGATCCGGGCGACCCTGCCAAGTGCCCGGTGTGGCAGTTCCATGAAGTCTACTCCGACGAGGAGGTCAAGGCTTGGGTCCAGCAGGGCTGCCGCTCCGCCGGCATCGGCTGCATCGAGTGCAAGCAGCCGGTGATCGAGGCGGTGCTGGCGGAGCTCAAGCCCATTCAGGAGCGGGCGGCCCAGTTCGAGGCGGAGCCCGAACGGGTGCGCGCCATCATCGACGCGGGCTGCGAGGCCGCCCGTGCCGTGGCGCGCGAGACCATGGCGGAGGTGCGCGACGCCATGTCGCTCCGTTATCGGTGAGGTAAGGGGGGTGAGCGAGGCAGGGGCGGCGGCGCTCCCCATCGACGAGGCTCCCCCCCAGGAGGCGCCTCTGGCCCTGGTGCGTGGGGAGCCCCTGCGGGAGCTGCCCAAGGACCTCTACATCCCCCCCGATGCCCTGGAGGTGTTCCTGGAGACCTTCGAGGGTCCCCTGGATCTCCTGCTCTATCTGATCCGCCGCCAGAACCTCGACATCCTCGACATCCCCATCGCGGTCATCACCGACCAGTACATCGACTACATCGAGATGATGCAGGGGAGCCGCCTCGAGTTGGCGGCCGAGTACTTGCTGATGGCCGCGATGCTCGCCGAGATCAAGTCGCGCATGCTGCTGCCCCGACCAGCGAGCGCCGAGACGGATGAGGCGGACCCCCGCGCGGAGCTGGTGCGCCGGCTCCAGGAGTACGAGCGCTTCAAACGGGCCGCGGAGGACCTCGATGGCCTGCCCCGGCTGGAGCGGGACGTGTTGCCGGTGCAGATCCCCGTGCCAGACGGGCACCTGCGCAAGCTCCCGCCGCCGGTGGATCTGCAGGAGGTGCTGCTGGCGCTGGGGGAGGTGATGCGCCGGGCCGAGCTTTTCAGCCATCACCGGGTGCAGCGCGAGTCCCTCTCGGTGCGCGAGCGCATGTCCCAGGTGTTGGAGCGGGTGCAGCGCGAAGGCTTCTCGCTGTTCACCGAGCTCTTCGACTACGGCGAGGGACGCGGTGGGGTGGTGGTGACCTTCCTCGCCGTGCTGGAACTCCTGCGGGCGACCCTCATCGAGCTGGTGCAGGGTGCCCCCTTCGCCCCCATCCACGTGCGCGCCGGCGGGTCGGAGCCATGAGCAGCCCGCCGAGCCTTTCCCATATCTTGGAGGCGGCCCTGCTGGCCGCGGGGGCACCCCTGTCCGTTGAGCGGTTGCAGGAGTTGTTCCCCGAGGAGGAGCGCCCGGAGCGGGCCGCCCTGGAGGCGGCCCTGGAGGCCCTGGCCAGCGAGTACGAGGGTCGCGGCATCGAGCTCATCCGCGTGGCGGGGGGCTACCGCATCCAGGTGCGCGCCGCGGTGGCACCCTGGGTGGCTCGCCTCTCGGAGGAGCGGCCCGCGCGCTATTCCCGCGCCCTGCTGGAGACTCTGGCCCTGATCGCTTACCGCCAGCCCATCACCCGCGGCGAGATCGAGGAGGTACGGGGGGTGGCGGTCAGCACCAACATCGTGCGGACCCTCCTGGAGCGCGACTGGGTGCGGGTGGTGGGGCATCGCGACGTCCCGGGCCGTCCGGCCCTTTACGCCACCACCCGCCAATTCCTCGACTACTTCGGGCTGCGCTCCCTCGGCGACTTGCCGCCGCTGGCGGCGCTCCAGGATCTCACTACCCTGCTACCCGAGCTGGAGTCCCCCAGCCCCGACTCACCCCTGGAGGCCCGAGCGGATGAGCCGCGACACCCAGCGACCGAGATCGCCGTCCCCCCGTCGCCCCACGGCCCGCACTAGGGCCGGGGCGGAGGCACCGCCGGAGCGGCTGCAGAAGGTCCTCGCCAACGCGGGGCTCGGGTCCCGCCGGGAGATCGAGGGCTGGATCGCCGCCGGGCGCCTGCAGGTCAATGGTCGTCCCGCCCAGCTCGGCGAGCGGATCGGCAGCGGCGACCGGGTCGCCCTCGACGGCCGCTGGCTCAGGCTCGGCGAGCGGCTGGCGACCCGGCGGCGCCTGATCCTCTACAACAAGCCCGAGGGGGAGGTGGTCACCCGCCACGACCCCGAGGGTCGGCCCACCGTATTCGACCGCCTGCCCCGGCTGGGTAAGGGCCGCTGGATCGCTGTGGGGCGACTCGACGTCAACACCAGCGGGCTGCTGCTCCTGACCACCGACGGGGAGCTGGCCAACCGGCTGATGCACCCCAGCCGCGAGATCGAGCGCGAATACGCGGTGCGGGTGATGGGGGAGGTCATCCCCGAGGACCTCCAACGCCTCACTGCGGGGGTGGAGCTCGAGGACGGCCCCGCGCGCTTCGTCTCCGTGCGGGAGGCGGGCGGCGTCGGCGTCAACCGCTGGTACGCCGTGGTGCTGCGGGAGGGGCGTAAGCGGGAGGTACGGCGTCTCTGGGAGGCCATCGGTTATCGCGTGAGCCGCCTCATCCGGCTGCGCTTCGGTAATGTCAGCCTCGGTCCCCGGCTCTTCGCCGGCCACTGGCGGGACCTGGAGGACCAGGAGCGCCAGGGCCTGCTGGCGCTGGCTGGACTGCCCCGGGAGCCGCGTCGGGCCCCCCCACGCGGCGCGCGCCGGACACCTCGGCCTCGGCTGGGCGAGTCCTGACCGAGTCCATGGGGCCAGGTTTCCCCTTGGGGTTAGGTTGGACCGGTGACCGCCTGTGGGCGCCCGCCTCGCCCCGCCGCTGCCATCGGACCTCGACGGAGGGACCATGATCCAGAATGTGCCCACCGATTACGGCTACCGAGATGCGGCGCCGACCTGGTCCAGCCCCTACCTCTGGCCGGTGCTGCGGCACATCGTCGCTGGCCGAGACTGGCCGGAAAAGCGCGCCTTCGAGATGGGCTGCGGCAACGGTGCCACCGCAAACCTCTTGAGCACCCTCGGGTTCGAGGTGACGGGTATAGATCCCTCCGAGAGCGGCATCGAGGTCGCCCGAGCTGCGTATCCGCAGGTGCGCCTGGATGTTGGGGACGCCTACGATGATCTGGCGGGGCGCTACGGGACTTTTCCCTTGGTGGTATCCCTGGAGGTGGTCGAGCATTGCTTCTACTCTCGCGAGCTGGCGCGTAACTTTTTCCGCCTGATCGAGCGGGGGGGGGTAGGGGTGCTGTCGACACCCTACCACGGCTATCTGAAGAACCTGGCGCTGGCCCTGGCCGGGAAGTGGGACGATCACCTAGGTCCCCTTTGGGACGGCGGGCACATCAAGTTCTTCTCCATGCGCTCACTGCGAGCACTGTTGGAGGAGGGTGGCTCCCAGCAGATCGATCTGCTGCGAGTGGGGCGCGTTCCGGTCTTCGCCAAGTCTCTGGTAGCGGTGGTGCACAAGTGAGAGATCGGGCATCTGTCGGCGCGATGGTTTCTCGGGTCGCCGAAGCATGCTGCGTCACGGCGACGCGCTAGGCCAACAGTGGCTCCGGCAGTCCACTTGCACTTAGGCGCTGGCAACATATATAATTTCAAGTCTGCTGCGGGGTGGAGCAGTCTGGCAGCTCGTCGGGCTCATAACCCGAAGGTCACAGGTTCAAATCCTGTCCCCGCTACCAAATGAATCAAGGGCTTGCAGCGGACGCTGTAAGCCCTTATTATTTGTCGGCGGAGTCATGTAAGCGCTGGTGTAACCAGATTTCAGAAACCCGGCGGGCATCCAGTCATCCCACCCGCTTTCGCACCCGTTCCCGCGCTCCCCGCCGCGCCTATGGCTGCCCTGTCCGAGTCGGCGCATAGCTTCGCCCCTGGTTGCTAGACGACAGGCCATCCCCGACCCTTCGGGGTTGTTGCTGGTGGGGGATGTGGATCAGCTCCCCTCGGTGGGACCCGAGAGCGTCCTTGGGGACCTCATCGGCTCGGGGGTGATCCCCACCGCACGCCTCACCGACATCTTCCGCCAGGCGGCCAGCTCGCGGATCATCCGCAACGCCCACC